>ONAV01000009.1 GCA_900315925.1 uncultured Selenomonadales bacterium | reverse complement strand
CATGGAGCGGAAAACGAGACTCGAACTCGCGACCCCAACCTTGGCAAGGTTGTGCTCTACCAACTGAGCTATTTCCGCATCGGTAACAACATGGTTGATTATAAAGTATCCTTTCGGTTTTGTCAACAACTTTTTTAAAAAATTCCCAACACCATCTGGCTGATATTTTTCGCGTGGTCGCTGGTCCTCTTCATGTTAATCAGTATTTCCAAAAAGACCAGGCCGGAATCCGGATGGCAGGTGCCTTCGTTCAGACGCCGGATGTGGTTCTTCCGCATTTCCTTTTGCGCCGCTTTCACCTGGCGGCAGACACTCCAGGCCTCTTCGGCCAGCTTCGGATCGTTTTTCGCAAAGCTTTCCATGCTGACTTCCAGCGAATGTTCCATCAGCTTGCCGATTTCCGCAATCTCCTGCTGCGCTTCCGGGGAGATTACGATTTTTTCCTCAAAAATTTTGCGGCTGCGCTTCACCAGGGTCTGGGCATGGTCGCCGATCCGTTCCAGATCGATGCAGGCATGCATCAGGGCCATGTGCTTCGCGGACAGGGAACTGCCCAGTCCTTTTTCGGAAATATGGGTCAGGTACCGGGTGATCTCTTCATTCAGCTTATCCACGATCGGTTCATGTTCCAGCACGTACTGCACCTTAGCAGGATCGTATTTCACAAGGGACTCCACCGCCGCGTGCATGTTTTTCCGGGCCACTTCCCCCATGCGGATCACTTCTTTTTCCGCCAGTACGATAGCGATGGACGGGGTTGCCAGCATCGCGTCATTCAGGTACAGCGGTTTCACGGAAATCTTATCGCCCTTATCCGGCAGCAGTTTTTCAATGAGATGGGTAAACGGAGTGATCAATGGCAGGAAGATCAGGGTGTTCAGCACGTTGAAGGCGCTGTGGGAGTTGGCGATCTGCCGGGCAATATCCCCTGCCGGGGAAATCGCCAGCACGACTTTGACAAACAAAGGCAGAAACGCAAGGAAAATCACGCAGCCGAAGGAGTTGAACAGCACATGGGACAGCGCCACCTGCTTGGCCGAAGTGTTGCTCCGGGAAGCCGCCACGATGGCCGTCAGGCAGGTGCCGATATTATCGCCCAGCAACACCGGGATAGCCCCTTCCAGGGGAAGCAGACCCTGACCGGCCATGGCCATCAAAATGCCGACCGTAGCCGCGCTGGACTGGACCATAATGGTAAAGATGATACCCACGATAACCCCCAGCGCCGGGTTATCGGCAAAACGGGAAACGAACTCTACAAACACCGGACTGCTTCGCAGGGGGGACGCCGCGGCGCTGAGCACCTTCATACCCAGCATCAGCAGGCCGAAGCCCAGCAGGATCTGGCCGATGAACTGGCCCTTCTTGCGTTTGGCAAGGACGCGGGTCATGGCCCCGACAAAGATCATAACCGTAAAATAATCGGTCAGCTTGAACGCAATCAGCTGGGCCGTAAAGGTCGTCCCGATATTGGCCCCCATGACCACGCTGAACGCCTGCTTTAACGTCATCACGCCGGCGTTGACCAGGCCTACCGACATCACGGTGGTTGCCGCGGAAGACTGCAGGGTCGCCGCTACCAGCGCGCCTAGAAGCACGCCCATCACAGGCACGCCCGTCAGTTCCATACCGTATAAGAAAAGTCCTACGCCGCCTAAAAAAGCAAAAAGATGTACTATCATAAATGTATCACTGTATTCTTCTCTTATCGTTTGACTCAGCTATCGTTCTCAAGAAATAAAAGGAAAACCTGCTTCAAGAAAAACAGCCAAAAAATCAGCCGGAGATTCTCCGGCTGATTTCAGATATACGGAAACGCTTTCTGTTTCTCCGCCTCGTCAGCCAGTGTTTCCCAACTTAACTTTATTCTTTTCCTGCCATTTTCTTGTAGTTCGCGATCCGTTCCATGGCATCCGCTTCGGTCTTCTGATACAGTTCTTCAGCCAGCTGCGGACGGACTTTCTGCAGGGACGCAAAACGCACTTCGCCCAGCAGGTAGTCACGGAAGCTTTCGGTAGGTTCTTTGGAATCCAGGATGAACGGATTCTTGCCCTGGGCCTTCAGTTCCGGATTGTAACGGTAGGTCGCCCAGTAACCGCAGGCAACAGCGCGTTTTTCTTCCAGCTGGCTGCAGCCCATGCCGGCTTTCAGGCCGTGGTTGATGCACGGGCAGTACGCAATGATCAGGGACGGACCGTCGTAAGCTTCCGCTTCCGTCAGCGCCTTCACCAGCTGGTTCTTGTCTGCGCCCATTGAAACCTGCGCCACATACACATAGCCATAGCTGATGGCCATCATGCCCAGGTCTTTCTTCTTGGTACGCTTGCCGCTGGCAGCAAACTGCGCAATGGCAGCTGTCGGGGTCGCCTTGGAGGACTGACCGCCGGTGTTGGAGTACACTTCCGTATCCAGAACCAGAACATTTACATTCTTGCCGCTGGCCAGCACATGGTCCAGTCCGCCGTAGCCGATATCATAGGACCAACCGTCGCCGCCGAAGATCCAGTGGCTGCGTTTAATAAAGAACTGTTTCAGGTCAAGGATTTCCTGCAGCGCTACGTCCGCGCCTGCTTCTTTCGCTAACAGTTCCGCCAGTTTGTCCGCCCGTTCCCGGGTGCCTTCGCTGACATTCTTGTTTTCTTTCCAGTCTTTCATGGCAGCCTGCAGATCCGCAGAGCCTTTGCCTGCAGCCAGCGCCGCATCGATCAGTTCTTCCACGCGGTCCCGGGACTGTTCCACGCCCAGGAACATACCTAAACCATATTCCGCGTTATCTTCAAACAGGGAGTTAGCCCAGGCCGGACCGTGGCCTTTCTTGTTCACGGTATAGGGCATGGACGGGGAAGAAGCGCCCCAGATAGAGGAGCAGCCCGTAGCATTGGCTACCATCATGCGGTCGCCGAACAGCTGGGTCACCAGTTTTACATACGGCGTTTCGCCGCAGCCGGAGCAGGCGCCCGAGAACTGCAGCAGCGGCTGTTCGAACTGGGAACCTTTCACGGTATTCTTCTTCATGGGATTCGGTTTTTCCGTCACTTCATTTACCGCATAATCCCAGGCAGGCGCTTTGTCAAGCTGGGTATCCAGCGGTTTCATGAACAGCGCTTTGCCGGGCGCCGGGCAGATCTGGGCACAGTTGCCGCAGCCCTGGCAGTCGTACGGGGAAATCACCATGGCAAACTTGCTGCCGTCTTTTACGCCCATGGCCGGTTTGGACGGATAGCCGATCTTTTCCGCTTCCGCGTCGTTCAACAGTACCGGACGGATAGCAGCGTGCGGGCACACAAAGGCGCACTGGTTGCACTGGATACATTTTTCCACGTCCCATTCCGGCACGTTGATGGCGATACCGCGTTTTTCGTAAGCGGAAGTGCCAACCGGGAAAGTGCCGTCGGCGTGACGGGCCATGATGCTGACAGGCAGTTTGTCGCCTTCCTGGCGGTTAACCGGAACCAGAATATCATCGATGAACGCATTGCCGGTCTTCTTGGTTTCCACTTTGTCTTTGGCATCCGCCCAGGCAGCGGGAACATCAATTTTTACAATGGCTTCGATGCCTTTGTCGATGGCCGCATTGTTCATGTCAACCACGTTCTGGCCTTTCATGCCATAGGATGCTTCCACGGCGTCCTTCAGATATTTCACCGCGTCGGCCAGCGGAATAATATCCGCCAGTTTGAAGAACGCGGACTGCATGATCATGTTGATGCGGCCGCCCAGACCGATGGACTGCGCAATCTTCACCGCGTCAATGATATAGAAATTAACATGCTTCTTCGCAATGTACTGTTTTACGGCAGCCGGCAGTTTCTCGTCCAGTTCTTCCGGCGCCCAGCTGCAGTTCAGCAGGAAGTTGCCGCCCTCTTTCAGACCGGACATAATATCATATTTGTAAACATAAGACTGATTATGAACAGCCACATAATCGGCGTCTTTGATCAGGTACGGTTCCATGATGGGCTCTTTGCCGAACCGCAGATGGGATACGGTAATACCGCCGGATTTCTTGGAATCGTAAGCGAAATAACCCTGGGCATACATGTCGGTGTGGTCGCCGATGATCTTGATAGCACTCTTGTTGGCGCCAACGGTACCGTCGGAACCCAGACCCCAGAACTTGCAGCCCTTGGTTCCTTTCGGGGTAGCATTCAGGATCTTGCTGCTGGACAGGGAGGTGTTGTTCACGTCGTCGTTAATGCCAACGGTAAACCCGTTCTTCGGCGCAGCCTGACGCAGGTTCTCAATGACTGCATACATTTCGGTCGGCGTAAATTCTTTGGAACCCAGACCGAAACGGCCGCCCACGATGACCGGTTTCATGTCGCTCTGATAGAACGCGCTGCAGACATCCTGATACAGCGGTTCGCCCAGGCTGCCCGGCTCTTTGGTGCGGTCCAGCACCGCAACCTTTTTCACGGTTTTCGGAACCGCAGCCAGGAAATGTTTCACAGAGAACGGACGATACAGATGCACAGCCAGTACACCGATCTTGGTTCCCTCGGCGGCGTTCACCAGTTCCGCGGTCTTCAGGGCGGTTTCCTGGCCGGAACCCATAATCACGATCAGCTGGTCCGCGTCTTTCGGGCCGTAGTAATTGAACAGATGGTATTCACGACCGGTGATCTTGCTGACTTTGGCCATGTAATCTTCTACGATTTCCGGAATCGCTTCATAGTATTTATTAACCGCTTCGCGGCTCTGGAAGTAAGTATCCGGATTTTGGGCCGTGCCGCGCATTACCGGAGCATCCGGGTTCAGGCCCCGCTGCCGGAACGCCTTCACAGCTTCCCAGTCCAGCATGTCTGCATAATCTTTGTAATCGAATACTTCAATCTTCTGAATTTCATGGGACGTACGGAAGCCGTCAAAGAAGTTCAGGAACGGAACACGGCCCTTAATGGCGGCCATGTGGGCTACGCCGGTAAGGTCCATAACTTCCTGCACGCTGCCTTCCGCCAGCATGGCGAAACCGGTCTGGCGGCAGGCCATCACGTCCTGATGATCGCCGAAGATGCTCAGGTTGCTGGTAGCCAGCGCACGGGCCGAAACGTTGAACACGCCCGGCAGCAGTTCGCCGGAAATTTTATACATGTTAGGAATCATCAGCAGCAGACCCTGGGAGGCAGTGTAGGTAGCCGTCAGGGCGCCTGCCTGCAGCGAGCCGTGTACCGCACCTGCAGCGCCGGCTTCCGACTGCATCTCCAACAGTTTTACCGTCTGTCCGAACAGATTCTTTTTGCCTGCGGAAGCCCATTCATCCACGTGTTCCGCCATAGGCGAAGACGGCGTGATGGGATAAATGCAGGCTGCGTCAATAAAAGCATAGGATGCGTAAGCGGCGGCCTCGTTGCCGTCCATTGTTTTCATAATTGCCATAAATCGATTCCCCTTTTCATTAAACTTAACAATACATTGCCTCTAATCTGTTCTGCAATTTGTACCTAATATCATAATGTTCCATTACAATATTATTCACTTTATTATATCGTATCAAAGACTCTTCCGCAACGTTAAACTTGCTGAATTTTGTATTCTTTCCCGTTCCTTTTGTCCTGAAGCTCCGCCAGCGCCTGATTCTCCGTTTCCTTAATTTTCCGGACAGTACAGCCGCGCTTTATAATTACGAATAATATGATATAATATTAAGGAAACACTGATTAATTCGTCTGCGCACCAGCCGGACACAAACTTATTTAAGGAAACACTGATTAATTCGTCTGCACGCTGATCGGTGCTTTTTGTGACTGACTGCGTCAATGTCCCTCAACGCAGCTACGGCTGCGCCTTCGGACCATTTCCTTGTCAGTCGCAAAAATCCCTTGGTCATCGCACAAACTCATTTAATCAGCGTCTCCTTAATCAGCGATTCCTTAATCAGCGATTCCTTGAGGAAAGAAGGTGAACTCTTTGAATATCTTACTAACATTATTAAATGAACAGCTGAAAAGCCTGCTTCATGCAGACGCGGAAATTACCGAAAACAAATCGGAGACACTGTTGGTCTACCCAAACCCCTACGGTGGAAAACCGTTGCAGGTACTGTACAGGCCGGCAGAAGATTTTAAAGTGACCCTGAACAAAACGCCCCGCTATTATCAGCAGGATTCCACAAAACGTCTGCTGGCCGATGTAGCCGATTACGCGGAAGGAAAAACCGTTTTTCTGGACTGCACAGACCACAGCGGCGCCGAAAGCAGATCGGATCGCGTCACGAAAGCCGCCGATGCGGAAAACTTAACTCTTGACTCCATCATTGAACTTTCCATCCGCATCAATTTGCTGAACCCCGTCGAACTGAAAGACCTGTTAGCGAACGGCGGCACGGTCAACGTACATTTCTGGAACGCGGCCAAAGACTTCCGTTACCGGCAGATTGGAGACAGGCTGGAAAAAATCTGAATCGTTTTTAGCAAAAGCGTCTTCATCGCAAAACTGTTACATAAATTAGTACAGAAGTCAGAGATACATATCTTCTGATGATTATAATAATGCCGCACAAAAACACTCGCGCCCTTACAGGCAGAACTTATCTGTCCGCAAAGGCGCGTTTTTTGTTTTCATTTTTAGTTTTTACGTGAAAATGCCCTTCGTTTTTTAATCTAAAGCCCTGGTTACATCCAAACAACCGCGGAAGTACCACGACAATTAGAAAAATCCGGTTTTGTATGCCCGGGCTTACATGTGGCAGCGGTTCCCGTTAATACTTCAATACCTTGTCCGCCTTGGGCTGGAACGCCTTGTCATACTCCAGGCCTTTGCCGCCGTCATGCTCCGCCAGAAGTTTTCCGTACAGCCCACGCCAGTCCGTAAGAACACGTTCCGCGTTACCGCGCAGGGTTTGTGCAAACTCGTCTTTCGACTGGCCGGATGCATTCGCTACCAGTTCCATGGAACGCTGTTCCCCTTTGCGGGCCGTCTCCAACACTTTGGGAGCCATGGCACTGTAATAGCCTTTGGTCAGGGTCGTAACCTGCTGGGAGATCCACCAGGCTTTAGCCGGATCGTATTTGGCGCGGTCGTTCTTCGCATAGGCTTCCGGCAGGGGCGCCACCGCAAGCGGAACATAGGTGCTTTCCGCCGGAGCGCTCATGGCAAGCCAGAAAATCGGCCGGGGCAGACTGTCCTTTACCTGAGCAATCCATGTATAGGCAATGTTTGAACTGGTGATGGAACGTTCCCATTTCGTTTTGCCGTACCGGTAAGGCAAGGCAAAGGGGCCGGCATTTTCTCCTTTGTGCCTGTCAAAGGCCGTTCCTTCATAGGCGTCGCGATGCAGGTCCATGATCTCCGCCAGGGTTAGCGGATGATCGGGACGAACGGAGAAAGGATAGGCTTCCGTATCCCAGTTCTTTACCTTCGCCGGGAGCTTCGACGACGGCGCCACAAGAGACAGGGCGCGCCAGACCCGGCGCAGGGCAAAATACGGATGGAAGTCCTCCGCGGCTTTCATGGAACGCACCCAGTCCAGATTACCCTTTTTATCATAAGCGGCCCAGCCCGCTTTCTTCAGCATATCCGGCAGTTGCGGATTAAAGATCTGGTCCGGGTTCCCCGGTTTTATGGCATGAATGCGGAACTGGTTCGCTGCCACGAAGAATTCCCCGTCCGGCACGCGCTGGGCAATCCAAAAACCACCCTTGCCCGTGGGCGTAGGCTGCATCTCCAGCACCCAGCCTTCCTCCCGGTCCGCCACCAGCAGCGTCTCGCCGGTTCCCCACAGACCGTATTTGTCAATCAGGCCGCCCATGAGCTGAACCGCCTCCCGCGCCGTGCGGCAGCGTTCCAGGGCAACACGCCCCAGCTCTGAGGCATAAAAAATGCCGCGGCCTTCCTTCGGTTCCAGATATTCCAAGTGGAGAGAATTATTCGTGCATTCGCCCAGCATCAGACCTTGCTCGTTCATCACGGCGTAATCGCTGTCGATATAGGCATAGGTGTGAGCCACTTCGGGAATCTCTCCCATCGGTTTTGTGTGCTTCTTTCCCGGATACGCATAGGCCTCCGCCCGTTCCGGCGCCACGAGGCGGGGATTCGAGTAACATTCGTACTCCGGCAGATCGTCCCAGGCGATGGCAGAAGGATAAACCTTGCGCATCGCGCCGGCCGGATGATCCTTCGCCGGCACATACACAATGCTCGGGTCACTGGAGAATGAATCGTTGGAATGGGTGACATACACGCTGCCGTCAGCAGAGGCGCCCTTTGTCACAATGGTCGTGGTACACGCTTCCGCATTGGAAGCAGCCAGACAGACCACGCTCAGTGCAACAGACAAAAAAACGGATTTTGTTTTCATCTAAATAACTCCTCGTATGATAAATAAAACTTTTTTATATTGCTTTTCAATTTCATTATAACAAAACAGCTGCAGAAATTCCACAGCTGTTAAAACGTTCCCTTATGTATCGTGTCATTTACGCACCGGCAGCATCCAGCCCAGCTTGTCCGCCAGATATGCCCCTGTCCCTGCGGCAGCCGAATTCAGCGCCGAACGGCAACCGTCCAGCAGCCACTCGAACACCAGCAGCGGTACCGCAGCCCGCATCGGCAGCCCCAGCATAAAAAGCAGAACCAGCACGCAGTACAGTCCGCCGCCCCGGTACTTCATTCCCGCTATCGAGAACAACAGAACCCAGAAAAAGAAGCCGACGCCCGAAAGTACAGAAACCGGCATGCCCACATAACGCACTGCCAGCATACAGGCAATTCCCAGATACAGCACCGTACCCGTTTTGCCCAGCAGTTTTCCGCAATGCCAGGCAGTCCGCCCCGTTTCTTCCGCAATTCCCATTCGCCACAGACTGCGCAGGGCATCTCCTTCCCCGGAACCGGAAGAACAGACGGCAAAAGCCTGCAGCAGAACCGATTTAAAGTTGCGCAGGAAATGCGCCGGACAGTCCTTACCGCAATGATGCAACTGGTATCCGTAAACCAAAACGCCGTACGCCACACAGCAAAAAACCGTCACCAAAACCAGTTTCACCCCGGGCCACAGAACAGCCAGCCCCCGGACCCCAATCATGGGGCAAAGCAGGAAAAACAGCCCCACGGGCAAAATCCGCAACAATAACGTTCCGGCAAAAGCAGACACATCTGCCAGGGAACGGAACAGCCTGCGGGCTTCTTCCCCTTCCGGGCCGATTTTCGCAGCGGCAGCACCAATCAACACTGACAGCAACAGCAGCCACGGAACAAGAGGCCGGAGCCATCGCAGACCGAAATCCGCAAACCCGGCAAAGGTGGCCGGGATCATGGAAGACCCGGTAATCCCTCCCGCTGCCAGGCCAAGGATCGCAGCGCCAATCACCGCAATTCTGTGGAAAAACCACAACCTTGCAGGATACGAACGGTCAGACTGCAGCTGCACCCGTTGCATCACACCGGAAACAAGATTCAGAAAGACGAGAGGAAGCGCCAGCAGGAACAACATCTTCAGATACGCCATGCCTACCGTATACATCGTCACGTACACACCGCGCCCGACGCCCGCAAAACCAAAAATCAGACCCGCGACAACACTTATCACAAAAGACGCGATCATCAGAACCGTACTATTCAATTTTAGATTGACCGGTATTCCGTGAATCTGCATGGTCCACCCTTCCTGTTAAAACGGCGCGCTAAAAAAAACAGCAACACTGTCTTGTAAAAAAGCCGGTTCCTTGCGGTTCCGGCTATATAGTTCTCATAATTTGGTGCGGGCGACAGGACTTGAACCTGCATGGATAAACCGCCAGATCCTAAGTCTGGTGCGTCTGCCAATTCCGCCACGCCCGCAAAACATTTTTTAATGTATCGTCAGCTTTTTACTCTCATTGCGATGCTCATTACCTTACGTTCTTTTGCGTCTTTTCCCTCGCTCAACACAAATTGCAAACTCAATCCATCCGCTTCATAACTAACGATACAAGGGCCCTGATAGTTTTTATCATCCGTAGCTATACGGTTATTGTTTACATCCAGACATGAATCGGGTTCTCCATACGCATTTTTCACTTCTGCGCCGGTAGAACCGACTTTGATGCCGGCTTTTGTTGCCATCTTTACGTCGCCGTTAAGGGCTACACATAATACCGACTTGTCATCGGTCGGCGCCGTATCTACCAGGAACCATTTCGCATTCCCTTCTTTAACGAAATAATATCTGGAGTACTCGTTCGACTGCTCCTGTTGCACCGGCTGTCCGTACTTTGCAATTACTTCCGTAAGGAGCTGCCCCAAGCGGATATTTCCAATTACAAAATCCTCTTTCGATACTGCAAAACAAGTACTTGTCGCCGTAATTGCCAGCATGGTTATAACAGTCATTACTGATTTTTTGATATTCATTATAGATGCCTCCCAACAAAAAATGGACGGTTTCTAACATTTGTGATAACTAATTATACTACGGCTTTATTATAGCAGATACTGGCAAAAATTTCCATGAAGTTCGCGCGAGGGTACAGATAAAAATCTCGCAATGCTCGCATCACCGTACTACTATTCTATAACTCTTTTCCTGGTTTTCAGCGTTATCCGCGCTGAACACCACCCGCACGGAAGGATTTGCACCGGTTTTAAACAGACCGGCTATGCCGCCGAACAGCTTCAGATGATACGTTTCATGCGGCGGCACCGTTCCATCATAACGCAGCGTGACCGTCCGCGCGACTCCGTTCCCTCCCCTGTCAGCAAATTTGGAAGAGATCACCATGTTATTGTAGTCGGTTGCGGAAAAATCGCTGCCCACCACACCAAAATCGTTAAAGTGCAACACGGCCTGGGGATTCTTCAACGGCGAATCCGACCGGTTCTGTATTGTAATCCGCGGCCACTGCCCCGGCGGATACATCACCTTGTCTGCATTTGCCACTTTGGGGCCTAAATGCTGTTCGGTCTTTTGAAACACATTCCAGTTACTGCCGCTGAACTGCACGTTGTCAGCCTTTGTAGAAACACTTTCTTTATTGGATGAAACGATGGGCGGTGCTTTTTTTGTTGCATTGCCAGAAGCCTCATTTTCAGACGAAGCCGCTTGTTCTAATGCGCCATCCCTCTTTATATTTCCGCTTCCTGCCTCTGTACCGGCTTCCGTATTTTTCTCCGCTTTCTTCTTTTCATTTTCACCCGAATCCGCCTGCACTTTTTTATCTTTCACAGCAGCGCCGGTTTCATTGGATATTCCCTGCTTTGTCGCAACGCCTTCTGGCAATTTCTGTTCAGCAGGCTGTTGCGTACTCCAAAAGGCTACACTCCCAATCAGCAATAATGCAACCAGACCAACCGCCGCATTGCGTTTACCAGGCTTCATCAGAAAATCATACCAGTGGGATTGCAGTAACGTGCGCAGTTCCCGGGCCGAAGCCACTCTGCGTTCCGGATCCAGTTCTACGCAGCGGCGAATCGCTTCGGTCAGCGAACCGCGATATTCATTTCCCAGCAGTGCTTTCAATGTCATGCCCACCGCATAAAAATCGCTGCGGTAATCCGTGGCCGCAAAACCATACTGTTCCGGCGGCGCAAACCCCGGCGTACCTAAAATCCGCGTGTCCTGCTCCGCATCCTCTTTGATAACCCGCGCCGCGCCAAAATCAATCAGGCACAGTACGCCGTCCTCTTTCATAATTATGTTGGAAGGCTTGATATCCCGGTGAATAATCCCCTGCCCGTGCAAAAACTCCAGCACATCGCAAAGCTGCAGACCGATGCCCCGCACCGTTTCTTCCGGTAATGCGCCTTCCCTGTCTAAAACATCCTGCAGGTTCCGCCCGTCCACATACTGCTCAATGACACAGGTACGCCCTTCCGCCTCCGCCGCATAATAAATTTTCGGCAAAAGCGGATGGGACAGCTTCATCAGCTTCCGGTACGGCAGCCCGATATACGGAATGGTTTTGCGGATATAAATAGCATTTTCCGCATCAATAACAATCTCCGTCATTCCGCCATTCCGTTCCTTCAGCACGGAAACCTGTTTAAAATTGTCCTGTATGAACCGCATCGCTTCCTGCATTGTGTCCGTTCCCTGCAAAATGTTGTATAATAGGTACAGCAAACTAAATTCGCGCCTTTGCGCTTCACCAGTATTATAGCATAAACAGAAAGGATTTTTTCCATGGGCAAGGATACCGATGAATTATTTTCCGAACTGACCAAAGCAAAAACGGATAAAGAACTGAAAACGTTTTATGAACGCAACGAAGAAGAACTGCAACATCCTGACGCCGTTGCCTGTCTGGAACAATTATTTGCAAAACACAAATTAAAAAAGGCCGATGTTATTCTCAACACCGGCCTGGAACGTACCTTTGCCTATCATCTGCTGGCAGGACGCAAAACCTTTACCCGCGACAAACTACTGATTTTCGCCATCGCCGCCCACCTTACCATAGATGAAACCCAGACATTGCTGAAATATGCAGGCGAGGGCAAGCTGTATGCCCGGGATGCCCGGGACGGGATGGTGATCCACGCCCTGAACCACAAGCTGGACATATGGAAAACAAACGAACTGCTCCGGGAAATGGACCTGCCGGAATTTGTGCTGGCAGGGTGAAAAGAAAACGCCCGCATTCTGCAGGCGTAACGGAAGAATCGTGCAGTCTATAATATTTTGAATACTAATACATTTTATGCGAAACGAATTATGCCAGCGCGGCCACTTCTTCCACAGGGAGATTCGTTATCCTGGCAATCTTTTCTACAGGCATTCCATCTTTTAATAATGTTTTGGCGATTTCAAGAGATTTTTTCATTTCACCACTCTTTTCGCCTTGCTGATAATAGCGCTTCTGCATAATTTTCTGGTCCATTTCCCACGTCATGACTCTCGCCCTCCATAATTCGTCATCCTTCACCCGCGCCGTTTCCTTATCCACAGTCCGGGTGAACTCACTTTCCGGTTTATTGCCGTTCACATAAGACAGAAACGCTGACAACTCTTTATCGTCCGTCTTGTCTGCAGCCCTGGCATTCAGAAAAATATTCTCCGTCAAGTCCTGCATCTCCAGCGCGTTGTTCTCTTTGCACCGGTATGTGAAATGATAAACCGGCAGACCTTCCCCAAACGGATCAAAGGTACAGATAAAAATCACATACGACTTGCGCAGCTCATTATATGTCATTCCCCGGTGCAACATATCCATGCTGGCAAGACTCTGGTAATACCGGGTACGCAACGGCAGTTCGCGAAGCACGGTTTCTTCATCCGTTCCGCGGTAAACAGTGCTGTTCGGGCCTGTTGTCTGCATCTCAATATCCAGTACCGTATCGTTTTCATCCTTCACATAAACATCAAGACGTATTCGTTTGCTGTCAATCCGTACGCTAATGCTCTTATCCGTTTCAAGATAAAGAATTTCCCTGATGTGTATGTGCAGGACATGTTCAATGAGATGCTTGCAAAGTTCTTTGTTCTTCATCACTTCCAAAAACACAAGGTTGTTGGAAAAAGTCATGGAATCCCAGTCAATTTGTTTAAAACTGCTCAATTCTTCACCTGTCTTTCCGACCGGCACGATTCCTTCCGCAAAAATATTGTAGCATAATTTGTTAATATTTTCTATGAAGATTTACGGAACAGTTATGCAGGCAAAATACTATTTAAAAAAGGCCGATGTTATTTTCAACACTGGTCTGGAACGCACCTTTTCCTACCATCTTGGCAGGATAAAAGAAAACGGCCTGACAAAGTGTATCAAGACACTCTGCCAGGCTCATTTTATTTGTTCCAACAACTACTTTTGAAGCACCAAGAACTTATATCACATTCTATGCCAGATGTGACGCTGATTAAAATCACCGCCACAGCCAAGTGAAGCGGGCATCGTGCCAGCACGCAGCCAGGCGCGCTGACCACAACGCTCACACTGCCAGTGAATCATCTGCACAGCCGCCTCCGCATGTTTGTGCAGAATTGGAACATCTACAACTGCACAGAAAGAAATACCCAAAACAGCAATTGCCAAAGAAGTAACTAATAGTTTTTTCATAGTCAGATTTTCTCCTTTCTCAGATCTTTGCAATTGGTATTATGTAACTTTTTATAATTGTTCCAACAGCGCAACAGGCGTTTTGTTGGACGGTTATAAAAAGTTTTCATTTTTATTATAAAAAAACACAAATGATTTTTGGTGTCCTCGCAGGACACAAATTAAAAAAGCATGGCCAGTCATGACCATGCCTCATTATTTTGTACGCTCCTTCACGTTTGCACTCAAATCACCACTCACGGGAATGAGTCAAGCAACCCCTCAATCATTTTACTAAAGCTTCTGGCGCTCAATTGTTGGTCTGCTAAATCATCCTTGTCGAGATCAAAGCTGTACCTCAGGCCATCGGGCAAATATGAAAACGTCAACTGTGAACCCGAAACTTCTAAATTGTATATTTTATATAGTTTAAACACTCGACTGATATGATTTCCAGCGTAAATTACCAGTTCTTTATCAGTCAACTCCAATGTATCCTCCGTTGAAAACCAAGTTGGAGCCAATTTTATCCGACAGATTACATCATCTGGTTGTGTCACCTTATACTTATTATCTACACTCCCACTATTAATTGACGCATTATCCACAGTCGGCTCGCAATTGTTCTGAACGCTTGTAGCAATCAAAAAAGTATTACCGCAGTAAGGACAGGAAGCTACATTTCTTTTAGTGTCAACGGTCAATTTTCCGCCGCACGTTGTACAAATTGCAGTTATCAGCGTTGATGCGTTCATGGTTTTCGCCGCCACTTTCCACTTTTGTATTTATTTTCGCTTTATTTAAATTGCCGACAAGCAGCATAATTTACACTTTACTCTCAAATTTTCTGCATGAACCAAAACTTTTGTGGGGCATGCCATCCATTCCACACCGTTTTATTACGTTGTTATCATAATGCCAAAGCCCAATGCTCGGCCTTACAGGCTCAATTGCACTGCAAGTCGGATCAAACCAATGCTTACAGAAAGCACATTTCCATCCACCGGTCTTTGTCAAATCGGCAGTTACCATCATCGCAGTGTATCACCTCTATCTTTTTGCAATCTTTTTAAAAACTCGTGCAGCAACCATAAGGATTATTACAAAAGTACAAACCTTAACTATTGTGCCGCTTAAGTAGTTGTGAAAATGCTTAACGCAAAGCTGGCAATAAGCCCGTCAACAGCCAAATACCGATTCCTGTCTGCTACAATCGTAATTACTGAAAAAATGTCGGCTACCATAACAGTTTTACCACTTTATAAATTTTTAATAATTATTTCTTTCTTCTTCCTCCTTTGCCCAGGCTTCTTCCTTTTTTGTCTTCTCATATTGTTTATGCATTTCTTTAAGACTATCTCTTTGTTCTCGCATTCTTTCTCTTTGTGCCTCAGAAAAATTCCCATTTTTCATACTACGATCAATCGTTCGAGCTGAAGATTGAGCAGCCGAGTCCACAATTTTCATAAGTATATCAGTCAATCCCATGGTTTCAAACCTCCTTCCATATAACTAACCTGAAATACTCTTATACATTCTCCGAGCTTGCAATATAATGGCTAATAAATCGTCCGCTTGACCAGCTATGGGTATTGCATCAGGAACTATATCAATAGGAGAAACAACGTAGAGAACTGTTAAAATCAGATATATGAAATTTTTCATTTATTCACCTCCCGTCATTTGCAAACTTATATGAATCTTTTTGATATTACACATCAATCGTATCTTTCCACTTTCCGTTTTCTTCCAGCCATCGTTTTTGATAAACCCGTCTGGCAGCATAGCCAACATCTCTTAAAAAATCTGCATTTACCGCTGCACCTACAAATGCACCAACCCCTGGAATTGCCTGCAGCGCTTTTCGCTTAGTAAGGTTTATCCCTAACTGTTTACACAAGTTTTTGATTGCAATTACTCCTAGTTCTTTCCCCATAAGTTGCGTCTCTGCTTTCACGCTAATTGCTTTCCATGTCTGTTTTGCAACCAAGACTTCGATAGATTTCAAGGCCAAAAGAGCAGATGTCTTTTCCTTTTGTGTGTTCGATCCAGCTGCAGAAAGAATGCTGAGGACAAAATCCTGTTCTTCTTTTGTATCTGCTCGGTAGCCATAACATAATCCAATTTTATGGATAGTTCTTAGTGCCAACGTAAGCACTGCTGGTATATCTGCTGCTATACCCGCTACACCAGTAAATCCTGCTGCACCACCTTCGGCTGTTGCCATGCCGATAGCCCAATTGTGCACTTCATCGGCTAACCGGTCAGATGTTTCCAGACTTTGCTTTCGCAATTCTTCAACCATAGTTACATTTCCATCCCGAAGAATATCACTCTCATCTGCCAGTTTTTTACCGGCGCTATTCGCAGCATTCAGAGCTGCTTTAATTGCAGATTGCGGCACAACCTGTTGAACGAGCCACGCCGCAGGCTTTGCAAAAAAGCCGATTCCTTTCGACACAACGCCAGGAACTTGTTGTTCCCAGTCTTTAATTAATTCAATTTGCCTGTTTTCATAATCACTATTTTTCAAAATATCCATTTTTCAAATACTCCTATAAGGGCGGACAGAGTAACTTATAGCACAATGCTTCGTCAAGCCACACGGCTCTATATCGAATTAACGCCTAAAAAGTAACTCACATCCCAAATTAATAGTATATATCAATATTTCTTAATCAAAGACCATCTGTGCGGTCCCTGCCCCTGCCTGTTTTTCGGGCAACGGCCTGGTTCAGGTTTTCCTAAATTTGTTGAACGGTCAATTGACCTTCCGCACAATGAACACATATATTTTGCCCGTGTCGGTTTTGCTGCTACCATTTAAGCTGCCTCCTAATCTAAAACCCTCTAATCCCAGTTTTCAAAAAGCACTTATGTTATTTAATTTTTTATTGCAAATGCAGAAGACTCTATTTTTCCATTTTCTTTTCCATTTCCTTAAGCCCAATTTTTATCAGTTCACGGTATATTTCGGCATACGATTTATTATAGAAGATTTCATTTTTTAGTTTTTCGGCTGCTTCCGCCATTTCCTCTGGCACGGTCAAAGTCAAACGTACTTTTTTCTTTTCCACGAAGCCCTCTCCTTTCGCTACCAAGCTGTCAGCATCATGTGCTATAATATAATAATTAGTACTGGCAACAGTGATAATTTTTTTGTTATTGCTGTATAGCGAAAACTAATTGGCTTATGTTGCAACACGAAACCATTAAACATTCGTATATTTCTATTGTTTTAGTGGTGCAGTGGTTCACTTTGGTTATATTATAAAGCGGAAGCGGGGTTTCGTCAATGATGAAACCTGTATTTGCATCTTTACTTACATGATGCGTTGCGGTATATTAATTACAGGAGGTGCGCTATGACTACGGACAAACCGCGTTACACAATTACCGTGGATGAAGAATTGCTAAAAAGAATAGATGATTTCCGTTTTGAAAACCGTTATCCGAACCGCAACCAAGCTACACTGGAATTGATCCGTCTTGGTATGGAAGCGTTTGCAAGAAAAGAACGGCAGAAAGAACTCAGAAAAAGACGGAAGGAAAACAAATAGCCTCCGAATTCAACCTATTTAAACACTGCGCCTTAATACCGCAAAGTATATAAGGCGCTTTTGTTTTGCTTCCGCTGTAATATTTTGGTTTTTACTTCAGCAATTCCCGGTAATCTATCTGCAACGCCTCCGCAATCAGCAGCAGTGAAGATATTTTAAAGACTTCTCTTCCGCGTTCAATATCCGAAATACGTGAGCGAGAAACGCCGGAAAGTAAGGCTAATGTTTCCTGTGTCATCTGCAGTTCTTTGCGTCGGTATAAGATATTAAGACCGATACGTCTGCATTCTCTTTCCAATCTGTCCACATTAACCTCCTTTCCAAATACTACTATCTTTATTATCTCATAAATCATGTGCTGAAACTGTGCTATAAGTTGATACTTTGTGCTTTATACAGATAATAACAACCCAACATTCAGGATTTTACTACAGAATCATCCTGTAGCTATTATAAGTCAGGCAAATCCTAAATTGGTGTCCCCGCAGGACACAAAGAAAAAGCATGGCCAGTAATGACCATGCGGGAAAAACAGATTTTATAATTGTTTAAGAGCGCGTGCGAAAACATAAAAAACGCCCGCATTATGCAGGCGTAACGGAAGAACCGCGCGCCGGATTTATAGGTTCCGTTTCCGATCATGTACGACTCTTCTCCTTTTTTTAATTATGTAAGACGCTGCAATCCCAGTGCCAGCGCCGGTTTCACAAAAAAGTCTTACAGTCTTACATTATTTCCGGCAGACAGAGGTAGTGAAATTGAAATCTAATTCATATAACGGACTATCTTCTTTCTGTAAAAATGTAAGACTGTAAGACTCTGGGAACAAAACCGCGTGGTTATCAGTTTCCCAAGTCTTACATTTGTCTTACAATCTTACATCCCGGTCATACTTCAGGCAGCCGGATCGTATTTATCCGGGGAGGACTTCCGTATGGAAATCAAAAGCGAGTCACACCCGGTTGAGTAAGCACAACAAAAAAACTCCCGTTCTTTCGAACGGGAGCTGATTTTTGGTGATCCATCCGCGACTCGAACGCGGGACACCCTGATTAAAAGTCAGGTGCTCTGCCAACTGAGCTAATGGACCATTAAAATTTGGCTGGGGTGGCAGGGCTCGAACCTACGCATACAGGAGTCAAAGTCCTGTGCCTTACCGACTTGGCTACACCCCAAAATGAAAAATTGGGGTGGGTAACAGGATTTGAACCTGCGCGTAACGGAGCCACAATCCGCCGTGTTAACCGCTTCACCATACCCACCATGTAAGCGCCGCTTAATGACGGAAATTATTATAACACAGGCTTTTCAAACTGTCAACTATGAATCTTTTTAAAATATTCTTCCGTCCAGGCTTTTGCCGTCGGCGTCACGGCCAGTCCGCCTTCCGCGGTTTCCCGCAGCCCGTACGGAAGCGCTCTTCCCACTTTGGCCATGGCATCGATCGCTTCATCCGCCGGAATGAAACTGTCCACACCGGCCAGCGCCAGTTCCGCAGCCAAAAGGCACTGCACTACGCTGCCGGCATTGCGTTTGATACAGGGGACTTCCACCAGTCCGGCAACCGGGTCGCAGACCAGTCCCAGCATATTTTTGAAAACAATGGAAACCGCGTCGCCAATCTGTTTCCCGTTGCCGCCAAAAATATAGACGACCGCGCCCGCAGCCATCGCTGCGCCGCTGCCGCATTCCGCCTGGCAGCCTCCGGTTGCGCCGGCAATGGAAGCCCGGCTGGCGATCACTTCGCCGATCACACCGGCAATAACCAGTCCTTCTACCAGTTTCTCCCGGGACACGCCGCAATGTTCTTTCAGGGACATCAGCACACCCGGCAGTATGCCGCTGGCTCCTGCCGTAGGCGCCGCCACGATGCGCCCCATGGCTGCATTGGCTTCCGCCGCGGCCAGGGCATACGTCACGGCCGAGCCGGCCACCGGGCCTAACAAAGCCGGCCGGCTGTTCCCGTCCGCCTGTATCGTTTCCATGTATTCTTTCAGTTTTTTTGCTGAGCCGCCGGTCAGCCCGCTGTTGGACGTAACGCCTGTCATACCGAAAGCGACCGCTTCCTCCATGACCTGCAGCATGGCATCCATCTTTGCCAGAATGGCAGCCTGATCGGTTTCCAGCTGGGCCGCGCTTCTCTCCAGCAAATACTCCAGCAACGGAAGCTGCTTTGCTTCCGACTCGCTGACCAGCCGGGCCCATGACAATTTATCCTGCTTCATAGAAACCCTTTCCGTAAATCCTGTTACATACCTATTTTGCCTGCAACGGAGTGAAACACGCCGTTGCCTTTCTTTTTACGAAACCTTATCCACGAACCGTACCAGTTTCACCGGCCCCAGTTCTTCCAGATGCCGAATCACTGCCGGAGGGACCGCCTGGTCGCACTCGATGACCATGGCCGCCGTTTCCCCTTTGCCTTCGCGGAACACCCGCATGGAGGCAATGTTGATCCGTTTTTTCGCCAGGATGGTGCTCACCAGCGCAATCACGCCGGGTTCATCCCGGTGAGGCACAAACAGCGCCGGCAGCACCCCGGTCAGTTCTACCGGGAAGCCGTCCACTTTTGTGACCATGATCTGGCCGCCTCCCACGGACGCCCCGATGACTTCACAGGCATTCCCGTTTTTCCCGGTCAGCCGGAACAGCACGGAGTTCGGATGCGCCATACTGCCCAGATCCACCGGATGAAACGTAAATTTCACGCCCGCTTCCGCAGCCAGCTTTAATGCGTTGGGAATACGCACATCATCCGGCTGCCATCCCATCAGGCCGGCCACGAGAGCCCGGTCCGTTCCGTGTCCTTTATAGGTGCGGGCAAACGAACCGTGCAGCAAGATTTCGGCTTGCCGCGGCCGCTCTCCCAAAATGCCGGCTGCCAGCAGCCCCAGCCTGCAGGCGCCCGCCGTATGCGAACTGCTGGGACCGATCATGACCGGTCCTACGATATCAAAAATATTCATGGATTCTTTCCTCCCGCAATCACGCACTGCTACGCTGCTGAATTCCGCTGCTCAGATACTCGCAGGATGCATTCAGGCAAGCAGCAAAAACCCGGGTCGTTTCCTTTAATACGCTTTCACTACCGCTGTTTTCAAATAATTATAGCATAAACGCAATAGGGGGTAGTAATTTTTTTTGTTATCGTATATAATAAATTAGTTATAAGGGAAAGTGTTTTTATGATTTGCTATTAAACCTCCTGCGCCTTCCGGAGCGAAAGCATCCCGTCGGAAGAGAGCGGAGAGTAAAATGTGTAATGGCGAATCATGAAATCACGCAGGAAAGGAGGAACCGGCCATGTACAAAGTATTAAAAAGCTCCAACACCGGCGTTGATGAATTCGACATCGAAGATATGGAAAAAGGCTGCTGGATCGATATCGTCTCCCCTTCCACGGAAGAGATTGATGAAATTGCCAACGCCACCCATATTTCCAGAGATTTCTTGACGGCTGCCCTTGACCGGGAAGAAAAAGCCCGTACGGAAATTGACGAAGAACAGCTTCTGGTCGTCATCGACATTCCTTTTTTCCGCAGCAATAAAGACTACGATACCATGCCCTTAGGCATTATTGTCACAAAAGACGTCATCGTGACCGTCTGTCTGGAAAGCAACGCGGTTACCTCCGGCTTTAACGCCCAAACGTACAAAATGTTCAGTACGTATAAGAAGACCCGGTTCCTGTTCCAGATCCTGTATAAATCCGCTACACTATATTTGAAATATATCCGCAACATCATCCGCAGGACGGACGATTTGGAATCCCATCTGCGTCAGGCCATGGAAAATTCCAAACTGTTCAGCATGCTGGACTTACAGAAATCCCTGACCTATTTTACCACGTCCCTGCGCAGCAACTACATGGTGACGGAAAAACTGCTGCGATTGCGCACCACGGCCCAGACACAGCAGCTGATCAAGCTGTATGAAGAGGACGAAGACCTGCTGGACGATGTCATCGTAGAATACAAGCAGGCTATTGAAATGGTTGAGATGTACAGCCACATTTTACAAAGCATGATGGAAGTGTTCGCCTCCATCATCAGCAATAACCTGAACCTGGTGATGCGATTCCTGGCTTCGGTCACTATCATCCTGTCCATCCCCACGCTGATTTCAGGCCTGTGGGGCATGAACGTGCCGGTTCCGTTTGCCGAGGTAGCCTCCGGCTTCTTTATCGTCTTCGGCATAACCTGTCTGGTGAGCCTGCTGGCCGGCTTCTGGCTGTGGAAAAAGCATATGTTCTGAATGGAACGGACAAACAAAAAGGCAGTTCCCGAAACAGGGAACTGCCTGATTTTTTATTTCTGCTGATTTTTCTGCGCCGCCACAGGGCACAGATCATGTTTGATGTTACATTTCTATACGGATGCGATTATTTCACGATCAGTACCGGAATGTTGGCGTACTGGGAAATCTTGGTGCTTACGCTGCCCAGAAAAAATTCCGCAATGCCGGAAAGGCCGCGGCTTCCCAACACGATGGCGTCTGCCTTTTCCGCTTTGGCAATGGTCAGGATGCGTTCCGACGGATGTCCCAGTTCAATTTTATATTCCGCCTTGCCGGTAAAACCGCTGGCATCCACTCTGTCTCTGGCGCGGGCCAGCACTTCCCGTCCTACTTCTTCCAGATCCGCATTGCTCTGGCTGATGATATTGTGATCCAACGGAACCGCCAGCAGCGCCGCATTGTTATAGGGCTGGATGACCGTCATCACCTGCAGTTCCCCTTCAAATTTACAGGCCAGCGCAGCAGCCTGCTCCAACGCACGCCATGCGCTTTCCGAGCCGTCAACAGGTACCACGATTTTTTTAAACATAGCACGTTCCTCCTTATTTTTCTTTCGGTTTGCCATGCTTACGCTGTTCGCGCTCCGCCGCCCGTTTTTCCCGGGCCTCGCGGATCCGTCTGGACTTGGAACTTTCCCTCCGCTGGAAATCCGATTCCGGTTTTGCCTGGGGCTCAATATACGTACCGTGATCGCCAAACCGGTAATACAGAACATACCCGATGATCAGCGCAATGGGAAGGAAGCCCACCAGATACCGCCACTTCCCTGCCGTAAGGACCAGAAAGTTATAGCCCAACGCGATAATGGGAATTAAAATATAACTCAGAATCCTCGCCTTCTGTGAACCCCGGCCAAAGAAACGGACGATAGCCACCCAGACAATGACGCCAACGGCAAAGCTGACAAATGACATGAACAACAAAAACAGGAATATCTCAAAATTCAACTTACAAAACCCCCAACTGCTGTATCGTTACAGCTTTTTAGTCACTGGCAAAACCCGAAGCAGTTCCCTGCACGGGTTTCATTGAAAACGCTGATAAGAATCTGTCTCTTACAGAAAAATGTAGCTGATTACTTACACATCAAATTTTTTGGTTTCATCGCCTAACGGTTTATCCTTATCCGGATCCTTCTTGAACAGGTCGATATTTTCTTTCGCATATTTGGACGCGTCTTCGTACACTTTCTTAAAGGCGCTCATGTCTTTCGGCTTGCCGGCTTTGATCCATTCCATCACCACGCGGCCCAGACCGTAGGTCATGCCGATGGCCAGGGGGATCTGCAGCGGGGCGAAGGGAATCAGCGTCGCCAGCTTGCCGCCGGCAAATACCGTGCCCATGGAACCCAGCAGGCTAACCGCAGCTTTTTCCGTAATTTTTTCTTCATACACGGAACCGATTTTCATGATCATGTAAATATCATTGGCAACGGTGGAAAGTGTGCCGAGACCGGGAACCACTACGATTACGCCGGCCCGGGCCGCTGCCCATTTGCACAGGGAAAGAGCTTCTTCCTCGCGGTCTTTATCATCGATTACCGTAATTTTCTCATCTGCCATAATGTTTCCTCCATTACATTTGCTATTAAAAAATCAAACAACACAGTTCGGAACGGCAGCGCCGCAGCGCAATACCTGACCAGGATGGCAGGCCTGCGGGCACGCCGCCGGATTATCCGAATCAATTATATACTATGTGACTGTCCTTGGCAAGAAAACACGGCAGGCAACACACTTTTTTCACAACCGCGGGATTTGGAAACACGGATTCATTCGCCGGTTCATACGTCCGGCTTGTCCATGACAGGCTGCGGCGGCCTGCCAAGTTGTACGCCGCTGCCCTCAAGATACTTTGTATACAATGCCGTCAGGGGCACAATCACAGCTAAAAAATGTTTCTCCCCGTTTTTTTCCAGGAAAGGATAGAGAAGCTCCAGGTTTTCCATTGTATCCACAATTTCAATGATAAGCGGCAGATTGTAACTCCCGCTGAAAAAAATGGGAACCGCACGGCCGTCATTCCCCCGAACCTGCCTTCCGTAGCCTGCATCGGCCCGGACCATGGTACCGCCCCCCAGACCGAGACGGCGCGCCTCTTTAAACACCGCCTTGAAAAACGGTTCGTCGCCGCACTGTACATCTTCCGCAGTAAAAATTTTCAATTCATACAACTTGACAAATTTCATACGCGTCACCTCTTTCGATCCCGTTATAGAGACGCTGATTACATGAGTTTGTGCGCAGACAAATGAATCAGCGTTTCCTTATATGTAAAACAGAATAAAAAACGACATCACCATAGTAACTTTATAATTCATTATAGCATGTTATCCGCCGGCATGTAAGTAATTTATTTGCATAATATCGGCAGATAGAGTAAAATTATATGGTAACTTCTTAATAATAATGGTAGTTACTATTACGTTCAAAAAGGTAGTTGTTATTTCGTTCAGCACGCTGCGAACCGGAAGCCGTTCCCAGGGGAACCCTGTTTCTGTTTCCCTGCCGTCTTCCCGTAACGCAACTGCGCACAAGCGGAGGAACACGTATGTTATACCTGGCCTGGGATATTGACGGCACGTTATTACTGACCAACCGCGCCGGTTACGACGCGCTGCAGGAAGCGATCTGTGATTATTTCTTCAGAAAAGAGCCCTATGAATTCAAGCATACGCTGGCAGGCTGTACCGATTCGTCCATCATCAAGGAAATCGTTACGGATATCAAGGGCCGTTGTACCAGCGGCTGGGCCGCGTCGCTGATGCTGAAATACGAGATGTACCTGAAGCGCAACCTGAAAGCGCACAAGGGATATCTGATGCCCAATGTGGAAAAAACGCTCCGGTATCTCAGTGAAAACGCGCCGGAGATCACGAACCTGCTGCTGACAGGCAACACGGCCAACGGCGCCCGGGACAAAGTAGCGGAGTATGGTATTGCCCGGTATTTTGATTTCCGTCACAGTTCCTACGGCGACCTGGCGGAAGAACGGGACGAGGTAGCAAAGATTTTATATACGCGTCTGTTGGCTGACGGACTGGTAAAGGCCGGCGAAACCGATTCGATCATCGTTATCGGCGACACGCCCAATGACACCAGATGCGCGGCGGCCATTGGCGCCCGGTGTGTCATCGTGCTGGCCGGCAGCGAATTTAAAAAGGAAGATTTCAACGACTGTCCCCCGTGGAAAATGTGGGACAAACTGCCCGACGACCCGGCTGATTTTGTCAAAGAAATCAGCGAAGCGTAACCGGGCCTGTATGTTAGATGAAACGTTCCCGACTCACATCATTGTTTTATATTATTTTATTCAGCAAAGGCAGTTTCCAAAAGTGGATTGCCGGGCCTGAATTACATGTTTTATAAGGAGACGCTGATTAAATGAGTTTCCATAATACGAGGCAACTATGAAATACTTAAATTTTATGCTTTCTGCCATGGCGTTCCCTCTGTTGGCAGGGTTCGCATTCCAGCCTGCAACGGAAGCTTACAGCGCTTCTGATGTGGCAGCTGTGACCGGGGGACAGAACTGTCCCAATGCGGATTTACGCGGCGCAGACCTCAGCGGCGCAGACCTGACGGGACTGGATTTAACCGCCGCCAATCTGCAAAACGCCAACCTGACGGGAGCCAGACTGGAGCGGGCCATTCTGAACCAGGCCAGCTTGCAGGGCTGCAACCTGAAACGGGCCGTTTTTTCCGAGGCCCAGTTGACCGATGCCGATTTGCAAAAAGTGGACGCGCCCTATGCCTATTTCGGCCATGCCGTCATGAAAAACGCGGACCTGTCCGGCGGCAATTTTTTCCGCGCCGACTTCCGCGGCGCCACGCTGACCGGTCTGACAGCTTTTTCCGGAAACTTCCAGGAGGCCACCTTCGACAAAGCCGATCTGCGCAGGACGGATTTCACCTTTGCCAATCTGGCATACGGATGGTTTTTCCAAAGCGATCTGTCGGACAGCATCCTGACCGGAGCCAATCTGTATGAAATCAACGGAACCGGTCTCAAGGCGCAGCGCGCAAACTTTTCCAGCGCCAAGATGGGAAAGGCCCGGCTGGCCAACGGGGATTTTACGGAAGCCGTGTTTGAAAACGCCATGCTGGACAAGGCAAATCTGAAAGGCGCCGTCCTGAAAAATACGGTCTGGGGTACAGCGTTTAAAGAGCATGCGGAGTTCTGACGCAACCGGAATTCGGCAGCAAATAATATATTTTTTCAGACAAAACAGTATTTTATGAGGGGAATCTGAGAAACCGCTGATGGATTTACAGGCATGCCCGCTTATCATTTTTGCGGCGTCTTCCTCAGTGCTTTCTTACAAATTAACGTAGGAGGAATATGACATTGAACATCAACAAACAACGTGTACTGGACGAGTTTTATGAACTGATTCAAATTCCCTGCCCTTCTCTGGGCGAACGGGAAGTAGCCGATTTGCTGAAAAAACGGCTGGAAGAATTAGGCGGCAAGGTGACGGAAGACATGCAGGCTGCCAAAGCCCTGAACGGCACGGCAGGCAATCTTGTGGCAGATTTTAAGGGCACTGTGGCGGGCGCGCCCCGCATTTTGCTGAATGCCCACATGGACTGCGTCAATCCCTGTGCCGGTATTAAACCCCACATCGAAGACGGCGTCATCAAATCCGACGGTACCACCATTTTAGGTGGCGACGACAAGGGCGGCGTGGTAGCCATTCTGGAAGCCCTGCGCTGCCTGAAAGAACAGAACCTGCCCCACGGCGATATCCAGGTAGTCTTCTCCGTCAGCGAGGAACAGGGCTGCGCCGGCGCGAAAAATCTGGACACCAGCCTGCTGCATTCCGATATCGGGTACGCGCTGGACTCCAGCGGACGCCCCGGCAAAATCATTTTTGCGGCTCCCGGCCAGAACAAAATTTTTGCCAAAGTCCACGGCAAAACCGCTCATGGCGGCGTAGCGCCGGAAAAAGGAATCAACGCCATTAAGAAAGCGGCGGAGATTTTAATGGACGTGCCTACCAGCCGCATCGATGAAGAGACCACCTGCAATATCGGCATCATCCACGGCGGTTCCGCTACCAACATCGTGCCGGATCTGGTAGAGATTGCCATGGACTGCCGCAGCCGTAATCCGGAAAAGCTGGAAAAACTCACGGCCGATATTGTGGCAGCCTACAAAAAGGGCGGCGAAAAAGCCGGCGTGCCGGTTGACGTGGAAGTGAAACCTTCCTACAAACCCTACTGCCTTGCCAAAGACAGCAAGGTCATCCAGCTGGCAGCCAAAGCAGCAGAAAATCTGGGTTTAACCGTAGACATCACCGCCACCGGCGGCGGCAGCGACAGCAGCCACTTCAACGGCTTCGGTATCCCCTGCACCGTGCTGGGTACCGGTATGACCAATGTGCATACCGTAGACGAAATTTTGCTGGAAGAAGATCTGTACATGACCTGCCAGTGGGCGCTGGACATCCTCTGCCTGGCAGCAAAAGAGTAAGAGTCAGGAGGTATTATTTATGGCTTTAGTTATTTCATTTCTTGTTACATTCTGGGTTGCGTACCTGATTTACAAAAAGTACAAACCCCAGCCGGTTTTGGTAGTGGGCGGTTTCATCCTTATGTACACCGCCGTCATCTTCGGATACGGACAGATCCTGGCGCCTAAAGCCAGCACCGGATCCATCTTGTTTGATACGTTCCAGTTCATGAGCCAGACCTTATCGTCCCGGGCCGCCAAACTGGGCCTGAACATCATGTGCGTAGGCGCTTTCGCCAAGTACATGGATAAGATCGGCGCCTCCCGCGCCCTGGTTCGCATGACCATCAAACCGTTATTGAAACTGAAATCTCCCTACCTGGTACTGTCCCTGAGCTGGGTGCTGGGCCTGTGCATCGGCCTGTGCATCAACTCCGCCTCCGGTCTGGCCATGCTGCTGATGGTTACGGTATTCCCCATCCTCATTGGTCTGGGCGTAAGCCGTCTGGCCGCCACCGCAGCCGTAGCTTCCACCCTCTGCTTTGACTGGAGCCCCAGCGATACCGGCACCATCCTGTCCGCGGAACACGCCGGCCTGGATCCCGTTATCTACTGGACCAATTATCAGGTTCCCATCGTTATTGTCGCTTTCTTCGTAGTCGGCACTTTGTTCTTCTTCTCACAAAAATATCTGGATAAACGAGACGGCCACGTAGTCGTTCCCATAGATGTGGATCATTCCAAATCCGACGACCCCTCCGACAACGCGCCGGCCATTTACGCCCTGCTCCCTATCGTGCCGCTGGCCCTGATTTTAAGTTTCAGCCCCCTGTGGATCACCTGGATCAAAGTCAACATCATCAACGCCATGATGATCGGCCTGGCCGTGGGCATGATTGCGGAATTCATCCGCACCCGCAACCTGAAAACCGTATTTGACGGCGTGCAGGCATTCTTCGACGGCATGGGCATGCAGATGGCCAACGTGGTAACCCTGATCGTAGCCGGTCAGGTCTTTGCCCAGGGCTTAATGAGCATGGGCGTCATCAACACCCTGATCAAAGGCAGCCAGAGCGCAGGCTTCTCCCCCATGATGATGATGGTGGTCATGGTAGCCATTATCGCCGTTTCTTCTATCGTAATGGGTTCCGGCAACGCGCCCTTCTTTGCTTTTGCAGCCCTGACTCCGGCGGTAGCCAAAGCCAGCGGCATCGCGCCGGTGCTGTTCCTGCTGCCGATGCATTTCGCGGCCTCCATCGCCCGTACCTGCTCCCCCATCACCGCGGTTATCGTAGTCGCTTCCGGCATGGGCAACGTTTCTCCCTTTGACCTGATTAAGCGTACCTTCATCCCCATGTGCGGCGCCATGATCGTCAACATTGGCATGACCTTCTTCTATTACTATCGCGGATAATTTCAAAGCAGTAACAAAATAATATATAAGCCGTTACCTGTCATCACGTTTCCGATTCGCTTCGGAACACTGTGATGAACGTAACGGCTTTTTATATTCTGTAAAAATTGTGGAACAGATTCTGTTTTAAATATGGTACCCGTGATATAATTCTATTGAACAGTGGAATAATATAAAAGAATTCATTTTGAAAGGAGAGTTCCCTATGAAAAAAATTCTTTTACTGGTACTGACAATGGTTTTTGCGTTTACCTGCGCCCTGTCGGCGTCCGCCAACCCCTATGGCGGCGTGCCCATCGCCCACACGTTCCCTGCGGGCATGACGCCGGCCGAAACCCTGGAGTATTTCCACCATAAAATTACCGACGGTGAGCCGGGGCTGGCCTGGGACATACTTACCGAAGATTATAAGAACGCGTTCCGAAGCTATGGAAATTTTACAGAAGGTTACCGGACAACCCTCTCCAGCCGGCCCAGCAATATCCGTCAATTGCAGCGGGATGCCGATACCATGGAAGTATTCTACCTGCTGAAGGCGGAAGACCGCGAAAACGACAGGCAGATCGTTGTGCAGACCTTTGAATGCTCTGCCGTTATGAAACGGGTGTACGGTTCCTGGAAGATCGACAGCGGAACCGGAAAACGGTTAAGCCGCGTTGTACTGAATTCCCGTGAAACGGCCCGGGCCGTCCTGATGGATTACCATGAATGTATCACCAACAAAGAATTTCGACGGGCCTGGAGTTTTTTAGGTGATGGCTACAAAAAATCCTTTGGCAATTTTTCCGCATTCTGTAACGGATTCACCACAACGGTAAGCAGCGTGATCAGCGATACGGTGAACGTGGCCGACGGTCCTGATATGCTCACCATCCAATACACGCTGACGGCAAAAGACGCAACGCCGGAATCCAATGTTGTCCAGATTTTTAAAGGTACGGCGAATCTGGAAGTCGTGCCGGGCCGCGGCTGGATCATCTTCTCTGCCGAAAACAAACTGGAAAGCCGTTATTTCCCGCCTAAGTGGTGATCCGGCGGCGCCATCATCCGTTCCGGATCGTGCTTCGCCAAATACCCAAAGTACAGGAAGAAACCGAGGCACACCAGCATGAACCCGGCGCTGGTTGCCTGGGCGCTGGTAAATCCGAAGAGCCAGGGTTCCGCGTAATCGCCCCGCAGAAATTCCAGACAGAAACGTTCCAGCGAATACAGGAAACCGTAGAGACATAACGCCTGCCCTTTGGCATGGGGAAACGCGCGGAACACCAGCAGCAGCGCAAACACTACCACATCAAGCTGGCCCTCCCACACTTCCGCAGGCCATAAAGGCTGGGTTCCGTACGTGGCACGGGCCAGGGTCCCCTCGGGGTAAATAATACCAAAGTCGCCGCCGGTAGGCGCGCCGAAGGCATCCCCGTTCAGCAGATTGGCCATACGGCCTACCGCCTGTCCCAAAACCATGGCCGGACAGACGATATCCGCCAGCGCCAGCCAGTCGATCTTGTGCAGCTTGCAATACACAATACCGGTAAGCAAACCGCCCAGCATGCCTCCCTGGACCGCCATTCCCCCCTGCCAGACAAAAGGTATCTCCAGCAGGTGATTCTGGTAATAACTCCAGTCAAAGAAAAAAACATCCCAGAGGCGGGCGCCGATCAGTCCGGCAAAGCCGCCGTAAATGCCGATATCCAGCACGTGCTCATGCCAGCGGCCGTCCTGCCGCGCCAGAAAATATGCCGTGCCGGTGGCCAGAAAAATCGCAAGGGTGAGCATCAGCCCGTACATGCGTATGGGGAAATCGCCTATATGAAATAAATACTGGTGCATCGTGTTATCTCCGTTCTATAGGTTACTATGCATATGATTTGAATTAAGGAGACGCTGATTCATTCGTCTCCCTAACACATTCCTATTATATCATTCCGCCGGATCATTTTACAGCGAATTATAAAGGAAACACTGAATAATTCGTCTGCACGCTGACCGGCGCTTTTTGTGACTGACTGCGTCAATGTCCCTCGACGCAGTTACGCCTGTTCCCCCGCCTGTCAGAATCGGGAAACGGCGAAACCCTCCTACAGTTTTACCGCAATCAGATACAGAACCGCGCAATACGCTATAACAAAAAGGCACTCCCCCACCGAGCCCACTTTGAACAGGCGGGGCAGCACCGTCATCCGTTTGGTGGGATACAGCACCGGTACCGGTCCGCAGATGGCGTCTTCCAGTATATGGAACAGCCCCCCGGCGGCGAACCAGAAAAGAAACCGCCGCATCATCGGTATGAGGCCCGCCTGCCACATCTGTACCCCGGTCACAGACAACACGTCCGGCGTCCAGAAAAAGGCCAGCGCCGCTACATACAGTACAAACCAGTGGGAACAGGAACGATGCGCGGACTGCCAGAACAAGCCTTCCGACTTGTCCGGAAACAGGCTGCCGAGCATGGCGCTGCCGGCGATGAATACGTTATGAGTCGCCACATACAGCGTGGCAAAGGTAACAATGCTGTGCGATACTCCGGTCACTGTGTTTTCCTTTCCGTTCTTTCCGGTTAATCCGTTCAGGACCCTGCCCCAGCGGCAGCGTTTATCGTTTTGAAACCGGCGCTTATCATTTTTGAAACAGTTGTTCGTTTTTATTATAGCACGTTTTTTATAAATGAAAAGCGAACAGAACAAAAAACTTTCCATTCGTTCCCGTCTCATTCAAGTTCCCGAAAGAAAAATTGAACCATACCGCCGTGCGTAAGGAGACGCTGATTAAAAAAACTTTTATGAAAATGTAAAAAAACTATTGACATTTTCTTACTATTGCGCTATCATAAACAAGTACTCACTCCGGGATGGTGTAATGGTAGCACAGGAAGTATAATAGTTACGTAATCTCACGGCGCCATGGTCAAGAGGTCAAGACGTCGCCCTCTCAAGGCGAAATCATGGGTTCAATTCCCATTGGCGCTGCCACAAAAAATAACTCCGTTATCTGAAAAGGTAACGGAGTTTTTTACTTTATGAACTTGCGGAAATTTAGATTCATTCGCATACACGCCGGCCTGCATATTATTTGGCTGACTGCGTCAGCGTCTCCTTAACAATTCTGCTGCGGTTTTGGTAATCCTGCATCCATGCTGCCGCTGCGGAATCCGGCCAGGTCCAGCGTAATGTAATTGTAGCCCAGTTCCCTGAAGCGGGCGATAATTTTGTTGCGGGTATTCACCTGTGCCATCAGGGTGATCTGGGATGGTTCCACTTCAATGCGCACCAGGGTTCCGTAACTGCGTACCCGGATATGGGTAAAGCCCAGCTTCGCCAGGAAATCTTCTGCCTGTTCGACCCGGGCCAGCTTTTCCGGCGTAATGGGCTCTCCGTACTGGATACGGGTCGCAAGGCAGGCATACGACGGTTTGGACGCCGTAAAGAGTCCCATGTCCCGGCTCAGTTTACGAATCTCGTCTTTACTGAGACCGGCCTCCCTCAACGGGCTCCGGATGCCTAATTCAGCCAGCGCCTTTGACCCCGGGCGGTATTCTTTCACGTCATCCGCATTGCTGCCGTCCACCACATTGGTAAATCCGTCTTCTGCCACATACGCCTGAATCGCGCTGAAGATAGCCTTTTTACAATAATAGCAACGTTCCGGTCCGTTAGCCACAAATTCAGGAATGCTCATCTGGTCAAAATCCAGATAGCGGTGCTTCACGCCCATACGCTGGGCAAAGCGCTGGGCATCGTCCTTTTCATGCTCTGCATAGCTTATGGAGGTCGCCGTCACCGCAATCAGCTTTACGTGATACATCCGCGCCGCCACGGCCAGCAGCAGGGCGGAGTCGACGCCGCCGCTGAACGCAACCGCCACGTTGCCCATCTCTTCTAATATATTTTCCAGTTTTTTTCGTTTGTTTTCCAGTTCATTCATCAGGAAACCTCCCGAATTACAACAGCATATTTTTTTACCAAGTCATAACAAATTGTTTGATTCGGAAACCAGATCATGGTAATTTATCTGCCACTCATTTCAAGATACTCTTCAGAAAACTCTTGAGCCGTTCATTTTTCGGATGTCCGAATATTTCTTCCGGCGCCCCCTGCTCCTGGATGTATCCGTCGGCCATAAAGAGCACTTTTGTCGCCACTTCCCGGGCAAACCCCATCTCGTGGGTCACCACAACCATGGTCATATGCTCTTCTGCCAGGCTGCGCATGGTCCGCAGCACTTCCCCCGTCAGTTCCGGATCCAGGGAAGATGTGGGTTCGTCAAACAGCATGATATCCGGATTCATGCAAAGAGCTCGGGCTATAGCCACACGTTGTTGCTGCCCGCCGGACAGCCGCAGGGGATACTGATCCCGTTTATCCAGCAGGCCAACCTTTTCCAGCAGGGCTTCCGCTTCTTGTTGTACCTCCGCCGGATTCCGTTTCTGCACATGCACCGGTGCTTCCATCAGGTTTTCCAGCACCGTCATGTGAGGAAACAGGTTAAACTGCTGGAACACCATGCCCATTTTGCAGGCAATCTGAGAGGAATTCCCGGCATAATTCACATTTCCCTTTTCGTCCGTGCTCACCAGCGTTTCCCCATCGACTAAAATGGTTCCCCCGTTGATGGTTTCCAGTTTGTTCAGACAGCGGAGAAAGGTGCTCTTGCCGCCGCCGGAAGGCCCGATGATGGCAACGACTTCCCCTTCGTCCACGGTCATGTCAATGCCTTTCAGCACTTCCAGCTCATCAAATTTTTTACAAACGTTCCTTACTTCTATCTTACGCATAATCTCTCAGTCCCATCTTGCGAAATGCTTTTCCAGTTTGTTGAACCCAAAAGTAAGAATTAACGTCATCACCAGATAAAACACGGCGGCCACCACGAACGGCATAATGTTAAAATCACGCTGCACCAGGTTCCGTGTGGTACGCAGCAGATCGTTCATGGCCAGCACGTAGATTAATGACGTATCTTTTACCAGGGTAATGGTTTCGTTGCTGACCGGAGGCAGAATAATTTTAAAGACCTGGGGCAGAATGATCCGCTTCATGGTCTGCACATAATTCATGCCCAGGGTTTTGGCCGCTTCATACTGTCCTTTGGGGATTGCCTGGATACCGGCGCGGAAAATTTCACAGAAATAAGCGCCGTAGTTCAGCACAAAGGCCAGCACCGCCGCCGGGAAATCATCCAGGCGGATGCCGATGACCGGGATAAAGGGCAGGCCGAAATACACAAACAGAAGCTGCAGCATCAGGGGCGTGCCGCGCAGCACATACACATAGGCCGCCACCACGTTGCGCAGTATCTTAAAAGACGAAACCCTGCAGAACGCAAGAAGGATGCCCAGGGGAATCGCCAGCACAATTGTAATAAAGAAAAGCCGTAAGGTGTCTACGGTCCCCAGCAGCATCTGGGGAATAATTGAAATGATATAGTCCATAAAATGCTCCGTTATTTCAGGAACGGCTGCTGCTTCAGCCTGCATAACAGCAGAAGAGAAAATCAGCGGCTCCTTAACGCACGCAAAGGCCGGTGGTACAAACCATCGGCCTTGCTGCTATTTTCTTTAAGATAGATGTAACAACAACGTCAGTTGCCTGCATGAACCGGTCCGATTCACAGGTTTGCGCAGCCTTCCGTTGCCGACGGATTATTTTTTATCCTCGTAGCGGGTGATGTCCGTACCGAACCACTGCATGGAGATCTTCTTGCAGGTACCGTCTTTCTTCATTTCGTCCAGAATTTTGTCGATGCGAGCCGCAAATTCCTTGTCGTCCTTGCGGAAACCAACGCCTACAACTTCTTTGCCCAGGTCTTCTTTCAGCACTTTGTATTTGCCGGGCGCCTTCTTCATGTAGTAACGGACCAGGATTTCGTCCACAACAACCGCATCCAGACGTTTGGAGTCAATGTCCAGGAATGCTGCAGCGAAGTCAGGATATTTTTTGTATTCTTTCAGGCCTTTGCGCAGATCAGCGTACTTGCCGTCCAGCAGATAGCTGCCGGTGGAATCGTCCTGCACGCCGACGGTTTTGCCTTTCAAATCAGCCAGCGTCTCGACTTTGGAATCGACGGGCACAGCCACAACCTGGCAGTTGTTGATGTAGGGTTTGGAGAACTGGATCACTTTTTCACGCTCCGGGTTGATGGTGAAGCAGTTCCAGATGGCGTCGATACGCTTGCCGTTCAGCTCGGCTTCCTTGGCGCTCCAGTCAATGGGTTTGAACGTAACTTCCATGCCCGCGCGTTTGCAGGCTTCCCTTGCCAGATCGATGTCGAAGCCGACAATTTCATTTTTCTCGTTGCGGAACCCCATAGGAGCAAAGTTATCGTCCAGGCCGATAACCATCTTTTTCGGACCGCTGTTGCCGCAGCCCACAACCATAAGCATCATCATTATGGAAAATAATACCAGACAAATCTTTTTCACGATGGAAAACCCCTTCCTCATATTTATGGTATGTTAATTATACTTTATCTTGCTAAATTTGTAAAGGGCTAAAACAGGATCTGCAAGCATAAGATTATGCCGCAAGGGCAAGGCATAAGCAAACCATCGGCAACGATTGCGTCATTCCATGAGATGAAATGAGCCGTCGTGGCGAGGCTGTTTGAGGGACGAAGTCCCGAGTTCCGAAGCCACAGGCGAATAAATCCATGGAATAGCAGTCATTGACGGGTTTGTGTTGCCTTGTCCTTGCCGGAATATTTTATAGCTTGCTAAATTCCTTTTTATATATCTTATCTATCCTTCTTTATCACTGAGTTCCAGCCAGTGTTCCGTCAGCGTTTCCAGTTCCTTTTCCACCCGGTTTAAGTCGTCTGATAATTGCGCTATTTTTTCATAGTCGTTACCGGCCAGGGTTATTTCCCGGGAAATCATTTTGCTTTCCGCTTCTTTTCCCGCTATGGTTTCTTCCAGCTTTTCCAGTTCAATTTTTTCACTGAACGTAAGGCCGGCAGATTTGTTTTCGATTTCTTCTTTGCCCGCTCCATCCGCTTCAGCCTGTTCTCTTTTTGCATCGTCACCGGAACCGGCAGTCTGGTTCTTCTCAGCCGGTTTCTTTTTGTTTTGCGAATTTTTCTGCAGCACTTCGCCGGGGCCTTTCATTTCTTCCTGCTCCATCGCCTCCAGCTGCCTGCTCCTTTCATAATCGCTGTAACCGCCGGGGTACTGCCGCAGCATACCGCCTGCCTCAACGGCAAAGATTCGTCTGGCAAAGCGGTCCAGGAAATACCGGTCATGGGACACGGCGATCACAGCCCCCGCAAAGGTATCCAGATACTCTTCCAGTACCGACAGCGTAGGGATATCCAGGTCGTTGGTAGGTTCGTCCAGCAGCAGCACGTTCGGCGCTTCCATCAGAATGCGCAGCAGGTACAGCCTCCGCTGTTCCCCGCCGCTGAGTTTGCTGATGGGCACCCACTGCAGTTCCGGTGGGAACAGGAACCGTTCCAGCATCATGGCCGCGCTGATATAGGTCCCGTCTGCCGCCAGCACATAATTGCCTGCGTCCCGTATGTATTCCAGCACACGTTCCCGGGTGTCGGGAAATTCACTGTGCTGGGAAAAATAGCCAATCTTTACCGTCTGCCCAATGGTTACCGTGCCGCTGTCCGGTTGCAGCCGTCCTGCAATGATATCCATCAGGGTGGTCTTCCCCACGCCGTTGGGACCGATGATCCCCACCCGGTCATCCCGCAGCAGGATATAACTGAAATCGTGGATGTATTCAATCCCTTCATAAAAGCAGGATACGTGTTCCAGTTCCACCACCGTCTTGCCAAGGCGGGTCGCCGCGGAAGTGATTTCCAGTTCCTGCCGGTTCACCTTTTCTTTGGCGGCCGCTTCGATTTCTGCAAACCGTTCTACCCGGTCCTTCTTCTTTGTACGGCGGGCTTCCGCACCCCTGCTGATCCAGGCGAGTTCTCGCCGGTAAATATTCTGCAGCTTACGGGCCGCCGCGCTTTCCAGTTCCCTCCGCTCCGCTCGTTTTTGCAGGAAGCCGCTGTAGTTGGCGGTGTACAGATAGGCAGTACCGTTATCCAGTTCCAGCGTGCGGTTGATGACGCGGTCAAAGAAATACCGGTCATGGGTCACCATCAGAAGCGCGCCCTTGCGCTTCTGTAACTGTCCCTCCAGCCAGGCAACGGTTTCATTGTCCATGTGGTTCGTCGGCTCATCCAGGATCAGCAGATCGGAGGGACGCACCAGCACGCCGGCCAGGGCCACCCGCTTGCGCTGCCCGCCGGACAGGGTCTTCATCTTCTGATTGAAATCCGTAATCCCCAAACGGCTTAATACCGCCTTTGCCTCGCTTTCCAGCTGCCAGGCAAAATGCTGGTCCATCTGCTGCTGCACTTCCAGCAGTTTCCGCTGCACCGCCGCATCATCCGGTTGCAGCGCCGTTTCATCTAACACGGTTTCATAGCTCCGCAGCAGTTTCATCATGGGGGAATCGCCCCGGAAAATCTGCCCGATCACCGTGGCATCCGGTTCAAAAGGAGGGTCCTGCGGCAGATATTCCATGACGCAGGTACCGTTCGGAATAATCTTTCCCGGCTCGCCCGTTTCCGGGTCCTTGCCCCCGTCCAGTTCCGCAATATGCCGCAGCAATGTGGATTTCCCTGTGCCGTTGATGCCGATGAGGCCGATTTTATTTCCGGTTTCAATATTGAAATTTACATTTTTAAAAAGCGTCCGTTCCCCATAACTGTGGGCCAGATTCTCAATCGAAAGAAGTAACATAGATCCACCTTTTATAAAAGAAGCCTGCTGTATTGCAAGCAGGCTTTAGCTCGGTTATGATCAGACGGTATGATATAAAGTTTCTGACATAAACCAGTTTGTTTTTTATTTTTTCCCGTAACAATACCAGAAGATAAAGCTGATGGCAAGTCCGCCTAATATATTGCCCAGCGTCACGGGCAGGAGATTTCCCATAAAGAAACTTCCCCAGCTGACATTGGCAAGATTGACTCCGGCTTTCACAGCCAGCGCCTGGTACGCCGGGTTCGACGCGGCAAAAATACCGGTGGGCACATAATACATGTTGGCAATGCTGTGCTCAAAGCCGCAGATGACGAAGAAAGCTACCGGCATATAGGCGCCGATAAAACGTCCGATGGTATCTTTAGAGCCCAGACTGATCAGCACGCCAATGGTTACCAGCACATTACAGAAAAAGCCCAGCCCCACCGCCGTCAGAAATGGAATCGAATTTTTGGCTGCCGCCACCTTGATTGCCGACACGGCGAAGCCTCCGCCGGACAAATTCAGGCAGCCTAAAAACGCCATTCCCGCTGCTACCAGAATGGCGCCGCAGAAATTACCGATATACACCCACACCCAGTTGCGCAGCATGGAACCGAATCCTGTTTTTCCTTCAAAAACGGAAATATTGATTAACACGTTTCCGGTAAATAATTCTGCGCCCGTAAGAATGACCATGGCCAGACCAAAGGGGAACAGCAGACCGCTGACCATCTTTGCCAGCCCCGCATTAGGGATGGCATGGGACGCGGTACTGGCCGTGGCGCCGCCCATGGCAATCAGGAAGCCGGCCAGCATACCCAGCAAAAGCATTTTACCCACTGGCAATGACGCTTTTTTCACGCCGGCCTGGGCATAATTCTCCGTAAATTCAGCAGGGGTAAAGAGATTCATAAATAAGTTCCTCTACGTTTACAACATAACTTTGGAACCGCCGGTCCATTCGCAGGAGTGTTTGTCATCGACCATGCGAACGGCACAGGTTCAACAGTTCCTTATAATTTATCAAAGGTATCCGTTACGATTTTCCAAACTTTCTTGCGGTCAATCTTCTGTACGATGTGGGCCTTCTGGGAACCTTCCGGTCCCGGTCCCGCAAAAGCCAGCGTCTCGCCGTAAGACAGGGAGTAGGTATCGTTTACGTCAACCGGCATGAACACTTCTTCGGTAACGATGGACGGATCAAGCACATAAGACGCGGCCAGTACATCCCAGATATAGTTCTCGAATTTTTGATTATTCCGGAACAGCGGGGTCTGGTAATGATTTTCCCACATATGTTTGAAAACGGGATTTTTTACCCGCTTTTCCAGATCCAGGAAATTCTTGTAATTGATTCTTTCGTTTTCACATACATCCAGCGGGAAGAAGGTCTGTTTGGGCCAGGCTCCGCGATATTCCTTTTTCGCAGATTCCGGATCCAGCCACACATTAAACTCCGCGGTAGGCATTACATTACCCGCGTGCAGGAACGCGCCTGCCATGTATACGATTTCCTTCGCCAGCGGGGCGATGGACGGATCTTTTTCCAACGCTTTGGCAATATTGCCGCCGGTGCCGATCCCTACAATCGTCACTTTATGAGGATTTTCTTTAATGGTACGGATGATAAAATCGCTGGCGTCTTCCGCCTTCGGCCCAATGGTAGGCTCGCTCTTATACCGTTCCCGGTAAGTTTCCTGCCAGGAAGCAGGCTTAGGATACCCCGCTGCGCCCAAGTGAGAGTCGTGGCCGCGGCCCCACAGTTTCTTTTCTGCCTTAATATTTTCAATACGGCCGGGCCGGGTCGGTTTGTTATTGCCGGCAAAAACCGGTATATCGGTCCTGCCGATGCCTTCCAGATGGCGAATCGTGCTGGCTACGCCGTCTTCTACCCAGCTGTTGCCGATTACCACCGTTACGCCCTTTAAGTCTACTTTGGGAGACTGGGCCAGTATCAGTAAGGCTACGCCGTCATCAAACAAATCCACCATGTCCGCGTCCAGAATGACGGGGATTTTTTCCGGTGCTTTCGCCAAAGGTGCCTTTGCGGCAGAAGCCGTCATGGTCATCGCCGTGGCGCCTACCAGAGCCGCAACACAAGTCGTCTGCAACAAACATTTCCAGGTTTTCATCGGATCTCCTCCCTCCGGGTGTCAAGAATTTATTTTCAGACTTTTAAAAAAAGCTAGTCTTTCTAAAATCATTATACACTAAAATTGAGTATGGTGCATTACCATTTTATAAAAAAGGGGAAGCAGCGGTAATGTGATTCCGGCAGGGAAAAGGCATGGGCAAAACTTCGAACGGGTTGCGTCATCCCATGAGATGAAATTTGCCGTCGTGGCAAGGCTGTCTGAGGGACGAAGTCGCTAGTTCCGAAGCCACAGGCAAATGAGTCCATGGAATAGCAAGCCGTGAGCGTTTTGCAATGTCTTTTCCCTGCCGCATCACGCCGTCATACAAATTCCTATTCGTTTACCAATGATACTTTTCCCCCTTACTGATCTTAAACGCCCTGTAAATCTGTTCCGCCAGTAGCACGCGGATCATCTGGTGGGTAAAAGTCAGTTTGGAAAAGGACCAGCGGAAGTCCGCTTTTTTCCGCAACGCATCCGTATAGCCGAAAGCGCCGCCGATGACAAACGTAATATGGCTGACGCCCTGTACTGCCAGCGCGTCCATTTTTTCCGCCAGTTCCGGACTGGTAATCTGTTTTCCCTGCAAGTCCAACAGAATTACATAGGAATGCTCCGGGATTATGGACAGCAGCCGTTGTGTTTCTTTTTCCAGCACCTGCTCCCGTTCTGCTTCCGAAGGCTCCTGCGGCATTTTTTCTTCGTTAATACCGATAATCTCCAGTTTGCAGAAAGGCTGCAGCCGTTTCACATATTCGTCCATGGCTGCCGTCAGATATTTTTCTTTCAGTTTGCCTACGCAGGCAATGGTAATTTTCATAGGTGTTCACCGTTAAATTTTTTGAACCATCAATCAAATTCGTGTTCCGGCAATGAAACATGCATTGCAACTTTTTGTTGCAAACAATTAACAATCTGACTGGTGTTGAAAAAAGCCGCCCAGGTACGGGCGGCTCTTCAATTTTTAACAGCCACATAGGCCTGAAACTTCTTCATTGCAAAAGCAGGTTTCTGATGCAAAACTTCCCTTTCGAGTCAATCAGCTTCTCGGATATTCCTGCAGGGTAACGGCCAGCGTCATCTGGGTCTCGTTTCGCAGAATGGTGATATTCACCTGGTCTCCCACCTGGTGTTTCGCAATTTCGTCCCGCAATGCGGCAACGGTATGAACTTTCACCCCGTTAAACTCCGTGATGATATCGCCGGTGCGTGCGCCGGAACGGGCCAGCGGGCCGCCCTTGGACAGCTTCATGATGAACAGGCCGTCATGCAGGTCCATATCGAAGCCGTAATGTTTGGCAATGTCCTTGTCAATAAGGGACGCGCCTACATACGGGTGAGCTACCCGGCCTTTGGCCGCCAGTTCTTTGATGATGGGTTTTACATTATTGATAGGAATGGCAAAGCCCATGCCCTCTACATTGGATACGCCAATCTTGGCGCTGTTGATACCGATGATTTCACCGTCCGCGTTCACCAGTGCGCCGCCGGAGTTACCCGGGTTGATAGCTGCGTCGGTCTGGAACAGGGTGAACTTCTTTTCCCCGATTTCCACGGAGCGGTTCAGGGCGGAGATGATGCCCACCGTTACGCTGCCCCGGAATTCCATACCCAGCGGGTTGCCGATGGCAATGGCCGGTTCGCCAACCTGAACCGTGGAAGAATCACCGAACTCCGCAACCGGCAGATTATCCAGATCGATCTTGACTACAGCCAGGTCCGTGGCTGCATCAGTACCCAGTACCTTACCCTGGGCACTGCGTCCGTCCGCCAGGCTCACGATGATTTCGGACGCTCCGTCCACCACGTGGTTATTGGTCACGATCAGACCGGATTTATCATAGATAACACCGGAACCATAGCCACGTTCCGCCAGCTGCACCCGGTTGAAAAAGTCCCGTACATACGCCTTGTTGGTAATACCCACGACCGTAGGCCCAACCTTTTTAGCAGCCTGCACGATAGGCGTATTCCGTGCGCCGGACATCTTCTTATCAATTTCTTCCGCTTTCTTTTCAGCGTTCTTCTGCGCCGCCTGTTCCGTAGCCGGAGCCGCCGGTTTCTTGTTGGCATCCGGAGCAGCAGCCTTACCGCTGTCGCCGCCGCAACCGCTAAACAGCATACTCATCGCCAGCAATAAGCTGAAGGTTAATTTACCTGCCTTATTCAAAAATGTTTTGCTCATGGTAATCCTCCCATTCTCTATTTTTTACTACTTCGTCCTGCGAAGTGACATAGAACTGAATCATTGCGTTCGGGTATTGCTGTGTCACAATACCCTGGACTGTGGACAAGGCCAGTTCCGGCGTATTGTTTTCCTGACTCAGGTGTGCCAGAAAAACCTGCCGGGGCAAAACTTTCATCGTTGTCAGCAGTCGGCCGGCCGTCTCGTTGGCCAGGTGTCCCCGGGTTCCTAAAATTCGCTTCTGAAGCACTGGCGGATAGCTTCCGTTTTTCAGCAGGATGGGGTCGTGATTGGTTTCAATTACCAGCACTTCGGCTCCGTCCAACTCGCGTTTTACGATATCGCTGACATACCCGGTATCCGTTACGTAACTGAAGGTATGGCCCTTGCACCGGAACGAATACCCGGCCGGTTCCTGCGCATCGTGCGACGTGGAAAAACTGCGTACCTGCAGACCGCCCAGCGTGAGTTCCGTCTGGGGTGCAAAGATATGCCGGTTGCATAACTGCAGGTCAATCCGCGGCAAGGTCTGCTTAATGCCCCGCCAGGTTCCGGCACTGGCATAGATGGGAACAGGGTACTTTTTGGTAAACGTCTCCAGCCCTTTCACATGGTCGATGTGTTCATGGGTGATAAACACCCCGTCCAGATTTTCGGGACGGAGCCCCAGTTTCTGCATTCCCTGCACGATACGGCGGCAGGATATGCCCGCGTCTACCAGCACCATTCCGGCTTCGCAGCGCATCACGGTCGCATTGCCTTTGCTGCCGCTGGCCAGTACTGCCACTTGGAAACAGCTCATGCCCGGGCCTCTTCTTCCGCCAGCCTGACTCCGGCGCTGCAGCCTAACCGTTCCGCCCCGGCTTTCAGCATGGCCTTTGCCGTTGCGTAATCCCGGATTCCTCCCGCAGCTTTTACCCGCAGTCCGAGATTTTTTGCTTCCCCGGACAACAGAGCCACGTCTTCCACCGTCGCGCCGCCTTTGTTAAAACCGGTGCTCGTTTTTACAAACGCAGCCCCCGCCTGGGCAATCATCCGGCAGGCACGGATTTTTTCTTCTTCATTTAACAGGCACGCCTCAATAATAACTTTAACAGGGGCTTCCCCTGCCGCAGCGACTACCTGGCGGATATCTTCCACCACATAGGCGTTGTCCCGGCCCTTCAACGCGCCCACGTTGATGACCATATCGATTTCGTCAGCGCCGTTCTGCACCGCGCGACGAGTCGCCTCCGCTTTCACCTCCGGCTCATCGCAGCCTAAAGGGAATCCTACGACGGTCACGACTTTCACCGCCGTTCCTGCCAGCAGATGTTTTGCCAGCGGCACGAAACAGGGATTGATACAAACGCCCAGGAAGTTATGTTCACGGGCTTCCTGGCACAGTTTGATTATATCTGCCGTGGTCGCTTCCGGTTTCAATAATGTGTGTTCAATATATTTTTCAATCATAACGGTCTGATATCTCCTGAAAATTGCCAAAATGACACGTCACAACTGTAAAATACTGCTTTCAAAGATGCGCTCTACTAATATATAAATTATAAAATTATTTTATCGTATCTTTTTCCCTTTGACAAGTGATATAATGGTGAAGAAAGAGCAAATTCACAAACCTCTTTCATCCCTTCATTTTTACAGAAAGGTATGTTTACTAATGGAGAAAATCGTATTATTACTGGCAAAAGAATTAAACATTAAACCGGCGCAGGCGGAAGCCGCGCTGCAATTACTGGACGACGGCAACACGGTCCCCTTTATCGCCCGGTATCGTAAAGAAGCCACCGGCTCATTAGATGAAGAACAGATCCGCAATGTGGAAACCCGGGCCCAGTACCTGCGCAATCTGGACGCACGCCGGGAGGAAATTTTAAACTCTATCCGGGAACAGGAAAAGCTGACGCCGGAACTGGAACAGCAGATCATGGCCGCGGAAAAAATGCAGGTTCTGGAAGATCTGTATCTTCCTTACCGGCCCAAAAAGAGGACCCGGGCGCAGATTGCCCGGGAAAAAGGACTGGAACCGCTGGCCAGTTATATTGTGCTGCAGGCAGATACGCCGAAAAGCTTAGCTGAACTGGCAGCGCCTTTTATCAATGCGGAAAAAGGCGTGGAAACGGAAAGCGATGCCTGGAAGGGCGCCCAGGATATTGTAGCGGAAAATATTTCCGACCGGGCCGATGTCCGGGCCCTGATCCGCCGCATTTTATGGCAGAACGCACAGATTTCCTCAGTCCTTGCAACCGATGAGGTCACCGGCAAGGATTTCCTTATGTACAAAGAGTACAGCGAACCTGTGAAACAACTGCCGCCCCACCGCACGCTGGCCCTAAACCGCGGCGAAAAGCTGAAATACCTGAAGCTGGCGCTGAATTATCCGGAAGAAAGCATGCTGGCAGAACTGCACCGCTTCCTGAAGATCAAAGAGGGCACCGCCTTTTCCGCCATGTATGCGGAAGCCTGTGCCGATGCGTATAAACGCCTGATCTTCCCTTCCATTGAGCGCGAAATCCGCAATGAGCTGACTGAAAAAGCGGAAAAACAGGCCATCAACGTATTCTCTGTCAACCTGCGGCAGCTGCTGTTGCAACAGCCTATCGCAGGCCATACCGTCATCGGTCTGGATCCCGGGTACCGTACCGGCTGCAAGACTGCGGTCATCGATCCCCAGGGCAAAGTGCTGGCCACCGACACCCTGTACATCATCGGAAGCCAGCGCCAGCAGGATGAAGCGGAAGCTCATTTTGTCAAACTGGTGAGAGAGTTTGGCGTTACCCTGGTTACCATCGGCAACGGAACCGCTTCGTTCGAGACGGAAGAGTTCACCGCCAAAATGATTGAAAAGCATAAACTGAACTTGTCGTATTTAATCGTCAGCGAAGCGGGGGCATCCGTGTACTCCGCCTCCCCGCTGGCCAAAGAAGAACTTCCGGATCTGAACGTTTCTCTCCGGGGGGCCGTTTCCATCGCCCGGCGCATCCAGGATCCCCTGGCCGAGCTGGTCAAAATCGAGCCGAAAGCCATCGGCGTAGGCCAGTACCAGCACGATGTGAACCAGAAGGAACTGGGCAACGCGTTAGGCGACGTAGTAGAAAGCTGCGTAAACCATGTGGGTGTGGAACTGAACACCGCCTCCCCTGCATTATTAAGCTATGTAGCAGGCGTCAGCAGCGCCGTAGCCAAAAATATTATAGCCTACCGTAACGAAAACGGGCGCTTCCACAACCGCAAAGAACTGCTGAAAGTGCCCCGTTTAGGACCGGCAGCTTTTACCCAGTGCGCCGGCTTCCTGCGCATTGCCAACGGAACCAATCCGCTGGACAATACGCCGGTCCATCCGGAAAGCTATGAACTGACGGAAAAAATTCTGGCAGAATTAGGCTGCAAAAAAGAAAACAGCGGCAGCCCTGCCGTACAATTAGCCGCCGCCAAAGCCGATCCGAAACGAATTGCGGAACACCTGCAGGCCGGTCTGCCTACCGTTACCGATATCCTGCAGGCCCTGGCAAAACCGGGCCGGGATCCCCGGGAAGATTCGCCGGCTCCCCTGAGCCGTAAAAATGTTACAAAGCTCAGCGAGCTGCAGATTGGTTCCATCGTGAAAGGAACGATCCGCAATGTTGTGGACTTTGGCTGCTTCGTGGATATCGGCCTGAAAGTCAACGGACTGATCCACCGCTCCGAACTGTCCAACCGGCGTTTCAAACACCCGCTGGATATTGTTTCCACCGGGGACATCGTGGACGTGATGATTATCAGCATTGATGAGGCCCGGGGGCGGATCGGGCTCTCGTTAAAACGGGTTCCGGAAGCGAAAAGCCGATAGAAAAAGTATAAAATTAGTATAAAAAAAAGCCCTTGCTAGAAGGGCCAAATGAGGGGCTGTTTTATTGTATTTATAATATATCATAAATCATTGAAAACTTCAATACTGTTTTCTTATTTTTTAGCGGATTTTTTGTAATCCTCTTCCAACTTTTTTGTATTCTCTCTGAATTTTTCTGACATTTTGACACCCTGCATTTCCGCCATCTGCTGGCGCATTTTGGGAATGTCAGGAATCCAGTAACTGATGCCGTCGATATATTTCGGAGTCCCCGGCACCATGGCCATTTTCAGCCCGTCCGTTTCCATCATATCGTGCATCACTTTACCCAGCTCGACCATTTCTTTTAAGGAAAGGTCTGTCTTGATCATTGACATGATCTGTTTGGAGACACCGGGCATTTTGGCAAGGATGTTCTTCGATGCAATCTGTTTGTATAATGCCATAATAAATTTCTGCTGCCTGCGGATCCGCCCGATATCCCCTTCTTCGTCGCGGTAACGGACGTACTGCATGGCAGTTTTTCCGTCCATATGCTGGTTGCCGGGCCGCAGGTCTATTTCGAAATCGGCATACGGATCGTAATAATACATACGCTTTTCCACGTTGATATCCACGCCGCCTACCGCGTCTACCAGACCTTTAAACCCCTGGAAATCTACAACTACATAATTATGGAGTTTGATGCCCAGAAAATCCTGCACGGTTTCCTGCGTCAGTTTATGTCCTCCATAGGCAAAGGCCGAATTAATTTTATCCCAGCCATGTCCTTTGATATTCACCCGGGTGTCCCGGGGAACAGAGAGCAGGGCTGCTTTTTTATCGCTTTTATCCATCATTACGACAAACAGGGTATCGCTGCGCCCTGCATCGTCTTTACGGATATCGCAGCCCATCACAACAATATTCCTCTTTCCGGATAAAAATTCCAGGTCCGAAATTTTGTCAAGTGAAAAATCGCCCCACATAAAAGCGGCAATCGCCGCCACAATCAGAAAAAAAATCTTACGCAAAGTCTGCTAACCCCTTTCCGAAGCGTTCAAGAAAACTGTGTAAAATTGCGGCTGTCATGCCCCAGATAACCTTATCCCCGTACTGGTAAAAGTAAATCGGATACTCCTGATGGAAATCTTTATGGGGGTCCAGATGGGGCACCAGTTCAAACGGAAAATCGTCTTTCCGGGTAACCTGTATGTGGGCGGTCCCGATCCGGGGCTCATGGTTTAAAAACCAGGAGAGCGGAACGGCAAACAGTTCCGCAACTTCATCCCGGTTAAAATTCCATTGTCTGTAACCCGTATCCGTCGCTTCCGAAATCTTCTCCGGATTCCAGATTCCGACAAACGGATAGACCATAAATCCGTTATGGGCCGCAAAAAAATCAAGGGTGCCGCAGAGTTGTATATCCTTATACGGAACGCCCAGTTCCTCGGAAGCTTCCCGCACCGCCGCTGCCGCATAATTACGATCGCTGCTCTCCCTGCGTCCGCCTGGGAAGCAGATATCTCCGGGCTGCCAGCCCAATTTTCCGGAACGGACTTCAAACAACAGCTCCGGCCCGTTTTTTCCCGGAAGCAACAACAGGAGAACCGAGGCTGTCCGCATCACCACGCCTGTCTGATCCAGACCGGGACGGCGGGCACTGGTCTCCTGTTGAATCCATGCAGCCATTGCATGTAAACCGCTCATGACTCATCCTCCATTCCGCTCTTCTTTCCTTTGCGGAATAATCAGAATCGATAAACCTGTTTTTTTATTTAACAAACAAATCCCATAAAATTACTGCCGCAGCACCGGGTATTCCAAAGAAACCGGCTATCAGCGCCTTGATAATGGTAATATGGATCGTCACGTTAAAGAGCGCGCCGCCCAGCAGATTTGCCAGCCACAGCATAACAGCGCCGATGATTCCGTTCCAGACCAGCTTGAACGGCAATGCCAGCAGTTTAACGATGATATACAGTATCACTACACCTATTGCCAGTGAACCAAGCGAAGCGATAATTTCCATGACTGCCTCCTTTTCTTCCGGGCCAAACCCGTTGATCAACAGGTTCGGCAATCCATACTCATAAAACTGTCGTTTCCCAGGATAAATTGTATTCCCCTTATTCTTTAATCGGGGTACGGTTTTCCAGCGCTTTGGCCAGTGTGACCTCGTCTGCATATTCCAGGTCGCCGCCCATGGGCAGTCCCCGGGCAATACGGCTGACCATCACAGGCTGATACCGCAGCAACTGTACCAGATAGGACGCGGTTGCCTCTCCTTCCACATTGCTGTTGGTAGCAAGAATGACTTCTTTCACGTCCTCTTTTTCAAGCCGGAACAGCAGCTCTTTAATCCGCAGATTTTCCGGTCCGATGCCATCCAGCGGCGACAGGCATCCGTGCAGTACGTGATAAACGCCTGTATAACCGTGGCTTCGTTCCATGGCCATAGCATCCTGAGGCTGTTCCACCACACAGATCATGCTGTGATCGCGTTCTGTATCTGCACAGATCTCACATACATCGCTGTCAGTCAAATTAAAACATTCTTTACAGAACCGGATCTCCCGTTTCGCCTGCAGCAGTGTTTCCGCCAGCCGACGTAACTCTTCTTCCGGCATATCAATAATATGATAGGCCAGTCGCAGCGCTGATTTGTTTCCCACCCCCGGCAGACGCCGGAACTGATCATACACACTGTTCAGCGGTTTTATCAGTCCTGCCATTTTACATTCCCGGAATCTTGAGGCCGCCGGTCACCTTGTTCATTTCTTCTTCCGAAACAGTATCTACCTGATGCATGGCTTCATTTACCGCAGCCAGAATTAAATCCTGTAACATCTCCACATCTTCCGGATCTACCACCTGGGGATCCAATACAACGCTTGTCAGTTCTTTTTTGCCCGTTACGGTAACTTTTACCGCACCGCCGCCTGCCGTACTTTCAAAGGTACGGGCCTGCAGATCTGCCTGCACCTTCTGCATATCAGCCTGCATCTTCTGTACTCTCTGCAACATGCCCTGCATATTACCCATACCGCCCATACCGGGGAATTTCATACCTTTCATCTTGTCGTCCTCCTGTCAATTTACTATAAATCGTATTTATGTTTTTTCTATGATACTGCGAAGCGCCATCAAATTTTTTCATTTATTCGCGCTTCTCTAAAATCTGTAACTATACTTTATGCAGCGTTGCATTGAACATTTCCATAGCCTTTTTTGTACTTTCGGATACGTTCGGCTGCGCTTCTCCTTTTGCCGGGGTGTTGCTTTTTCCGGCAGGTGCACCCGTTGTGTTTTTTACAGAACTCTTTCCAGCAGGCTTCCCGCCTGTATCCTCCACACACTGCAGCCGGACAGGCACCCGCGCCACCCGCAGCAAAACATCTTCGACTACTTCCCGGTAATCGGGTTTCTGCAGACGTTCGCATAAATATTTCATCTTAAAGCCAACGATAAGCGTTTGATTCTCATAGGCCATCACATACCCATGGGAAGCACAGGCTGCAATGGATTGCTTTCGTTCCGCTTTCAATATTTCCATGGTCCGGGTCCAATATTCATCTCCCGTTGCCCAATCGCCAGCGTAAGGAGTATAACCTTGGTCAGAAGAGCCGTTACCGGCGCCCGGCACATCTCTATTCCCCGGAACAAGCGGAGGTATTGCCGATGGATTATTGCCGGCAGGAGATGCCGTGACTTTCGTTTCTTCGGGAACCGTCGTTTTGGCCTTTTCTTTTTTAGCTGCAGTTGTAACAGGCTGCGGTTGCGGTGTTTTCACCGGAACAACCGGCGCCTCTTCTTTCGGTTTTTGCTGAACCGGTTTCTCAACCGGCTCCACCGCTTTTACCTTCGAAGCCTCAGCTGATTTTGTACTTGTAATATCTGTAGGTTTTACCTTTGTAGCTTCCGCCGGTTTTATATTTATAACTTCTGCCGGTTTTGCTTTTGTAGCATCTGCTGGTTTTTCCATCCTTGTTTCTGCCGGCGCAGTAATGCCGGCCGGTTCCTGCGGAACCGCCGCCGTAAGTCCGCCGGCTTTCAGGGCAGCTAGCTCCCGTTCCAGCTGATTGACCCGGGCCGCCAGTGTTTTCAGCGTCCGGTTATCCTCACGGCATAAATCATACAGGCACATCTCGGCAGTAACCCTGCCACGGGCTGTAAAACGCAGCTCATTCATAGCCTGATGAATAATCTCCTGGGCTGCCAGGATCCGTTCCCCGGTATACAGCTTTGCCAGCTTCGCCAGTTCTTCCGCCGTATCGGTCACGTAAATGGGCTGATATTCCGGTGTTGCCCTGTACAACAGCAACGCCCGCATATAACCGGACAGCTCGATCAAAATCTGGCTGATGTCCTTGCCCTGCATCAGCAGCCGGTCAAAAATCGTCAGGGCAGAAGCAACCTCACGCTGCCCCACCGCACCAACCAGCTCCCGCAAAATTTCCCGGCCAATGATACCGCGGACGGAACGAACCGTTTCCGCCGTAACCGTTTCCGCCATGACGCCGCACTGCTCCAGCAGGCTCAACGCGTCGCGCATGCCGCCTTCAGAAGCCGCCGCGATCAGCTCCAGTGCTTCCTTTTCCGCTTTAATGTCGCTGCCTTCCGCTACTTTTTGCAGATGCGCTACGATTTCTTCCTGGGTGATCGGATGGAAATCAAATCGCTGGCAGCGGGAATGAATGGTCGGTAAAATCTTCTGGGGCTCCGTCGTCGCCAGAATAAACACCACATGTTCGGGAGGTTCTTCCAGGGTTTTCAGCAGCGCGTTGCAGGCCTCCGTGGTCAGCATATGGGCTTCGTCGATGATATACACTTTATACCGGCAATTGACCGGTGCAAAGTCTGCGTTCTTGTTCAGGTTTTTAATATCGTCCACGCCACGGTTGGAAGCGGCGTCCAGTTCCTGTACGTCCAGTGCGCTGCCATCGGTAATCTGCCTGCAATTTAAACATTCGCCGCAGGGATGATTGGTAGGCCCGTTCTGACAGTTCAGTGCTTTCGCAAAAATACGCGCCGTAGTAGTCTTGCCCGTACCGCGGGGTCCGGTAAACAGATAAGCATGTGCAATACGGCCGCTGGACAATGCATTCATCAACGCCTGTTTGACAGGCGCCTGTCCCACCAGCGTATCAAAGCTGGACGGACGCCAGCGGAGATATAGGGTTTGGTAAGCCATGTCGCACATCCTTTCTTCTTACGGAATCCGTTTCCTATTCTATTCTAACATTATAGTAAAAAACTGCGCAAATAACAATGAATTTATCGTGAAATACAAAAAGCAGTCCTTCACGGACTGCTTCCTGCCGGTTTTCCTGTAAGACCGCAGGGCAGGCACCCCCGCGGCGCATGAAGGGATCCGCTTAGTGCTGCTTCCTTCCGGACCTGACACGGTTCACAGGCCTCCATCGCGCAGGACCTGCCACTACAGTCGTACAGAAAAACCTTTTTCCCGATATCTATATTAGAAGAAAAAAGCCGCTGTGCGGCACTTGTTTTCTAAGGGATTCGAACCCTCGGTACGGTTTCCCGTACACACGCTTTCCAGGCGTGCACCTTCAACCGCTCGGTCATCTCTCCGGTTGTAGGAAATAAAGCTTTTAAATTATAAATACGTGGCTGAATGTCAGCCACGTAAAACATTATACGGATATTTCCCTGTTCTGTCAAGCGTTTTTTACAATAACCGTCCAAGAAGCCGGTTCCAAAGGAAAAGATAATCGGTTGTTTTCCTGTGTGCGCAGCCACACTGCTTACTCGTCACTCTCTTCGTCCGGCATTACCCAGAGAGTACGTCCGGAATTCAGCAAAATATTCTGGGCTGTGCTTCCCATCAGCAGTCCCTTGATGGGACCTGCCCCGGTTTTTCCGGTGATGACAAGACTGCAGTTCTCCTCTTCGGCCAGTTTGCAGATTTCCTTGGAAGCGGCGCCGCCGTCGGCAATGACATAGCGGGATTTTATACCGAAGTTCTGCATTTCATTGCAAAGCTCCACCAGCATATCCTCGGCCATTTCTTTGTTTTCCAGCAGCTCGTCGTCGCCCCGGACTCCTTCAATCACATGCACGAAGATAACTTCCCCCACATTTTCCCGCAGGTTGCGGATAAAATTCAGGGCAATCAGGGACTTCCGGGAGAAATCCGTTGGTAACAGGATACGTTGCAGATAATCGCTGCACTTGTAATCCCCTTTTACTACAAGAGTGGGGATATCAATGGCACGCACTGCGTTGAAGGTGCTGCTGCCCCGGAACGTACTGGCCCAAAGGCCCTTGCCATGGGACGCCATGATCAGCAGGTTGATATCGTACTGGTCAACTGCTTTCTGAATGCCGTTCAGCACATCCGGATTGCTCTCCCACAAAATTTCTACTTTATCATACCCGGCGTTCTTTATATCTTGCGCCAGGCCGTTTAAACGACTGTATGTCTTTTTATAATAGGGAGAGGTTTTGGCATAATCCTCAGGTTTTTTGACAACGTGAAGCAGATGCACTTCCGTTTCCGGACTGAGACAGATGCTGTAAAACACATCCAGCATACGGGAGGTAAGTTCCGAAAGGTCTAAGGCCAGCATTACTCTGGAAAACATTTGCAGATTCTCCTTTAAAATCACTCACTGCTTCTCTGTTTAAGCAGGGGCAGCACCGTCTTGCAGTTACCTGTCCCTGCAATTATGACGATTGCAACACTATATCAATATACATTCATCACTTTGCCCGGATTCAGTATATCCAGCGGATCCAGGGCTTTTTTTATGGCTTTCATCATCGCCAGCTCCACGGGGTCGGTGTATTTTTCCATTGCATAAACTTTCTTCGCGCCGATGCCGTGCTCGCCGGAAATACGGCCGCCCAGGCTGTACACGTAGGAATAAGCGGTTTCATGGAAGGCGTGTTGCTGTTGTTCCCAGGCCTCATCGCTCATATCACCTTTCATATGCTGAAAGTGCAGGTTTCCGTCGCCGGCGTGAGCCAGACAGAACATGGTGAAATCGTATTTCTTTGCTTCTTCCGTCAGGCGTTTGATGCAATTGGCAATCTGGTCAACAGGCACTACCAAATCATCGGACTGGGCAATCTTGCTTAAGGAACGGGTAGATTCCAGGCAGTTGCGGCGAACGGTCCAGACACGCTCATCTGCTTCCAGCACATCAATGGCGCCGGATTCTTCACAGATTTCCGCCAGTTTTTCCATTTTGGCATCTACCTCGTCTTCATTGAATGTTTCCATGCTGACGATAAGGTAGCACACGCCCTCATCACAATGAGGCAGCTTGATCTCACTGTATTCACAGGAGCTCTTCAGGAAGTTGCTGTCCATGAATTCCACACTGGTAGGCTCCAGTCCGGCCTTTACCAGATTCGGTACCAGGGTTACGGCCTTATCCAGATCGTCATATACCGCGGCTACGTCCACTTTGTACGGAGGCAGCGGCAACAGCTTCAGGGTTGCTTTACATATGATGCCCAATGTTCCTTCCGAACCCATGATCAGCTGTTCCAGGCAGTACCCGGTGCTGCACTTTTTCAGACGGGAACCCAGGGTCGTAATCTCTCCGGTAGGCGTTACCACTTCTACGGAATACACCTGATGCCGGGTGGTGCCGTAGCGTACCGCCTTGTTGCCGCCGGCATTGGTTGCAATGTTGCCGCCGATGAGGCAGCTTTCCGCACTGCAGGGGTCGCCTGCGTACAGCAGACCTTTTGCTTTGGCGGCCATCTGGATATCGATGGTACGCGCACCGGCTTCGGCTACAGCATACATGGCGTCTTCGTTGATTTCAATAATCTTATTCATTTTTTCCATGTTCAGCACGATACCGCCCAATACGGGAATCGCGCCGTCGGAAACGCTGGTGCCTGCGCTGCGGGGCGTTACCGGAACCACAAATTGGTTGGCCAGTTTCATGACTGCTGCAACTTCTTCCGTGCTGTTGACCCAGACCACAACTTCAGGCAGGTGCATCAGGCGGGAATCCGTTTCTTCGTCCGTTTTAAAACGGTCCAGGGTTTCTGCATCCGTTTTTACATTTGCCCCGCCTACAACCTTTTTCAGTTCTTCCAGCAATTCCGGGGTAACAGGATTATACTTTGCCATACAAATTCTCCTTTGCCGGCGTTCTGTTTTTCTCCTTGTATCACAAGCAGGACGCCAATATCTTAAAATATTTTTATATAGCTAAATTTATACGTTAAAAATTTTCCCGGGATTCAGGATATTATTCGGATCCACCGCCCGCTTAATCATACGCATATATTCCAGTTCGGACGGTTCCGTGTACTCTTCCATGTAATGAAGTTTCTTGGCGCCGATGCCGTGTTCGCCGGATAAGCGGCCGCCCAGACTGTAAACGTATGGATACGCTTCTTTATGGAATTTTTCCACATTCTCATTCCACTCTTCTTCTGTCAGATCCTTACGGCACATGCAGACGTGCAGATTGCCGTCCCCGGCGTGGCCCAGCACCATGACTTCAAAGGGATAATGATCCCCCATCGCTTTCACATGTTCAATCGTCTCCGCCACTTTATGGACCGGAACCACAAAATCGTCTGTAATGGTCACGTCAGACAGGATCCGCAGGGATTCCTGGCAGCTGCGGCGCAGGGCCCACAGACGGTCGTCCGCTTCCAGCACTTCCAGTGCTCCGGCCTCTTCGCACAGCTCGGTTAATTTTTCCAGTCCGGTGTCAAGCTGGTTTTCATCAAAGGTTTCCACCGTTACATAGACAAAGTTTGCAATGTCCCGGTGCGGAACATCCGTTTCGCAGAAAGTCGTAGTACTGCGCACAAAGCTGTTGTCCATAAACTCAATGCTGGTAGGATTCAATCCCGCTTTAATTACAGTGGGAACCAGACGGGCAGCCTTTTCCACCGTGTCAAACATGGCCAGCACATCAAACCGGTACGGCGGCAGGGGCTGCAGCTTCAGGGTAACCTCCGTAATGATGCCCAGCGTGCCTTCCGAACCCATGATCAGCTGTTCCAGCGCATAGCCCGTAGTTTTCTTTTTCAGGCAGGCGCCCACATGCAGAATTTCACCCATAGGAGATACAACGGTCATACCGTACACCTGATCCCGGGTCACACCGTAACGGATCGCCTTGATGCCGCCGGCATTGGTGGCCAGGTTCCCGCCAATCTGGCAGGTCTCCGCACTGCTGGGATCACCGGCATACACAAGGTCATGTTTTTTTGCGGCAGTCTGGCAATCCTTCACCAGGGCGCCGGCTTCCGCAACCATATACAACCCTTCCGTATTCACTTCCAAAATCCGGTTCATCCGTCCCATCAGCAAAACAATGCCGCCACAGACTGCAATCGCCCCGTCTGACAGGCTGGTGCCGGCACTGCGCACGGTAATCGGGATATTGGCTTCGTTGGCCAGCTTTACAATGGCCGCTACTTCCTCTGTAGAACCGGGAGCCACTACCGCTTCCGGCGTATGGAACTTGGACGGATCTGTCTCTTCATCTGTTTTGTACTGATCCAGCGTGTCCGGATCCGCATACACGTGTTCTTTTCCCACAATAGCCTGCAGGCCTGCAAGAAATTTTTCATCAACTTTGTTATACATCAGTTTCCCCCTCAAAATTTTTCTATATTATAAATTATAACACTTTTTTATTTTGTTAGGAACTGCGAAGAACTAATTTGCGTAATATGGCACAGGAAAATTCAGACCAGCAAGATGTCCAATTTATTTTTGTGCAGCGACTACCATACACAATGGAGCAGTTTCCGCAAAACCGCAGGATATTCTTCCGTCAGGCTGTACCGGTTGACACGTTCCCCGGCCTGGTGCAGATCCCTGCCCCAGGGGCCGAACAAAAAGAACGGTATCTGCAACCGTGCCAGCGCATCCACGGCAAAATGATACTCATTTCCCCATAAGGGCGTATTGACCTGATACATCGGATTCTGTGTTCCCTCCGGAATTCCGCAGTAGCTGCAGTCAGACACACCCGGGAAATACGTTTTTATCTCAACCTCCTGCAAAGCAGACAACGCTTTTTTATATACTGCAAATCTGGCGTCTTTCATTTCTTCGCTGCGCACTGCCGGATAATAGGGCGGTGCAAAGCCAAAGACTACTGCCGGTTGGTCAAAATTCAAAAAATCCAACGTGCGCTGCATCAGCCACAGGGTAACTTCCGGAAACGTTTTGTGTTCCTCCTGCAGCAGTTCCCTTTTCTTCCGTTCTGTCTCCTGCCAGAATTTTTCAAACCCGCTGTGCTGTTTAGCCTGTTGCCATAAGGTCACCCATGTCATCACCGTAACCGGATGGCTTACCTCTTCCAATACCCCTTTGATTTTTCCCAAAAAGTAGGCCATCACCTGGGCCGGTGTCTTCTGAAACGTGAGCACGTTACAATAGCCTGCCGCACGCTTCGGCAGGGAAAAATCATAGCCCTCTTTCAAATCCCGGACGTACATCCACACCGGAGGAACGGAGACTTCATCCCCGTACCTTTCCGTAAACGTTTTATCGCCTTCTGTGGCTGCCACAACTCGTGACAGAATGCCAAGCGGGTTGAGCCCTTCCCGGTAACTGCCTACCTGCACCAGTTTGCCCTGCACCAGCACAACCGGCAGCAGTTTGCCGATACTGCCGGAATAAACCACCTGGGTCTTTCCGTCGGCCAACCGCTGATTAGGTTCCGCACAGATGGCCAGACGATAGTCCAAATTAAATTGTTCTTCCAATCCTTCCAGCAAGGACAGCGAGCCCCGCATGCCAACGGAAAAAGATTCTTCATCCGGTACAGAGAGGAACAGAAGAGCGCCGGATGTGTCTGCTTTACCCGGGCCAAACAACTCTTCTTCATCCCCGTCGTCCACAACGGCTTCATCCGGGCCGGGCCGCAACGTTTTCACCGGTTTCTCCACCAGCACATTTTTTCCGTTTTGCGTCTTTTTGCTTTTGTCATCCTTTTGCAAAACTTTTTCTGCCTGCTCTGCAAGCAATGCCATCTGGACAGCCGTGCCACCCAGCATATCGCAGCAGCCCCTGCCGAACAGCCACTCCCCGGACAGCAGGTCCGTATAGGCTTCCGTAGAAAGGGTTTCCCTATTCAAATGCGCTGCAATGGTATCCAGGTCAAAAGCCCAGGGGGCAGCATAACCATACACATCTGCCGGGACTACGTCATGGTGTCCCATAAAAACTACTGTAGGCGCCGGCACTGCTGTCAGCGCTGCATTTTTATCTTCCGCTGCTGTTATATCATTCTCCGCTGCTTTGCCATCATGCTCTTCATTATCCGCTCCATCACACTTTACCAGCGCCCATACGGTATTCCGGCGCAGCGGGTCGCCCGGTATGGGGAACAGCCCACACCGTTCCGGATACGTTTGAAAGTATGACTGTTTTCTAAAAAAATCCAGCATCCATGTTTCCGCGGCAATTTCCTTTTCCGTATTGGTCACACTGGCGCAGGCCATCAGATTTCGCAGGATATCGGTAATTTGTTTTTCCATAATTGAAATCTCAACGTTTCTATCTCCCATGTGTTTCTTCACAACGGAACCCGGTTTAAACAAAACAGCAATAAATCACCGTTTCAGTCTCTCAGGCTAACAACCGGCTGTTTTTCCCAGGGCAGATACTGATAGGTCGTACAGAAGATCCAGGCCTTGTACTGCTCATCCCAGTCTTTCGTTTCCATCGCCTTGGTTACATCCCTTACACCTGCTGCCGACAAAGGGAAATACCGGTAGGCTTCCGCAAATATCATACAGGCTTTTGCGGTTTCACCCTTCTTGTGTTTCTGTTCCGCCAAAAAGCGCAGGCTGTAAAAAATATACGGGTTCACCTTTTCATATAAGGGGTCGGGAATAATGGGCTTTGGCGTATGGGATTCCTGTTTTTCATTTTTCACCATCTCTTCCGCTTCTGTGACAGCCTGTTCCAGTCTGCCGCTTTCCGCCAGAATGTTCAGCCGCCGGTACCAGATATCTCCCCGGGCTTCCGTGTGAAACCGGTAGGGAAATTTCCGGCAGATTTTAAATGCTTTGTCCAGATACTGCAACGCCGCGTCGCCGTTTTTTGTCAGCTTCCAGATGATTTCCGAAATATCCCGCAGGCTCAGTACAAAATGCTCCGCTTCACACATACCCTGATCCGGATGATCTTCCATGTCCGGTTCCACATCATTGATGAAGGTGCTTAACACCGTCAGAGCGCCTTCCACATCCTTAATGAAGTACAGCACCCGACCTACAATGGCGCGGCACAGCCAGTTGTTCTTGTCACTGACAAAGCCCGGGGGAACAGGCCATTCCCCGGTTGTACATTTCGTTACATATGCTTTCCATTCCTGATCGTCAATATCTCTCATATTCATTCCCCTTTGCTATAATGTATTATTGCTGTCCGCTTTCTGGTCATCCCATTTCCGAAAAGTCCGCGAAACCGATGCTCCCATCCCCAGCCAGCACGATAGCTTTCGCACCGTTAAAGACCTGAGGGATTGCCGGGACAGCAGTTCCGTCCTCCCTGACAAATTCCAGCGGTTCCGTATCTTCAATCTGACCTCCGTTTATCTTGCTCACATAGAACGAATCCGGGTCATCATACCCACCGTCCATGATCAGAAACCTGCCCTGTCCTGCCACTGTGAAGCAGCTTGCGCCTTCCACCATCGGGTCATACTCTGTTTCGGTTCTGAAATCTGTGCGGACAAGCTGAAAATCAGTGTAGTAGTAATACCACAGATTTCCGTCTGCATCGATATTCATGGCATAGCAGTCCAATATATCTCTTTCGCAACGCCAGATGTTCCTGCCGTCCATTGTCCACCCACACAGGCCGCAGCTGCCGATGGGGTCGTCCCAGCCGTAGTTTCCAAGCACGCCCTCATCGAAATAACTTGTGATAATGAGCCCGTCATCCCTGACAATACAGTCTGCGATACCGTCTCCAAAGGTGAATGTACGTAATACATTTCCCTCCCTGTCAAGAAATACTGCGTTCTTTTCGGGACCGTTTTTCTTCGAATACATACATCTTGAACCCAACAGAAGGAAAGAGCCGTCGGGAACGGGACGGAGGAAACGGAAGTTCATCACATGCCTCCCGAAATTGATCCTTTCCACCTTCTTCAGTTCGCCGCTCTCCCAGGACGGGGTAACGACCACTGCCTTGTATTCCGCATTTGCGACAGTGTTTACGAACATCCCGTCAATTCGGTCCGGAATTTTGGATGAGAAAAGGAAATAAGCCTTCCCGTCATAACCGATACTCATGCTGAGATAATCAATCCCAGCCATTCCCTGTTCTGTGAACAGTTCTTCCAGATTCCGCAAGCCTTTCAGTGTTTTTTTCATGCTGATACCCTCTTCCCAAAAGGATTTTTCTATTTTCAACAAAGTTATTGTCCCGGCATGTTTTAACCTTGATTATAATTATAACAAATTCGTGCATGGAAATGAAGCAAAGAATATACTACGCCAAACACACACGGACCCAATAAAAAAACTGCTGACAAAAACTGCCAGCAGCTTCTTTATGTTTGCTAAATCTTATTGCAATTTTTCCATTAACATCTTGTTGACCATACCCGGATTTGCTTTTCCGTGGGTAGCTTTCATAATCTGCCCCACCAGGAAGCCGAGGGCCTTCTTCTTTCCGGCCTTGAAGTCCGCAATGGACTGAGGATTGGCAGCAATTACTTCGTCTACCAGTTTACCCAGTTCGCCCGCGTCGCTGACCTGTTCCAGACCCAGCTTCTTCACCAGTGCTTCCGGCGCCTCATTCTCTTTCAGCATCTCCGCAAAGATCTGCTTGGCCAGTTTGCTGGACAGCACGCCTTTATCAATCAGGTTCACCAGCTCGCCCAGATGATCCGGTGTAATCTTGAATTCCGGATCGTCGATCTCAATACCTTCCGCGTTCAGGTAGCCGGCAACATCTCCGATCAGCCAGTTGGAAAGGGCTTTCAGGTTCTTCGTGGCTTTGGTACCTTCATCAAAATAATCCGCTACCTTTTTGCTGGCCACAATGATATCCGCATTGTCTTCCGGAACATCTTCCGCCAGCAGTCGTTCCTTACGGGCTGAAGGCAGTTCCGGCAGAGTCGCTTTGATTTCGTCGATCCAGGCCTGATCCAGATTAATCGGTACCAGATCAGGTTCCGGGAAGTAACGGTAATCGTGGGCTTCTTCCTTGGAACGCATAGACAGAGTCACGCCGTTAGCATCGTCCCAGGTGCGGGTCTCCTGCACTACATGACCTCCGTCTTCCACGATTTCGATCTGGCGTTCCACTTCATACTCGATGGCCCGCTCCAGCGCACGGAAAGAGTTCAGGTTTTTGATTTCGGCGCGGGTACCGAATTCCGTTGCGCCTTCCGGCATAACGGAAATATTGGCATCGCAGCGGAGACTGCCTTCCTGCATTTTGCAGTCGCAGACATCCGTGTATTCCAGAATCGCCTTCAGTTGTTCCATATACGCGCGGGCTTCCGCGGCGCTGCGCATATCCGGTTCGGATACAATCTCAATCAGAGGTACGCCGGCGCGGTTATAGTCAACTGCAGAAGAATCGGAAGTGCTGATGGTCAGGCCGCTGTGCACCAGCTTGCCGGCATCTTCTTCCATATGGATGCGGGTGATGCCGATGCGTTTTTTCTCACCGTTGACCCGGATATCAATATGCCCGCCCAGGCAGATGGGTTCATCCCACTGGGAAATCTGGTAATTCTTCGCCAGGTCGGGATAGAAGTAATTCTTACGGTCCATCTTATTGAACTTCTGAATGTTGCAGTTCAGGGCCAGACCGGCACGGATTGCGAATTCAACCACCCGCTTGTTCAGCACAGGCAGGGCGCCGGGCATGCCCAGGCAGACCGGACACACATGGGTGTTTGGTTCCGCACCGAATTCAGTGGAGCAGGAGCAGAACGCTTTGGTTTTTGTTTTTAATTCGGCATGGACTTCCAGACCGATGACAGTAATATAATTTTTCATTATTTGTTACCTCCCAACGGCGCTACCGCTTTATGAAATTCCGTCGCCTGCTCAAAGGTGTAAGCAGCCCGCAGCAGGGTTTCTTCATCCAGCGCCTTGCCGATCAGCTGCAGGCCTACCGGCATGCCGTCCGCAAAGCCGCAGGGAATGGAGATACCGGGCAGACCTGCCATGTTAACAGGAATGGTGGTTACGTCCAGCATGTAAATTGCCAGCGGATCCATCTTACCATCCAGCGGATAAGCGGTAACAGGCGAAGTAGGAGTCAGCAGCACATCCACGTTCCGGAACACTTCGTCAAAGTCTTTGCGAATCAGGGTACGAACCTGCATTGCTTTCTTATAATACGCATCGTAATAACCGGAACTCAATACATAAGTACCCAGCATGATGCGGCGTTTTACCTCGCTGCCAAACCCTTCCGTACGGCTCAGTTTTGTCATTTCCGGCGCGCTCTTGGCCTCTTTGTTGCGATAGCCGTAACGCACACCGTCATAGCGTGCCAGATTGGCGGATGCTTCTGCCGGGGCAATGATGTAATACGTGATTACAGCATATTCCGTATGGGGCAGAGAAACTTCCACGATTTCCGCGCCCAGCTCTTTGTATTTTTCCACGGCCAGCATAATCTGCTCTTTGACTTTGGCATTAATGCCTTCGCCAAAGTATTCTTTCGGCAGTCCGATGCGCAGGCCTTTTACATCCTGCCGCAGGGCTTTTGTGAAATCAGGCACATCCACCGGCAGTGAAGTGGAGTCATGGGCATCCACGCCGCAAATGGTGTTCAGTACAATGGCCGCGTCGGTTACGTCACGGGTGATAGGCCCAATCTGGTCCAAAGAAGACGCAAACGCAACACAGCCGTAACGGGACACACGGCCGTAGGTCGGTTTAATGCCAACCACGCCGTTGAAAGAAGCCGGCTGGCGGATGGATCCGCCGGTATCGGAACCCAGGGACCAGATGGCTTCACCAGCCGCAATAGCCGTCGCGCTGCCACCGGAGGAACCGCCGGGTACGCAGTCCAGATTCCATGCGTTATGGGTCTTTTTCATATAAGAGGTTTCCGTAGTGGAACCCATGGCGAATTCGTCCATGTTGGTCTTGCCCAGGAAAATAGTTTCATCTTTACGCAGGTTAGCAATAACATGAGCGTCATACACCGGGATAAAATTATCCAGAATATGGGACGAGCAGGTAGTGCGCAGTCCCTTGGTACTAATGTTGTCTTTGATGGCGCCCGGAATGCCGGCCAATGGTTTGATGGTTTCGCCGGCGGCAATCATGGCGTCCACTTTGGCTGCCTGGGCCAGTGCGTTTTCTTTGTCCAGCGTCACATAGGCGCCGACTTTGTCTTCCACTTCCTCAATGCGGTCATAAACCGCTTTGGTCAGCTCTACCGAGCTGAGCTGTTTATTTTGCAGTTGTTCATGCAACTCATGAACGGTGCTTTCGTATAACTTCACAGTCCTTGCCTCCCTTACTCGATCACACGCGGAACTTTAAACCCGTCATTATGTACCGCCGGTGCATTTTTCAGCGCGTCTTCGTGGGCCACGCCTTCCTGCGGCACATCTTCCCGAAGCACATTGTACAGGGGCAGGATACTGAAAGTCGGTTCGATACCGGTTGTATCAACTTTTTCCAAAATATCCGCATAGTTCAGAATCTGATTGAACTGTTCTGTAAACTTGGGCATTTCCTCATCTGAAATTTCCAGTCGGGAAAGAGCAGCGATGTATTTCACATCTTTTTCCGTTACTTTCATGTTTTCACCATCCTACTATTCATTAAGCGTTACGCCTGAAAAAACATACATGTTATTATATCACAATTTGTATATAAGAGGAAAGATAAGTCTTCTTTTTCACAGATTTATTTCAGATGTTATCTTTTACCTGTTCATAAACCGGCAGACTCATTCTTTCTTTTGCTCTTCAAAGCTGGCATCCGGATATTTTTCCTGCATCAGCTTTCGCAGTTCTTCTTTCATGACCGGATATTCTTTTCCCGTATCCCTGCTGATTTCTGTTCCGTCCGGGAAATGCAGGCGACCGGTCGCTTTGCTCAGTATAAGGCTCAACTGCATCATCCGGTTCAGCTGCAGTGAATCGTTTTCCAGCTGTCCCGTGAAGCTCATTTCCGCTCCCCTCTGCCAAACGAATACCTTCTCTTTGGGAACCGGCTGCCCTTTTTCTTTTTTCAATTGGAAATTTTCAGCCGTAGCATGAACGCGGTATCTTTCGTTATCTGCCGGCTCAATATTGACCCGCAGCAGTGCTTTTCCCATACCGGGCACCTTTACAAGGCCGATCCAGTTACCGATAAACGGATCTTCGACAACAGTCTTAAAGAAGCCGCAGCCGGTAACTCCCATAACAAGGAGCAAACACACAACCAGCCAATTCATAATTTTCTTCACGAGTTCTCTCCCTCCAAGTCGGCAAACAGATTTCCTTCTTCCACTTCCGGGGTATTTTCCTTTTGCCCGGAAAGATTCGTTTTCTTTATGCCTGCATCCTTTTGTGGTGTTCCGGCAGAAACTGATTCAGAAGTTAATTTCTGAACATCAGCAGTTTCCGCAGCTTCTCCACCAGCCGCTTCAGACTTTTCTCCCAGCATTCGCAGGAACTCCGCCTCATCGATTACCGTAACACCTAACGAGCGGGCTTTTTCCAGCTTGCTTCCCGCTTCGGCGCCGGCAATCACAAAATCTGTTTTCTTGCTCACGCTGCCGCTGACTTTGGCGCCCGCATCCTGGGCCATGGTCTGGGCCGTGGCCCTGTCCAGCGTGGGCATCGTACCGGTAAATACCAGCGTTTTGCCGTAGAAAGGATGGCTTTCATTGACAGCCTGGGCCTGCATTTCCATATTCAGGCCGGCCCTTTTCAGGCGGTCAATCAATTCCCGGTTCAGCGGATTGGCAAACCATGTCACCACACTTTCCGCAATGACAGCGCCAATATCTTTGATTGCAGCCAGTTCTTTTGCAGAAGCTTCCATCAATGCGTCCATGGTTTTATACTGCAACGCCAAAAGCCGTCCGCCTTTTGAGCCGATATGACGAATTCCCAGTGCGAAAAGCAGTTTGTCCAGTCCCTGCTCTTTGCTCTTTTCAATGGCTTTCAGCAAATTGTCTGCCGATTTTTTCCCCATCCGTTCCAGTGTCAGGAGTTGTTCTTCTTTTAGTTCGTACAGGTCTGCCGGTGTTTTCACCAGTCCTGCATCCAAAAGCTGGTTGATTACCGCGGGGCCGCAGCCTTCAATATCCATGGCATCCCGGGACGCAAAATGAATCAGGCCTTCCCTGCCCAACGCAGGGCAATGGGGATTCGTACAGCGGTAAGCAGCTTCCCCTTCTTTGCGGGTCACCGCCCAACCGCATTCCGGGCACTCCCCGGGCATGACAAACGGCACCGCAGATTCCGGTCGCAGTTCTTTTACAACGGAAAGTACCTCGGGGATGATTTCCGCCGCTTTGTTGATGATGACCGTATCGCCGATTCGGATATCTTTCTCCAGAATAAAATCTTCATTGTGGAGAGTAGCGCGGCTTACGGTACTGCCGGATAATTTCACAGGAGTCAGCACCGCAGCCGGCGTCAGCACTCCCGTGCGCCCCACCTGGATCACGATATCTTCTAATTTTGTGCGGGCCTGCTCCGGCGGATATTTATAGGCTATGGCCCAGCGGGGATCTTTTCCCGTAGCACCCAGCAGTTTCTGCTGCCACACCGCGTTGACCTTCGCCACTGCGCCGTCCGTATCATACGCCAGTTCACGGCGGCGTTTGTCATGTTCTTCAATGAACTGTAATATTTCTTCTTTTGTATGTGCCACGCACCAGTGTTCCGGTGTGGTAAAACCGTATTTCTCCAGATTATGCAGGCACTCTTCCTGAGTTTCCGGTTCCTCCGGCCCTTTCAGATAATAGGCAAAAAAGCTGAGGGAACGCCGGGCCGTAACAGCAGGATCCAGCTGCCGCAGGCTGCCCGCCGCCGCATTCCGCGGATTGGCGAATTCCGCTTCCCCGGCTTCTACCCGTTCTTCGTTCAGGCGCAGGAATGCTTCCCGGGACATATATACTTCGCCCCGGACATCCAGCAATTCCGGCACTTCTTCCCCGGCAGGGACACGCAGGCGCTGGGGAATACTCTTTATGGTACGAACATTTGTCGTTACGTTTTCGCCTACTTCCCCGTCACCCCGTGTCGCAGCCCGGACCAGCCAGCCGTTTTCATAGATGAGGCTGCAGGCCAGCCCGTCGATTTTCGGTTCCAGCACATAACTGACTTCGGTACCGGCAGGCAGGGCATTCCGTACACGTTGATCGAAATCCCCCATTTCCTCCGCGTTATACACATTTCCCAGACTCAGCATGGGCACCATGTGCTTTACCTGGGTGAAGCCTGGCGCTACATATCCGCCGGGGCGCCGCGTGGGAGAATCCGGCGGTACTTCGTCCGGGTACAGTGCTTCGATGGACCGGAGCCGGTTGGTCAGTGCGTCATATTCCGCATCGCTGATTTCCGGCGCGTCCAGCACATAGTACTGGTACTCATGATGCCGGATCTGCATGCGCAGCCCATCCGCCTCCCGTAGCAGCGATTCTTTTGTTTCGCCGTCTTTCAATACTGTCGCCTGATACTGTACCGTCTCTTTTTCTTTCATAAAAATATCCTCTCGACGTCTGTTACAGCTTTTTTAACATAGCGTATTTCGTCAGCAGGCTTCGAACGCCCGCGCCGGCAAACGCAACTTTCACTTCCTGCCCGTCCGGCGAGTTTTTCACGCTGACGATGGTTCCCTCGCCCCATTTCTTATGACTGACTCTGTCACCAATCGCAAAGTCTGCTGCAGCATCCGCCGGTTTCTCCGGCACAAAATCCGTATGGATTTTACTGAACAGACCACTTGTCTTTTTGCTTTCTTCTTTAAAACGTTCACTAAGAGACGCGCTCACCCGGCTGTCAGGAACTGTTCGCTTGCCATGACCTCCGCCAATGATGGAGCCGCCTTCTTCATCATATGAATAGCTATTGCGATTATAACCAGACTGCCCGTAACCGCTTCGCCCACTCTGACGGGGGCCGCCAAAACCACTGTCCGAATAGCCGCCCTGTCCGTAACCCCGGTTTTTATAACCGTCCGTATTGCGATAACCCGTACTTACCAGCGATGGCCGGTGATACTCACGCACCAGCTTTTCTGGGATTTCTTCCAAAAACCGGGAGGGAACGGAATAATTCGTGCGCCCGTAGATAGTGCGGGTCTTCGCTCCGGTCAGGTACAGAATCTGCTTGGCGCGGGTGATGCCCACATAACACAGCCGTCGTTCCTCTTCCATCTGTTCATCGTCCATAAGGCTTCGGGAATGGGGGAACAGTCCTTCTTCCATCCCGGCCAGAAACACCACCGGGAACTCCAGGCCCTTGGCAGAATGAAGCGTCATCAAGGTAAATTTGTCATTATCTAATTGGGCATCGTCAATGTCGGAAACCAGCGCTACATGTTCCAGGAAACGAGCCAGTGTTTTCTCTTCCCCTGCATCCTTCAGAAAATCCTGGGCCACGCTGATCAGTTCCTGCAGGTTCTCCGCCCGGCTCTCCGACTGGGGCGTACGCTCCGCCTGCAGTTCTTCCAGGTACCCCGTCTTGTGCATCACATCATCAATCAGCTGCTCCACCGGAACCGTGTCCACTTCTGCAATCAAGTCAAAGATAAGGCTGCTCATTTCTTCCAGCCTGGCTATAAAACGCGGACTTAAACCCGGCACCGCCGCCGCGTTGGTGATGACTTCAAACAACGATATCCCCCGGGCATTGGCATAATCCTGCAGTTTGTTAATCGTAGTCTGCCCGATGCCCCGTTTGGGCACGTTGATAATCCGCTGCAGACTCAGCGCGTCATAGGGATTGTACAACAATTTCAGGTAGGCCATCACGTCCCGGATTTCTTTCCGGTCATAAAATTTCACCCCGCCTACCATACTGTAACTGATGCCGCTTTTGATCAGCATCTCTTCAAACACACGGGACTGGGTGTTAGTGCGGTACAGGACCGCCATGTCCCCGTAAGTAAATTTCCCGCTTCGAATCAGCATCTGGGCCTGCTCCACCACGAATCGGGCCTCGTCCCGTTCGTCCATGGCATTGTAATAGGTGATGGCTACACCCGCTGCGTTTTTGGTCCACAACTTTTTCGGCTTGCGTCCCGTATTGTTTTCAATCACCGCATTGGCCGCATCCAGTATGACCGTAGTGGAACGGTAATTCTGTTCCAGCTTCAGCAGTTTCGCTTTGGGGTAATCCTTTTCAAAATCCAAAATGTTACGGATGTCTGCGCCACGCCAGCCGTAGATACTCTGGTCCGCATCGCCCACTACGCACAGGTTGCCCTCATCCCCCGCCAGATAGCGGGTCAGCAGGTACTGGGTCCGGTTGGTATCCTGATACTCGTCGATCATAATGTAACTGAAACGCTGCTGATATTTTTCCCGTACCTCAGGACATTCCGCCAAAATTTTTACCGTCAGCATCAGAAGATCGTCAAAGTCCATGGCATTGTTGGCCAGCAGCCGTTTTTCGTATAATTCGTAAACCTCTGCTGCCTTCTGTTCAAAAAAGTCGCCTGCCAGTTTGGCAAAAGCCGATGCATTCTGCATCTGGTTCTTGGCATTGGAAATCGCATTCTGCAACGCTGCCGGTGGAAACCGTTTTTCATCCAGATTCATATCCTTCAGAATGGATTTCAATAAATTCTTCTGGTCTGCCGCGTCATAGATAGCGAAATTACTTTTGTGGGTTCCCAGCACTTCAATCTCCCGGCGCAGAAACCGGGCGCAGAAAGCGTGGAAGGTGTACAGCCAGACATCTTTCGCCGCCGGACCTACCATGGCATCCACCCGGTCACGCATTTCTTTGGCCGCTTTGTTGGTAAAGGTGATCGCCAGGATTTTATAGGGCGACACACCCAGTTCCAACAGGTGAGCAATGCGGCAGGTCAGCACCTTGGTCTTTCCGCTGCCCGCCCCTGCCAGAATCAGCATAGGCCCGTTAATATGTTCCACCGCAGCCTGTTGCTGCGGATTCAGGTTTGCAAGAGTATCCATCAGTCCTCCAAAATCTATGTAAAAACCAAACGTTTGTAAAATGATTTCTTTTTACAGTGAACCGCTTCATTATTTTACCACAAACTTACCGTAAACAGAATACGAAACGTCGATTAATTACGTTTCTTATGGGAAAGAAACCAACAAAACGGCGCTGACAACACCAGTCGCCAGCGCCTCAAAACTTTATTTCATTGTTCTCTTAACGGGGAATGGTTCCGTTTCAATCTTCCCGGCATTCTTTTTCATTACTGCAAAGGAATTTCAGAAAAATTATTTTCTCGTCTTATTAACGGCCGCTTCCACCTTGTTCATCTTCTTTTCCAGATTATCTAATCGTTTCTGCGTCTTTTCAATCTTTTCTTCCATGGCAAGTGTCATATCACGCAGTTCCTCTACTTCGCCTTTCGTAGCATGCTGTACGCCACGACCGGCTTTTTCGGCTTCCAGGATCGGCTGATACCGTTCCGTTTCCTCTTTGATTATATCTGCCAGTACCAGCAGGGAAATCAAGTTCGGAATCGCCATCAGCGCGTTGAAAATATCCGCCAGGTTCCAAACCAGTTCCAGTGCCTGGGTAGCGCCGATATAGGTGATGAGACAGAAAAGAACACGGTACACTACGTTGAATTGCGCGCTGCCGAACAGATACTCAAAGCATTTTTCACCCTGATATTCCCAGCCTAAAATGGTGGAATAGGCAAACAGGACAATACCGATGGATACGATGTATCTGCCTACCGGGCCTACAAATTTTTCAAAGGCTGCGATGGTCAGGGTCAGACCAGAAAGAGCTACGCCCTTTTCATCCACAGTGCCCAGCATACCGGAAGATGCAATGACCAGACCGGTGATGGAGCAGATGACGATGGTATCAAAGAACGTACCGGTGGAGTTGATGTACCCCTGACGAACCGGGTCGTCCGTATGGGCAGAAGCCGCTACGATAGCCGCAGAACCTAAACCGGCTTCGTTGGAGAAGCAACCGCGGGCTACGCCGTACCGCATTGCATTCATTACGCTTACGGTAATTGCGCCCAGTACGCCGCCACCAACCGCCTGCGGATTGAACGCCATAGTGAAGATCAGATACAGACCGTGGGGGATTTCACTCGCATTGGCCAAAATACCGGCCAGACCGCATACCACATAGAATACGGCCATTACGGGAACCACAATTGCAGCGACCTTGGAAATGGACTGGATACCGCCCAGGATAATGATCATGCACAGAATCACCAATGCTGCACCGGTCGCTGCCACCGGAACCGAAAACGTCTTTTCCAACGCCGTGGAAATGGAGTTAGCCTGCGTCATATTACCGATACCGAAAGAAGCCAATACCGTGAACAGCGCAAACAGGAAACCTAAAATCGCGCCCAACTGTTTGTTTTTAAAAGCGTTCTTCATGGTGAACATGGGGCCGCCCTTCATTTCGCCCTTTTCGTTCACTTCGCGGTATTTGCTGGCCAGCATACATTCCGCGTACTTTGTGGTAATACCGAACGCTGCAGAGAGCCACATCCACACCAGCGCCCCGGGACCGCCTGCAAACATGGCCGTGGCCACGCCGACGATATTACCGGTACCGATGGTCGCCGAAAGAGCAGTCATCAACGCGTTAAACGAAGAAACGTCGCCTTCACCGCCGGCTTTTTTCTGACGGGCGTCTTTACCGATTACGCTCTTGATTGAATAGGGCAGGTTCCGCCAGGTGCGGAAATTTAATTTAAAGGTCAGATAAATGCCGGTGCCTACCAACAGAACCAGCATGGCAGGACCCCACACGAAGCTGTCTATCGCTCCAACAATGTCATTAATCGCTTTCCAATCCATAATTGATCAAATCCTTTCCCTTCATTTTTTACGACAGCGTTTTCCGCAGCACACCCTTACAGGCAGATATCCTTTGTTACCCGCCGTCATCCCGTTCATGAAACCCTTTCATCCCGGACACCCCTCATTTGTAATCTGGACCCTTCATAAAATAACCGGCCTCCGGGAAATTCCCAGGGCCGGCAATGCATTCAAGCTGTTGCTTCAACAAGATGGAGTTACCATCTTAACCGACCCTGTCCTTTTGCCTGAGAGATTAGGATTTTCACCCTTGCACCTTCGGCTCCCAACTGAATGGGTATCTCCAGAGTTGTGTCCGCATGCGGTTTCGTGTTCACCAGAACGCCTGATAGTGTTACTCCTTCGGCATACCGGACGGCGCCGCCCGGTCATTTTTCCGCATACATCATGCACCCGTTATTTTATTCTAATATTTCTTAATATGAGACAATTTTAAACAATTGTCTCAAAAAAATCAATAGGTTTTCTTCATGTATACAAGTATACATTACCAGGATAACACTTCCGCGCCGGTTTCCGTCACCAGCACCGTGTATTCCCACTGGGCGGAAAGGCCTCCATCTTCCGTGTACACCGTCCAGTCATCCGCTTCATCAATGAAAACATTTTTTCTTCCGGTATTGATCATGGGCTCGATGGTAAAAATCATACCGGGGACCAGCAGCATACCGGTTCCTTTTTTGCCCACATGGGCCACAAACGGATCCTCATGGAATTCCACGCCAACCCCGTGACCGCCGAATTCTTCCACCACGCTGTACCCGTGCTTATGGGCCAGCTGAGAAACGGCCGCTCCGATATCCCCCAGGTGTCCCCAGGGCTTTACCGCTGCCAGCCCCCGCTTCAGGCATTCTTTGGTTATGGCCACCAGATCTTTGGCCCTTTTATCCACGCGGCCGATTTCAAACATACGGGAAGCATCTCCGTAATAATTGTTCAAAATCGTTGATGCATCAATATTCACGATATCCCCGGAACGCAGCACCACCTTTTCCGAAGGAATACCGTGACACACCACGTCGTTAATGGACGTGCAGACGCTTTTGGGAAAGCCGCAAAAATTCAACGGCGCCGGAATGCCCCCGTGAGCCACCGTAAAATCATACACGATCCGGTCAATTTCCTCCGTCGTCATTCCTTTTCTGATATGTTTTGCCACTTCATCCAGCACGGCGGTATTCAATTTGCAAGCTTCCCGGATCCCGGTGATCTGTTCCGGCGTTTTGATCATCTGGCGTGTGGGTACTTCCTCCCCTGCCAGCTGATGCAACCGGATCTCGTCTTCTATTTCTTTGTGGCAATCTTCATACGGTTTACCGCTGCCGCACCAGCATACTGTTTCACTCATTGCTACCTCCAAAATTTTAACGTTTGTTTTCTTCAGTCATTTTTAGAAAACCCGCAAAACCCAAAATTTAACAGAACTCATTATTATAAATAATAAATAATTATATCATTCTTTTTAAAAATATGATACAATACATTGGCGTTGTACAAAAAATAAATTAAAAATGCGGGCCGGAGGGCCACGCATTTGCCAATTTTACAGACGGATACATTATTTTGCATCCCTTATAATTATGAATACCGGAGGTTTTTCTTTTTATGGACATCAGCCAGATTCCCTTTTATTTCAGCGAATACATCATGCACTTTGACAAGTACATTCCCGTGGTGATGGCATCGTACGGTTCCCTGATTTATTTTATCCTGTTCATGATCATCTTCTGCGAGACCGGATTGGTCGTCACGCCTTTCCTGCCGGGAGACTCCCTGCTGTTCGCCTGCGGCGCCCTGTCCGCCACTGCCAACAGCCTGCATTTCGGAACCCTGTTTGCCATATGCCTGGCAGCCGCGATTTTAGGTGATACCAGTAACTACTGGATTGGGGAAAAGTTCGGTCAGAAACTGCTGGAAAGTCACAACCGCCTGATTAAACCGGATCACGTGGAAAAGGCGCAGAAGTTTTATGAGAAGCACGGCCCCAAAGCGATTTTCCTCTGCCGCTTCGTACCGATTGTCCGTACCTTCGCCCCCTTTGTGGCCGGTATCGGCACCATGCATTACAGCACGTTCCTCCACTATAATGTAATCGGCGGCCTGACCTGGGTAGGTCTGTTCACCGGAGCCGGTTATTTCTTCGGCAATATTCCTTTTGTGAAAGAAAATTTCTCCCATGTAGCGTTAGGCATCATCATTGTTTCCGTGCTGCCCATCGTGTACGAATTTATCAAAGCGAAAACAGAAAAAGAATAAAGCGGTAATACAAAACCCCGGAATGATTTCCTTCCATAACAGGAAAACGTTCCGGGATTTTTATTTTAAAAACACTTTTTACAGCATTTGCACGATGGTTGGTCACGCAGACGAATAATCATCCTGTGTTTTACTCTGCTTTCAGCGCAGCAATCAATTTTTCCGCTTTTTCTTTCCAGTCATCCGCATAAGGCGCCCCGCCCTGTGCGGATTCTTTTTTGCCGCCGCCTCTTCCGCCGAAAAGCTCATTGGCTTTGGCAATCATGGTCTTGCAGTCACCGTCCGCACCTGCGCCCAGGCCAAACATATAATTGACCCGCTCCCCGCTGTGATAAATCACAACGGCAATCACATTGGGAACATCCGTCAGCTTCCCAAACAAGGTCTTGGCGTCTTTCGGCTCATACTCGTCCTTGACTGCCGCCGCGATTTTGCAGCCGGCGGAATTGACCGGTGCTCCTTCCAGAATTTTTACGACTTCCGTTTCCTGAATTTGCTTTACGGCAGCCCGCAGCTTTTCCTTCAGTTCCGCAATCTCATCTTCCAGCCGTTCAATTCCTTCACAGACGTTTTCTTCTTTCGTGCTCAGCATGTTCCCGGCTTCCTGGATGTACCGCATCTTCTTCCTGGCATCTTCCAAAGCCCAGCGACCGCAGAGAAATTCTACCCGGGTACCACCCTTGTGCTTTTCAATTTTCGTAATTTTTACCAACCCTACCACACCGGTTGACGTCGGGTGCGTCCCGCAGCAGGTGCAGACATCTCCGTCCTGCACCGCCACCACCCGCAAGATGCCGGTCAGTTTCTCATTTTTCTTCCGCATGGGAAGTTTGTTCACTTCGGTATGAGGCAGATAAGAAACCGTAACCGGACGGTCTTCCCAGATATGCCGGTTAGCCATATCTTCTGCCTGAAAGGCTTCCTCCAGCGTGACTTCTTTGTCCAGATCAATGGTCACAAAGCGCTCGTTCATGTGAAAGCCCACATTGTTCGCACCAAACAGTTTAAAGAACGCATAGGAAAGGATGTGTTCCCCGCAATGCTGCTGCATGTGGTCCAGCCGGTCGGTCCAGTTCACCTGCACCGTGACTTTGCTGCCCACGGGAAAATCCGCCGCACACTCGTGGATAATCTTTCCTTTCGTTTCCCGCACATGTTTTACCGCGGCACCGTTAATCGTCCCCGTATCACTGAGCTGCCCGCCCCCTTCTGGGAACAGCACCGTCCGATCCAGCACAACGGCAAATCCCTGTGGCGCCTGCTCGCATTCCAGCACCGTCGCCTCACAGGTTTTTAAGTTTGAATCCCGTTCAAATAATTTTTCAGTCATGTTGCTCACGTCTTTCTGATTTAACTTTTTTGTGCAAAAAGGCAGCCGATACACTGTACCGACTGCCCTGTCGTGAAATTATTATAACACAGAAAACTATTTCAGGCAAAACTCACTTTACGTCCGGCTCAAAGAGTCCGTCGTTGTCATCCCACAGCACCACTTCATCAGAAGCCAGCGATTTCTTTACATCAATGACGCGTTGGTTGCTGCTGCCCCGGAAACGCAGCTTCAGATCTTTTTCTTCCAGATGGAATTCACCGTCCACCAGAATATCTATCAGTTCCAGCAATTGTTTCGTGGTTTCCCAGGGGCCTAACTTGCCGGCCAGAATATCCTTTTCGAAATCGTAACCGGTGTAACACCACACGGTTTTACGGGGATAAATTTCCTTAAACTTCTGTACCACATGCAATACTTCCGGCTGGTTCTCCGGTTCGAAGGGTTCGCCGCCCAGCAGGGACAGACCTTCGATAAAATCATGATTACAGGCTCTTAATAGAGTATCAAGCACTTCTCCCGTAAAAGGTTTACCATAATTGAAATCCCAGGTTTCCGGGTTGAAGCAGCCCCGGCAGTGATGGCGGCAACCGCTGACAAACAGCGATACCCGAACGCCGGGCCCGTTAGCAATATCATGGCGTTTCAGCGCAGCATATTTCATACGTTCACTTCCTTACAGATGCAGTACGCGGGCTTTGATTTCCTTTGTCTTGCCCACGTTCCAGAAATTTTCACCCAGGTAGCCGCAGGTACGGCGGGTCACGTTCATCTTGGCATGATCTTTGTTATGGCACTGGGGGCATTCCCACTCGTTGTCATCGTTGATCATGATTTCTCCATCATAGCCGCAGACCATACAGTAATCGGATTTCGTATTGAATTCCGCATACTGGATGTGATCGTAAATGAACTGCACGGCAGCTTCCATGGCTTTCGGATTGCGCTGCATATCCGGAATTTCCACATAGCTGATAGCGCCGCCGGAGGACAGCTTCTGGAATTCACTTTCAAATTCAAATTTGGAGAAGGCATCAATATGCTCCCGCACATCTACATGGTAGGAGTTGGTGTAGTACCCTTTGTCGGTGATATCTTTGATGGTGCCAAAACGTTCCTTGTCAATGCGGGCAAAGCGATAGCAGAGGGATTCTGCCGGAGTGCCATACAGGGCAAAGCCGATATTGGTTTCCGCACGCCAGCGGTTACAGGTCTCCCGCAGATGCTTCATGACACGAAGAGCGAAGTCTTTTCCTTCCGGCGTGGTGTGGCTGCATCCTTTCACCGCTTTCGTCATTTCATACAGGCCGATATAGCCCAGGGAAATGGAAGAGTAACCGCCGAATAGATACTTGTCGATGGTCTCGCCTTTGGCCAGACGGGCAATGGCGCCGTACTGCCAGTGGATGGGACTTACATCGGAATGGATACCTTTCAGCGCGTTGTGACGGCACATGATGGCTTCAAAGCACAGGGCCAGACGCTCATCCAGCAGTTTCCAGAATTTGTCTTCGTCCCCTTCGGACAGAATCCCGATTTGGGGCAGATTGATGGAAACCACACCCTGGTTGAAGCGGCCTTCAAATTTATACTTACCGTTTTCATCTTTCCAGGGAGCCAGGAAACTGCGGCAGCCCATGGGGCTGAACACGTTTCCTTCATAATTTTCCCGCATCTTTTTCGCGGAAATATAATCGGGATACATCCGCTTGGCACTGCATTTGACCGCCAGATGGGTCAGGTAATCGTACTTGCCGCCCTTCAGGCAGTTATTCTCATCCAGCACATACACCAGCTTAGGGAAAGCCGGCGTTACATACACGCCTTTTTCGTTCTTAATCCCCTGCAGACGCTGCCGGAGGATTTCTTCGATAATCATGGCGTTTTCTGCAATATACGGATCGTCTTCCCGCAAATACAGGAACAGGGTCACGAAAGGTGACTGGCCGTTGGTGGTCATCAGGGTATTAATCTGGTACTGGATAGTCTGAACACCGGCGTTCAGTTCTTCCCGCAGACGTTCATCCACAACCGCTTCAACCATTTTCGGGTCTGCATTTTTCCCCATGGTGCGTTTGGCCCGTTCCATGAATTTTTCCCGGCTGCGCCGCAGATATTTGCCCAAATGCCGCACGTCAACCGACTGACCGCCGTACTGGCAGGAAGCAACGGAAGCGATGATCTGGGTCATTACGTTACAGGCTACCTGGAAGCTCTTGGGCGATTCAATCATCTTGCCGTTCATTACCGTACCGTTGTCCAGCATGTCGCCGATATTAATCAGGCAGCAGTTAAAAATCGGCTGGATAAAATAATCCATATCGTGAAAATGGATTACGCCTTCATCATGGGCTTTGGCAATTTTTTCCGGCAAAATCACCCGGCGGGTCAGATCCTTGGAAACCTCACCGGCGATCAGGTCCCGCTGGGTAGAAGCCATAATTGCATTTTTATTGCTGTTTTCTTCCATAACATCTTTGTTGCTGTTACGGATCAGCGTAAGGATGGATTCATCCGTCGTATTGGATTTACGCACCAGCGCCCGGCGGTAACGATAAATAATGTAGGCTTTTGCCAGATCAAACTTGCCGGCTTCCTGCAGCTGGCGTTCCACAATATCCTGAATATCCTCCACCAGCAGGCGAGGACGGTTCTTCCCTTGTACATATGCTGCAATTTCTTTAATCTTGCTTTCGGAAATACGGCATTGCTCTTCTACAGCCGCATTGGCTTTCTCAATGGCCACTACTATTTTTTGGGGATCAAAATCAACCGTCGTGCCGTCGCGCTTAATTACTTTCATGCAAAAACCCTCCTACATAAATTATGCCGCAGTAAAAACGGCATTTTTTTAGGACGCGCCGATTCGCAACTTTTGCACGGTTGACGGATAATCAACGGGTCCCTTGTACTTATATATCTGTCTATTGTCTTAACCGGGTCGCACAGAACAGGCGCCCGGCCCAAATATTCAGAAGTATTGTAGCATGTTCTTTTCATCTTGTAAACTACATATTGTTGTATTTGCCAAAATTTTTCTTTTTTTCTTTCAATATCTTGTGGTTTGTAAACACCCGCCTGTGAATAACATGTGGATAAATCTGTTTTTTTGTGGATAAAGTGGTTTTTGTTGTGAATAAATGTAAAAAGGCTAAAGCAAAACGTTGTGAACGTTTTTGCAAAGCCTTTTTCTTTTGAAGCGTTACTGTTTTATGTTTTGATTGTTTTACGCCGGCAAAACTTTTTTCCAGAATGGATACGTGCTCAGTACCACCACAATAACCAGCACGATAAAATCTACCATTGTCAACGGTTCTTTGGGCATATTTTTATAGGTGTTGGCACCAAAGCCCCGCAGTTCCATGGAAAGGGCCAGGGTTTCCGATTTGGCCACGGCGCGCATGACCAGCGGACGAATCACCACCACATAGGACAGCAGGCGTTTCAACGCATTACCCCGGTTGGAATAGCCCCGGCAGGACTGGGCGTCCAGCGTAATGGAACTGTCTTCCAGAAAGTTCGGGACAAAACGCAGGGCCGCTGTCAGCATGAACGCATATTCCACCGGAAGATGGAAACGATCCACCAGCGCTTTGGCAATGCTCTGGATCCGAGTGGTCGCCAGCATGCACAAAAAGGCAAGGGTCATGACCAGCATGCGCAGACCGCCGAACAGGGAAACGTTCAACGGCGAACCGAACAGCAGCTGCAACAGCACCATCATGCCGGTAAACACACCTAACCCGCCAATGGCTGCCAGCATGGTTTTACTGCGTTTGATGTACAAAAGCAGCACAAGCTGCAATACTAAAATCGTCGCCACCGCCTGCAGCGGCAGGATAAATACCCAGGCGGTAACCGCCAGCGTTACGATAATCCAGGTAAAGGCGTTCAGTTTCATAAGGCAACGCCTCCTTTCCCGACTGCCTCGCAGAAATCTTCACAGGTTGCAGCGGAAATACCCAGACGGGAAGCCAGTTCGGAAACGACAGGACGGCGCAGGCCCCAGCGTTCCACAGGCTGATTTCCTTCAAACAGTTCCTGAGGCGTGCCGCTGAAGACCAGATGTCCGTCTGTCAGGACGATAGCCCTTCGGGCATACTTCCGAACGACATTCATGTCGTGAGTGATCAGGATGATGGTCGTTCCCTTTTCTTCATTCAATGCTTTCAGATATTCCATCATGGCAGTCTGTTCCGCCGCGTCCTGCCCATTGGTAATCTCGTCCAGAATCAGCATGCGGGGATTCAGCGCCAGCGCCGCCGCCACACCCAGCCGCCGTTTCTGTCCGAAGGATAGAATACGGGGATATTTTGCTTCCAGTCCTTTCAGACCCATGACCTGCAACGCTGCTTTCACATTGGTTTTGATATTTTCTTCCGGCAATTTTTTCACATGGGGTCCGTAGGCAACTTCTTCATACACCGTATCCGCAAGAATCTGTAAATCCGGATTTTGGAACACATAGCCCACTTTGTCTGCTAAATCGGCAGGTTCATAATTGACAATGTCTTCCCCGTCTACCAGAATCTGCCCGCTGCGGGGATGGTCCAGCGCCATGAACAGACGGGACAGGGTCGTTTTGCCGCTGCCGTTGTGACCCAGCAGTGCTACAAATTCCCCGTCTTCGATTTTGCAGTTGATATCGAACAGTACCGGAATGCCGCGGCGATAGGCAAAGTTGATCTCTTTTGCTTCAATCATGCCCTCACCCCTTTTCCAAATCCTTTGGCCTGTAGCTCTTTCACGGCTTCGTCGGCAGATCGCCACAGATTAAACCGTTGCAACGTCTTCTTTTCCAGATTGCATTTGACTTGCCACAAATCCGGCAGCAGAGGGCGCAGCTCTTCATCTTCGTAAATGTGAGGCACTACGTCCTCACAGTGTCCCTGGGCCGCAATTGCTCCGTTTTTTACAGCAATCAGGTCCGTCATATACGGCAGCACAAATTCAAGCCGGTGCTCCACCACAATAAATGTGGTGCCGTGCTCTTTATGGATTTTATCCAACAATTTATACAGGCTCTCGCCTCCGTCCGGGTCCATAGCGCTGACCGGTTCGTCCAATACGATAATTTCCGGATGCACTGCCAGCAACGACGCCAGTGCCAGGCGCTGCCGCTGTCCGCCGGACAGTTCGTCCAGCTGATAGCTTTCCCGCCCCGGCAGACCTACATCTTCCAAGGCCAGTCGGGTACGCTCTTCCGCTTCTTCCGGAGGGAAACCGTGATTCAGCAGGCTGAATGCTACTTCTTCCCCAGCCGTCAGGGAAACCAGCTGACTTTCGTAATCTTCCAGCATCAGGCCTACCTTCATGGCCAGGTCAGAAACCTTTTTCCCTTTTGTCGATTCGCCCAGCACTTTGATTTCACCGGCATAATCACCGCCGGAATAAAAAGGAACGATACCCGTCATGGCCTTACACAACGTAGTTTTCCCCGCGCCGCTGGGGCCGATGATTACGGTAAAAGAGCCTTTTTCAATTTCAATATTCACATTTTTCAGTACCAGGTCAGAGCGGAGATAATTAAAATAGAAACCGGAAACGGAAATCACGGAATTCACTTATCTTCGCCCCCTTCCTGCGCATAAAACAGTTTTTTCACAGGACGGAACAGACCGAACGTAATCAGGCCGTTAAGCACGCCGACTACCGCCACCACAGGCAGCATGGCAAAGATCCATACTTTCAGCGGAAGGCCCAGCACCAGCTTCAAAATGAACGTGAACACGCCGCCGGACACAAAGGTAGACGCAAAGCCGGTAATAAACGGTGTAACACGCCAATCTCCCATATGGCAGGCAACAAAGGCTTTCACCAGAAGGCAGCAGGTAGTAGCCCCGCTCAGCTCGCTGGCAATGTTCCCCAGCGGAAACGCCGACTTGGATGATGGAATCAGCGTCAGTCCCGCCACAAAGCCGATACCGATGGCCCGTTTCAGGGGCGGGCGGGTCAAATTGATGACGATTGCATACATGGCGATGGTCCAGTTGGGTGTAACACCGCCCACGTTGGGACTTACCGTATGTAAAATGATGCCGATAGCGAACAGCATGGCCGTGATCGCTACCCAGCGGTACCCTTCCTGATTCGCTTCCACATGCGTCAGGGGCGGCACCGGTTCCTGCACCTTTTCATGCTCCGGTACCTTCAGCATTTCTTCCATAAAAATTCTCCATCCTCTCATTTACAACAAAAAGCACGCCGTATTTGGCATATTGTAAACGATATTTCTCTAAGTATTCTTGTGACGATTAACGAAACAGTTAACACATTGCTTTGGCAAATAATCCCAAATCATTCGGTATCGTCAGCAAATATGCTTACATTATATATCAGATTATCCATGAAGTCTATCTTTAAATTAGTTGGAAAAGTTATTTTTCTGTAGTATAATTTAAAAAATGTTCTGTGTTGAACGGATATGGTAAAGAAATAAGGAGTACGCATGTTGTATAATCTGTTTCGTGATATCGTCGTCCTCAGCCTGACATTCATTGTCAATTTCCTGATTGTATCTACCTTTTGGGGACTGGTGGAAATCTTCCGGCCTATTCGCTGGCAATGGCTGCTGAAAGGGATGAATTATTTTACGATTCCCCTTACGGAAACAAACATCATCATCGTCCTGTCCGCTCTTACTCTGCTGATTCCCTGCCTGTTATACCGGACCTGGATCATGCAGCGTTATCTGTGCTGGTCTCTGAACTGCCAGCGCCCTGCGGGAGCCGCCGGAGAACAGTTGAAACAGGCCATGTCCATTGTCTGCCGGAAAGCGGGACTGGATATGGACGATTATAATTTATATGTATGTAATGTAAAAGATTTAAATGCGTTTGCCGTTGGCAGCAACAACATTGCCGTCACGCTTCCTCTGCTGACCAACTTGCGGACGAATGAAATCGCCGGCATCCTGGCCCATGAAATGGGGCACATCCAGAACCGGGATACCAACACCGCTTTACTGACCAGTACGATGGGCTCATTCGGGAATCTGGTCATACGCATTTACAGTTACATCACCCTGATTCTCCAGCTTATCAGTTTTATCCCCATCATCGGCTGGTTTACCTCTATTATTTCCTGGTTCTTCGTCATCCAGATCTGGCTGTTCCAGTTCCTGATGCAGCTGCCACTGCATCTTATCACCATGTTCAGTTCCCGGCAGGACGAGTTTGAAGCAGACCAGTATGCCTGCAAAATCGGCTTAGGCGCAGAACTTTACAACGGTCTCCTCTATATCACCCAGGGGGAAGCCCAGATGGGCTTTGCCGCCCGGATCCTGTCCAGCCACCCTGCTACCAAACAACGGTTGGAACGAATCGAAAAATACGTAAATGCGAATTATCTGGCATAACGGTTTTCAAACATTTTAAACCTTTTTTCATTTATAAATCAAAACGCGAACGTAAGCTCTTCCGGAGTTCACATTCGCGTTTTTTCATTTTCTTTTTCACACACACCGGCAAGGAATTTCAAGAACGTCTTGCATATTTAGCGGCCGCAAGTCCGGCCACGGCGCCTTCATAGGCAGCCTTCACCACCTGCAGCAGGCCGCCGGTGCAATCGCCGGCTGCGTACAAGCCGGGCACATTGGTCGCCATGTCTCCGTCCACAACCACGCGGTTGTTTTCCGTGCCGGCCCCGATTTTGCGGGCCAGGTCCACACTGCCAGCGGTACCCAGAGCTATAAACAGTCCATTCACCGGGGTAAGGGCGCCGCCTTCGGCGCGAAGACCGCACACCCGTTCCATACCGTTTTCATTTTCCGCTTCCACCGCAATTACTTTTTCTTTATGCACCTCAATGGTATCCGGTATCTCCACCACCGGCTCTTTTCCATTGGTAAACAACATAACCTTACTGGCATGAGGCAGCAAGATTTCCGCTTCATGCAAGGCGTATTCCCCTTCGCCCAGAACCGCCACGATTTTCTGGCGATAGAAAAATGCATCGCAGATAGCACAATAGCTTACACCTTTTCCTTCCAGTTCTTTCAGTCCCGGAATCTTCGGCGCCAACCGGGTGCTTCCCGCCGACAGCACGACTGCTTTTGCGTCACAGGTCCGGTTCGGCGTCTGTACCACAAGACCGGTAAAATCATCATTCATGGCAACGCCGACCACTTCATCCTCAATAAAGTTCACGCCAAGCCGTTTGGCCCCGGCTATCCCGTTTGCTTCCAGCTCCGCGCCTGTCACAGGCTCGGCCAGGCCATAATAGTTCTCTATTTTTTCCGCTTTTTCCAGCGCCCCTCTGCCCCGGGAGATTACCGTTACATCCGCGCCGGCGCGTTTCGCGTACAACGCAGCGGAAATACCTGCCGGACCGCTGCCGATAATAATAATATCCATCGTGTTTTCTCCTCTGCCACATCACTCCGGATGTACGGCAGGCTGTCAATTACTGTACGAAATGTCAGCTCTGAAATGCCTGTACAAATATCACGCAAACAGCCTCATCACATTTTCTTTCGGCTGATAACCTACCGCCGTACCAGTCAGCTGACCGTCCTTAAACGCCGCCAGGGTCGGAATGCTCATCACATTGAACATCTGCGCCAGTTCCGGATTCTCGTCAATGTCCACCTTGCAGACTTTTATCTCCGGATGTTCTTCCGCAATCTTTTCCACTACGGGAGCCATCATACGGCAGGGACCGCACCAGGTTGCCCAAAAATCAACCAGCACCGGTTTATCCGCTTTTAACACTTCGTTTTTAAAATTATCTTTGTTAAGTACTGTTACTGCCATTTTTATTCCCTCTTTTCTTTACACTGACAAACTGTTTTTGCTCACAAAATTCTTTTACTTTTAACCGGCCTTTTATTCCTTTTCCGGTTCCGGAAGGAAAAAGGCCGCAATTAATCCAATCAACCCGGCAATCCAGAAAATCTGCAACGCCGGTACCAGCCCCCACCGGTCTGCCGCCCCGCCTACCAGAGGTGCAAAGATTCCCCCCAGCGTTGTGGTCAGACCCAGCGTAACGCCGGAAGCAAAACCGGCATTTTTGGCCAGATACGTCTGCCCCAGCACAACGATGGGACTGTAAGGCATAAAGATCGACACCGCCGCCGGAACCAGCAGCGCCGTCGCAACCCATATATCGGTTGTATGGGTCAGAAACAGATACGTTGGCACCATACAAAAAAATGCTGCCCGGATTACTTTTACATATCCGAGCCGGTCAGCCAGCAAACCGCCGCCAAAGGTAATACAGGCTCCGATTGTAAACAGGATGGAAAGCGCGGTCGTTCCCTGCGTGGCCGAAGCGTGCAGCACTGTCATCCAGTAAATCGGAATAAACGTATTGCTTAACGTAAATCCGACGGAACGCGCAAATATCGGCATGGACAGAATCGCAAATGATTTCCAGTCATTCTCCCGGACTTTCGTTTCCTGCTTCCCGGTTTGCTGCCTGTCAAGCACAGCTGCCTGACGTAATATGCAAGTCATCCTGGTCCAAAGCGCTGCAGCCAGGACAGCATTTACGATAAAAAATATGAGCAGGGAATGAATCCCCGCTTTATAAGCACAAAAGCCTGCTACGATCGGTCCAACCGCAAACCCTGCGTTGCCGCCCACCGAAAACGTTCCCAACGCCTGCCCCTTAGCCTGTGCCGCTATGCGATTGACCATCAGCGCCGCTTCCGGATGGAATATCGCGCTGCCCACACCGCTCAGCATGGCTGCCGCAAAAATAGCAGAATAGGATGTACAAAGCCCCATCAACGCAACGGAAATCCCGCAAAACAACGTCCCCAAGGGTATGAACCAGGGGCGGGAAATACGGTCCGAATAATACCCGAACAGCGGCTGCAATACGGAAGCAACCAGCACATTGGCAAAAATCAGCGTTCCTGCAGCCTGATAGGATAAATCATAATTGCGGATAAAATAGGGCAGCAACGCCGGAATCGCTCCCTGACACCAGTCTACGGATAGATGTCCCAACGAGAACAGGTACACGGCGGGATCTATCTTTTTCAATTTACTTCATTCCCCACAACACCATACCACGCAATCATTTTTGCTTTATATTTCTATATAAAGCACCCATAACTGCGATTCCATGAAAAACGTTATTCTTCAATTACAACTTTTGTCCCGACACGCACGTACTGTTTCAGTTCGTTTACATTCTGATTCTGCAGACGAATACATCCTTCCGAATCCCGGGCGCGCATCACATGGGGCTTGTGAGTTCCATGGATACCGATTCCACCCCAGGCCCCCTTGCTCATTTCATCGGTATTGATACTGATGAACCAGGGACCATAGGCTCCTTTGATTTCGCCCTTGCCATCGCCGAAATCGTGTGTCCAGGCGGACGCGTCATCAATTTCATCTACATAGAAGGTGCCGGTAGGCGTCTTCATATCGCCACGTTTTTGTTTCTGCCCCGGATTTTTTCCCAGGGTGCAGTCATAGGATTTGATCACAGTATTTTTATCATCCAGCAAATACAGGGTAAAAGCGCTCTTTTTAATATGCACCCAATACTTTTTCTGATCTGCATTCCGTTTGATCAGTTCTTTCTCTTGTTTGGCTTTTTCTTCTGCTTCCTTTTTCTTCTGTTCCGCCGCTTCTTTAGCCTTCTTTCCCGCTTCTTCCTTCGCTTTTTTCTCTGCCTCTTCTTTGGCTTTCTTTTCCGCGGCAATCTGTTCCGGTGATTTTTGCGTCCCTGTAACGTTCGGTTTTTCTTTCCCCGTACCTTCTTCCTTGCAGCCCGCTATGAGTACAGTAGAAAACAGCATCAATAACGCCATCAGTACCACGGTAAGTTTAGCCAGTTTCTGATTCTGTTTCACAGCAATCTCTCTTTCCGGGTCCGCTGCAATCCTGCGGTTACCCTAAACATAAAACGCAGCGCTATAAAAAGAAAGAGTTACTCCGCAAGTGTCTCTTTGTGGAATAACTCTTTGCCTGCTCATCACTCTTTGATCGTAACGACCGTGCCGACCTTCACGAACTTTTTGATTTCTTCAATATCGCTGTTCCGTACCCGGATACTTCCAGCGGAAGAAGCTCTTCCCAGTCCTTCCGGTTTGTTCGTGCCGGAAATGCCAATACCGTTCCACTCGCCCTTGCTCAGCTCACGGGTATCAAGGGTAATGAACCAGGGTCCATAAGCTCCCTTGCCGTCTTCATCAGACACCCAGTCGGAAGAAGGATTGATGGATTCTACTTTAAAGGTCCCCACGGGAGTCCTTGCGTCACCCGTTTTCGTCTTCTGTCCCGGATTACGGCCTACCGCACAGTTATATTCCTTAATCGGGGTCCCGTTATCCAACAGGGAAATCCGGTATGCGCTTTTCGTGATAACCAAACTGTAAGTGTGGCTCGTTACAGGCTGGGCCAGCGCCTTGGCCTCTTCCACTTTCAGTTTCTGCACTTCTGCCTTTTTGGCAATCTCTTCCTGCCCCTTTTGCTCAATCTTCTCTGTCTCTGTCAGTTTGGGCTGGGCATTATCCGCAAAAAAAGGAGCCGCACTCAAATGATTGTATGTACCGCTGACGAGCACAATCAAAAGGCCCGCCGTCACCACTTTGCCCAGCGTGCTCTGGCGCATCCAGCGCATCAGAATCGCAAGATAGGCTAACATATATACAAAAATACCAGGCTTTGATTTTTTCATGAAATCACACCTTCGCAGTCAAAATTGTTATTTTTCAAAACCATTTTACAGAATCCCCGCAAACCGGAAAACGCTTGTCCGGATTTGCAGAATCAATCTACAAATTATAAAAAGACCGAAAACAAAAACCGACAAAACACCATTACTTAAACATTATAACACAAATCCACAATATATTGTATAGCTAAATTGCATAATTCACAAAAAACACATTATAATTACCAGCCAAAGAATGCAATAATGGCAAGCAACACAATTACAAACGCAAGCAACTTCATGTTGTCTTCTTTTGTACAGGAAATAAAAGTTTTAAACTTTTCGCCCATGGCGCCCGTCCTTTCTAGCATCGTCGAAGCCAGTCAGATAAAAAACGTTGACGAAAGAGTCTCTGTCATCAATTATTATCACAGAGAGTTACATAAGTCCAAAATTTCACTATTTATTTTGTTAAATAAATTATAGTAAAAATCGATGTAAAAGTCAATTTCCTAATTAAACAACAGTATCAATAAAGGAACAGTTCCCGCCGCCGTTGCCAGATACAGGATCAGATTCAGCAAAAAATGCAGTACACGGTGCTCTTCTGCCCGCAGTTTACGGAAGATGCAAAAAAGTGAAACGCAAAGATAGAGGATAAAACAGACGATACCAATCAGAAACAGGGGCAGGATAAATTCCATCACGCTCATGTGGCCCTTGCGCATAATTCCGTCTACAGTAGAAGGACTGCTAATATACGTTACAAACGCCAGAGCGCCGCCCACAGAAAACATAAGTGTCAATAATCCGCTTGCCCATGACAGGAGATAATATTTCCACAGTTTCATATCGCTTACCTCCAAAACTGACATACCATCTTTACAGGCGGTAATTCCCGGGAGCTTATGCTATAATATTATGATATAATGAGAGTAATTGCAATATATTTGGAGAGCAGGTATGTAATAATGAAAAAGAAATTTTCAGCAGTAAACATATTGTTACTTGTTTTATTTCTGATTTGCGGCTGCAGCGCCGCAGAAAAAGGAAACATTCAGTCAAACGATACGCAACCGTCTGTTGAAACCTGGGCCACGGAGCATGGTCTCCGGCAGATGGCTTCTGCCGTCACAGACAAACTCACGCTGGAAGAAAAAATCGGCCAGATGATGTTTGTGGGGATTCATGGAACCACACTTACGGAAACCACAAAAAACACACTTTCCTCTATGCATGCAGGCGGCGTCATCCTGTTTGACCGGAACATGGAAAACAGGGAACAGGTAAAAGCATTAAACGCCTCTCTGCGTAATCTCGTTCTGAACAAATACGCCCTTCCCCTCTTCCTTTCGGTAGATCAGGAAGGAGGCCTCGTCACCCGCATGAAGCAGCATGCCTATATGGCGCCTGCCGCTGCTGAAATCGGTGCTACAGGCAAACCGGAAAACGCATACAACCATGCAAACAATACCGGAAAGGATATTCACGAACTTGGCTTCAATCTTGATTTTGCTCCGGTGTTAGACATCAGCAGCCGCATGCACGGACGTTCCTACGGAACTACACCGCAGCAGGTTACAGCTTTCGGAGAACAAGCCTGCCGCGGTTTACGTGACAGCGGTGTTCTGTTTACCGTCAAACATTTCCCCGGCATGGGACGCAGCGAAACCGATCCTCATACTGATCAGTCTGTAGTGAATGTACCCCGGCAGACCATTTTACAGGAAGACCTGCTGCCTTTCCGGAACATCATCGACCAGTATCCGCACCACGAGTTCATGGTGATGGCTGGCCATATCCGCTACCCTGCGTTTGATACAAAACCCGCCAGCCTTTCGCCTGTCATCCTGAAACAACTGCTGCGGAACCAACTGGGATATCAGGGTATCGTCATCACTGACGACCTGGATATGGGCGCCGTCAGTGAAGGATATCAGCCGGAAGAAATCGGCATCATTGCGGTTCAGGCCGGAACGGATATACTGCTGAGCTGCCACAAGCCGGAAGTGCAGCAACGTATTTACCGAAGCACGTTGCAGGCCGTGAAAGACGGGAAGATTTCTCAAAAAGATATAGATGCCTCCGTCCGTCGCATCGTGTATTGTAAGTTAAAAAAATTAATGGACAACGACCAACGGAAAAACTGTTTTAACCGGTTGTCGGGAAACGCAAACGTTTCACAACACTATTCACCGCAACAGCCTTTATGGTCCGGACGTTCGACTGTCAGGCTCACACCTGAAATACAGGATGGCAAGGCATCGTAACCGCTGTGGACCATCCAGAACTTCTTTCCGTTTTCCGTAAATGCCACCGCATAAGAAGAATTGCCTGCATGATTCTGCAGATACACATCTGCGCCGGCACGGTCATTCTCAAATACTTTTTTCCGGTCGAAATAAATATTTGCGGCAATCGCTTCCACCACAGCTGTAGACAGGCAGCCTGTATGACCGGAAGAAAACTTTCCGGCCAGATCCGCTTTCACCGTTGCGCGCACATATTCGCAAATCGTTTCCTCGCCCGTTTCATACGGATACACAGACTTCACCGTCTCATGCACCCTACTTTCATCGTCCTGCATAACCACTCCACCTCTTTCAAAAATACAGCATCCTGAAACCGCTCTTTTGCGGTAACAATTTTCAGCGTTTGCACGAAGTTACCAAAATTTAAGCAAGAATTTTGGAAAAATGTTTCGAATTTGTTTCGAATTTGGCATTTTTGCATAAATATGAAGAAAGCCATGCAGGCTTTAAACCCGCATGGCTACTGGATTATAAGTTGGTGGAGACGAGGGGGATCGAACCCCTGACCTCTTGAATGCCATCTATAATCAGCGCCTTGTGGTCTTTTAACACTGTAACTTTTATATTGTTTTTTATATAATTTTATGTAACATTAGAGAAAATTTGTAAACATTTTATAACGTGATACAGCG
>ONAV01000028.1 GCA_900315925.1 uncultured Selenomonadales bacterium | reverse complement strand
TTCCTGCGGGCATAGTTCATTGGTAGAATGAAAGCTTCCCAAGCTTTAGAGGTGGGTTCGATTCCCATTGCCCGCTCCAATAAAAAATAACTCCTGTCAGAGCGGCAGGAGTTTTTTGTTTTGGTGAGGGGTTACGGTTTAGCGTTTTTCAAAGTAATGGTGACTTCCACTGTGGCGTTTTCCGGCAGCTCTTCCGGTTTTTTGCCGGAGAAGAGCGTGATGGTATTCTGTTCGATCCTGCGGATGACGGCAGGGAAATCTTTTTTGCTTCCGGTGGCGGTCACGCTGGCTTCCATTCCTTCGGCAAGCCGGGAGTCTGTGAGTCCGGTCGTGATTTTGATCGTACAGTCTGTGGCAGACAGGATCCGCATGACAGGCTGTTCTTTTTTTACCGCTTCCCCGTTTTTGGCTAAGATCTGCCGGACAGTACCCGTGGCGGGGCTGACAATTTCACTGCCTTCCACGGTCAGGACGGCAGCGTCGTAGGCCGTCCGGTTCTTTTGCACCTGCTGTTCCAGTTCAGCCAGCTCTTCCGGGGTGTACGAGCGGCTGGCCTGTTCGTAGCGGGCCTGTGCAGCGGCAAGCGTGGCCCGGGCGCTTTGCAGGTTCAGCTCTGCCTGCTGTAGCCGGATACGGCTGATGCCTCCCACTTTGTACAGGCGTTCCATCTTAGTATAATTCTGTTCGGCATTTTGCACTTCGACCCGGGCGCTTTGCAGGGCGGCAGCGGCGGAAGCGCGGCCGGCTTCCTTGTTCCCCTGGGTGGCGTTGTTCAGACGGGCCTGGGCTTTGGCCAGTTCGGCAGCGGCTTTCCCCACTTCCGGATTCTCGTCCTGTGTACCCAGGCCGAAGAGGGGCTGCCCTTTGCGGATGCGTTCCCCCGGTTCCAGGATCAGGCCGCGGACCTCTCCGTCCACCGGCGCCTTGACTGTATACAGGACGGCTTCCGTCTTGCCTTTCAGGCGAATGCTTTTTTCGGTTGTCTGCGGTTTGCTGCAGGCTGCGGTAACGAGTAAACAAAACAGCAGCAACAGCATACATACTTTTTTCATTGCGTGTCTCCGATGTAAGGAATCTTTGATTCCTTAAGATTGTATTACATTTTCCTGTTCTTGTCACATAGTATCATAAAAAAACGTCTTTTTTGTGAACGGGGGAAGTTTGCAAATTCTTCATAAAAATGAATGTAAAGAAGTTTACAATGAAGTGTAAAATGTTATATAATACTTTAGAAAAGTGTTTTAAATGTTATAAGATACAGAATGATTTTTTGAAAAATGTAAATTTTTTCTCACAGAAAAGGAAACGCTGATGTTTTTTGATAATTACGATACCCCTGTGTTCCGTCCTCCCAGTGAGGCGAACAGTTTTATCCTGCGGGTGACCCGGGGCTGTGCCCATAATAAATGCACATACTGTAATATGTACCGGGGCGTACCCTTCCAGGTGCTGACCGATGAAGAAATTGCCCGGCAAATGGCGCTGGCTTATTCCTACAACCGGGACGGTGTACGCCGGGTCTTTCTGGCTGACGGCGATGCGCTGGTTTTGAGCACGGAACGCCTGCTGCGTATCCTGCATGCGCTGAAGCAGTATTTCCCCCATCTCCAGCGGGTCTCTTCCTATGCGGCGCCTAAAGATATTCTGCGGAAAACGCCGGAAGAACTGGTACAGCTGCGGGAAGCAGGGCTGAAGTTATTGTACTATGGTATGGAAAGCGGCGACTCCGTCACGTTGAAGGCAGTGAACAAAGGCGTAGACGGGCCCCAGTCCATTGAGGCAGGCAGGCGTGTGGTTGAAGCCGGCATGAAGCTTTCCATCATGATCATCCTGGGCATCGCAGGCGTGGAAGGCAGCGAGCGCCACGCACTGGAAACGGCGAAAGCAATCAGCCAGATACAGCCTACCATGCTGAGCGCCCTGTGCCTGATGCTGTATCGGGGCAGCGAACTGAAAGAACAGTTTGAGCGGGGGGAATTTCATCCTCTTTCCCCGGGCGGTCTGATGCACGAGTTGCACCGGATTCTGGAACATGTGGAGCTGCCGGAACATTGCCATACGATATTCCGGAGCAATCATGTTTCCAATTATGCCAATTTTGCGGGCAACCTGCCGAAAGATAAAGAACGTCTGCTGGCGGAAGTGCAGATGGCGGCAGAAGAACTGGACAAGCTGAAAACCTGGGATGTGTATAACGACGACAGGTATTGATGAGAATTTTACTAAGACTGATAGAGTGAGGAAGATACACCTGCCAGCCATGTGTATCGTACGTGAATTGTATGCAGTATAAAGGATTACGAAGAAGGATTGCCAAAACGGTGGCTGCCGGACTGGTGGCATCTCTGTATCTGGGGTGGGGGTCGCAGCTGTTTGCGGCTCCGGTGATTACCAATATGCCCCACCGGGCGGATGGCACGCGTATCACGGGCAGCCAGCCCGTACCCAAAGAGATGCCCCGGGATGTGGCGGTGAAGACAAAACCGGCCACCCCGAAGCCGGCGACGCCGCCTACCCAGGCGGCACCCAAAGCGGAAACACCGAAACCGGCTACTCCGAAGCCGGCGACGCCGCCTACCCAGGCAGCACCCAAATCGGAAACACCAAAACCGGCCACACCGAAGCCGGCGACGCCGCCTACCCAGGCAGCGCCCAAAGCGGAAACGCCAAAACCGGCCACCCCGAAGCCGGCGACGCCGCCTACCCAGGCAGCACCCAAAGCGGAAGCTCCGAAACCGGTAACTCCAAAGCCGGCGACGCCGCCTACCCAGGCAGCGCCCAAAGCGGAAGCACCAAAACCGGCGACCCCAAAGCCGTCGGTAAAGCCGGCAACAGCCAAATTGCCGACAAAACCGCCCGGCCTGGAAACGAAAAAGCCTGATTCGGTGAAACCGGCTGCCCCGGCAAAGACAACGAAAGCGAAGAAACCCGCAAAACCGGAACAGGTAAAAGCGGTTTATAAGGTCGGGGACAAGGGATGGAAAGTCAAACAGGCGCAGCAATACCTGCAGAAACTTGGCTTTGATCCCGGCGAAACAAGCGGGCAGTTTACCAAAGCGACACGCAAAGCCCTGCGCAAGTTCCAGAAAAAATATAAACTGAAAGAAACCGGAAACCTGGATAACGCGACCTATGAAGAACTGAAATGGCAGGCGGAAGCCAAGGAATACGGCGGCAATGTGGCCAGCACCAAAATCCTGAAAACGGCGGCCCAGTACAAAGGCGTGCCGTACGTGTTTGGCGGAACCACACCGAGAGGCTTTGACTGCTCCGGATATGTACAGTATGTGTTTGCCAAACACGGGATACGCCTGACGCGTACGGCGGACACCCAGGCACGGGAAGGCAAGTTTGTTTCCAAGAAGAATCTGAAACCGGGAGACCTTGTATTCTTTACCACATACGAACCCGGCGCGTCCCATGTAGGGATCTATGCCGGCAATAACCTGTTCTGGAACGCAACCAGTTCCAGAGGCATCATGCTCAGCAATTTAACTGACAGCTACTGGGGACCGCGATACTATACGGCCCGTCGGATTCTGACCGGTAACGACCGCAGCCGCTGAAACAGATGAATGGGGAGAGAGAGGGAATCTGCAATGATTCGAGAAAAAAGAAATAAAGAAAAATTAACGGCTTATTATAATAAATTCATGGATGACGGCATCGTGGACCCTAACGTGCATCCGTGGGTGGCGGAATCCTGGCAGCGTTGCCGGAATCTCCGTCTGCCCCATGAAACCATGCCCAGGGTCAACCGTCTGACCCGGGAACAGGTTCTGGAGCATCAGAAAACCCACGCGCATATCGTGGAGTATGTGGACGGACTGTATGAACAGAATAAACAGCATTTTAACTCCCATAACCTCAGTATGCTGCTGATCGACAGCGAGGGCTACATAATCAAAAATTATGCCATGCCCTTTTTCCAGCGCGTCATGGATGATATCCAGGGAATGCGCGTACTGGAAAGCGATATCGGAACGTCCAGTATCAGTGTTGCCCGGGAACATAACGTACCGTTCCTGATGTTCGGACCGGAAATGTGGATCCGGGAAAGCCATAACGGGGACGCCTGCAGCGCGCCGATCTGTGTGCAGGGAAAAATCCGTTATATCCTGTCATTCTGCTCGGTAGACCAGAGTGAACTTCCCTACGACCTTTTGCTGTCGCTGCTGATGACCATGAAATATTCCGTGGAGAAGTATCTGGAGATGCTGATCTATTGGAACGTGCAGAAGATGATTCTGAACGAGCTTCCGGTCAGCGTGTACTGGCTGAACCGGGATGAGAAGATACAGTATTGCAACGAAAACGGGAAGAAACGGTTAGACGGGAAGAGTTCTCTTTCGGATGTGTTCCTGAACTATGAACATATTCCGGTACGGCAGGCTCTGGCAGGGAAACCGGCATACCGCCGTGAAATACCCTGGATTACTGCAGACCGCACCTATGAGGATATAACAACGGCTTTGCCTGTCCGGCTGGGCCAAAATGTGGAAGGGGCCGTGCTCCTTTCCATGTCCATTGAGGATTTAAAGACCACCATTGCCCACGCCACCGGTTACAGCAGCCGGTACAGCCTGTACAGCATGGTAGGCGAAACGACGGAGTTTCTGGCGCTGCAGCACAAAGCGACGCGGATCGCCCGAGCGGACAACAATATTTTGCTTCAAGGCGAACCGGGTACCGGCAAACAGCGCCTCGCTCACGGTATCCATCAGGCCAGCGCCCGGGCGGCGGCTCCCCTTATCGTTGTGAAATGTTCGGACGAGTCCCCCAAGGCGATGGAAGAAGAATTTTTCGGCAGGCCGGACGGTGATAATCCGCCGACAGCAGGGAAATTGGAGCTGGCCATGGGGGGAACCCTGTTTATTGATGAAGTGGAAAAACTGCCGGTCAGCTTAGGGGACCGGCTGGCGGACGTTTTGCGGAACGGCCTGCCCGTGCCGGGATCTCATGAACGGAAAAAGCTGAATATCCGTGTAATCGCAGCCTGCGACAGCAACCTGAAACGTCTGGCAGACAAAGGGCTGTTCAGCCGCCAACTGTTTGAAATGGTACTGGATACGGTCATGCGCATCCCACCGCTGCGGGAACGGGTGAAGGACATTTCCGTGCTGGCCAACCATATCCTGGCGGAAATGAGCGCCCAATACAACATGCCACAGAAACATCTGAGCCCGGAAGCGCTGAAGATGCTGACCGGCTGCAGCTGGCCCGGCAACATCAAACAGCTGCAGGGCGTGATCGAACGGGCTTTCTTCCATGTGCCCGGCAGCCTTATTGAAGCGGAAGATATCAAGATGCCGGTAGATAAAACCATGGAAAAATCCTGGAAATATGATAAAGACGCCTTTATCTCCGTATGGAAATCCGCCGGCGGCAATATTTCCAAGCTGGCCTCCATGCTGGATGTCAGCCGCGTGACCCTGTACCGGTATCTGAAAAAATATGAACTGGGGCCGGGTTCCGCAGAAAAGAAAAACTAAAGGAACTCTGACACATGCGCTTACGAAAGAAACCCTGGATCGAAAAAGCCATGCCGGAAGTGATTGAGGCTGGATTTTTATACAGGGAACATATAGAACAGTTTAAAGGCCGCTGGCAGGAACGGTTCCCGGGCAAAGAAATCTGTCTGGAAATCGGCTGCGGCAAAGGAGGCTTTATTACGGGAATGGCTGCGCTGCACCCGGAAAAAGCCTTTATCGGCATCGAGACCCAGTTTGACATTTCCTATTATCCTGCCCGCAAAGCGATGGAAGCGGGGATGGACAACATGGTGATCCTCAATGGGGACGCAGCGTATATGGAAGACTGGTTTGCACCGGGAGAAATCAAAACACTCTACCTGAATTTCAGCGACCCCTGGCCCAAGGCGAAGCAGGCGAAACGCCGCCTGACCCACCGGAACTTTCTGGGCCTGTACCTGAAGCTGCTGGGTGTCGGCGGACGGTTGTTCTTTAAAACGGATAACCGGAAGCTGTTTGATTTTTCCGTGGAAGAATTTAAAGAATTCGGACTGGAGATCCACGGGCTTTCCTATGATCTGCACCACAGCAGCTATCGGAATGAAGTCCAGACGGAATACGAGAAAAAATTCAGCGGGATGGGAACACCGATCAACTATTGCGAAGCCGTTTTTACGGAAAACTCGGGTAAAGTGACTACCCGTTCCCCCCGGAATATCCGTCCGGAAGAAAGCCCGTCATAATACGAGGATACTAACACACATTATGCGAGAACGATTCATGTTATGGGAAAATCCCAAAGACGCCATTATTACGCTGATGATCCTGCTGATGGTCATCGGCTGCGTGAATGTGTTCAGCGCCAGCTTCGTCAGGGCGGAGGCTATGACCGGAAATCCCTACCACTTCCTGGTCCGGTATCTGGGATATGCGGCGGTCGGCGGACTGGTGTTCTGGATCACTGCCTTTCATGTGAACTATAAACGGCTGATGAGCCCGCGGTTTTATATGGTCGTTGCCGGTATTACCATAGTTTTGCTGGCGGCGACACTGGGAATCGAACGGTTCCCGGCGCTGGATCTATATCGGCGGCTTTTCTCTGCAGGCATCGGAACTGGCCAAGGTTTCGGTCATCCTGATGGCGGCTTCCTTTTTGGGGGATCGGCTGCAACGGGGTCTGCGGGTCAGCCTTTTGGGGTATCCGTCGAATCAGGCGCTGATTATTTCCCTGGTTTTTGCGGCCCTGATTTTCCTGCAGCCGGATATGGGAACCGCTACCATTGTGTTTGCGCTGATGCTGGGTATGTATGTACTGGCGGGCATATCCAAAATGCAGATTGCGTCGCTGGGAGGGCTGGGCATAGTGATTTGTGGACTTGCCATGCTGGCGCCCTACCGCCGGGCCCGTATCTTTCTCTGGTGGGATCCGTGGCAAGACCCCCAGGGCGGCGGGTACCAGATGACCCAGTCTCTGATGGCCATAGGCAGCGGTGGGCTGACGGGACTTCCCTGGGGACAGGGTTCCAGTAAATTCTTTTTCCTGCCGGAAGCCCATACGGACTTTGCCTTTGCCATTTTCTGCCAGGAATGGGGCTACATAGGCGCCCTGTTTTTAATTGCCTGCTTTGTGATCATGGCCTGGGCCATGGTTACCATCGCCATGAACGCAAAAGACCGGAGAGGATACATGCTGGTCGCCGGATCTACCCTGTTCCTGATCGGACAGGCTGCGGCCAACATGGCCATGGTCACCGGTCTGTTCCCGGTCATCGGTGTGCCGCTGATGTTTATCAGTTACGGTGGTACATCCCTGATTGCCAATATGTTTACCCTGGGGCTTGTCGTAGCGGTATACCGGAATGAAAGCGCCCGGGAGACTATGGAAGAACGCATTGCGGCCGGCCTTCCCCCTACGGAGGAAAACAGGCTGCGGGTGGTCTCCTCGAACCGGAACAGGAGGCCCTTCTGATGAAACGAATCAAGTTTACGTTAAACGACAGCCGGAACCGCCTGCTGTTTCTGGGCGGTCTGATTCTGCTCATGTTCATTGCCGTGGCCGGAAAACTGCTGTATATCCAGATCATCAGCGGCACGGAGCTGGGGAAACGGGCTACCATACAGGTTACAGACAAAATCAAACGGCATACGCCCCGGGGGCGGATCGTGGACCGGAACGGGGAAGAACTGGCGGTCAGCATCATGGTGCATTCCCTGTATGTGAATCCCGATGAGATGAACAAGAGCGCCAAACCCGGCAAAGAGAAGACTGAATACCGGGATATCCCCCGGATTGCTGCCCAGAAACTGGCGCCGGTCCTGAACATCAGCGAAAACGCTTTGTATGAAGAATTTACACTGAAAGGCCAGTTTGTCTGGGTCAAGCGTATGCTGGAACCGAAAGACTATGAGCAGGTCGTAAAGATTATTAAGGAAAACAAGCTGCCGGGCCTGCATTTTATTGCCGAAAGCAAACGCTATTATACGAAAAAATCCATGGCAGCCCAGGTGCTGGGCTTTGTGGGAACGGACGACAGCGGGCTTTCCGGACTGGAACTGGCTCTGGACAGCATTCTGAAGGGCGCTGAGATGCGCCAGACAAAAATGGTGGACGCCATGGGCCGCACTATTGCCGACCAGGACACGGATCTGGAAGAGAACCGGGAAAAGATCCAGGTGGCTACCGTGTATCTGACCATCGACAGCAAGATGCAGTTTGTCATCGAAGACGCGCTGGATGACGCCATGAAACGGACCAATGCGGCAGCTGCCGCGGTGCTGATCATGGATCCCCATACCGGGGCGATCCTGGCCATGGGCAGCCGGCCCACGTTCGACCCCAATCATTTTGGGAAGTACCCGGCTGTCAACTGGCTGAACCGGGCCATCTCCATTATTTACGAACCGGGTTCCGTTTTTAAACCCATCGTCGGCACCATGGGTCTGTCGGAAGGCATTGTAACGCCGGATACCCCCATCAACGATACCGGCTCCATCCGCATTGCGGACCGGGTCATCAGCAACTGGGACGGTTCGGGCATGGGGATGTGCAAATTTGAAGATATCATCAAGTACTCCATCAACACCGGCATGGTGCAGCTGGGCATGAAACTGGGCGCCCAGCGGGAAATCGAGTGGGCCAAACGATACGGGTTCGGCACTGCTACCGGCATCGAGCTGCCCAGCGAGGAAGACGGGATCCTGTACGATCCGAAAAATATGTATGAGCCGGATATTGCCACCCTGGCTATCGGGCAGGGCATTGCGGTAACGCCCCTGCAGGAACTGCGGGCCATCTGCGCCATCGCCAACGGCGGGGAACTGCTGCGGCCCTACATCATCGACCGCATCGTGGCTCCTAACGGCGAAGTGATCCGCAAAGGAAAAAAACAGGTGGTACGGAACGTGATTAAGCCGGAAGTGGCGGCCCAGATGCGTACCATGATGGAAAAGGTGGTCAGCGAGGGCGGCGGCAAAACCGCCCGGATCAAAGGCTACCGGATCGCGGGTAAAACAGGTACGGCCCAGAAGATCGCCGAGCAGGGCGGGTATGCACCGGGGAAATACATCGCTTCTTTTGTAGGCTTTGTACCGGCAGACAAACCCCAGTATGCCATGCTGGTTATGCTGGATACACCCCGGGGCGCATTCTACGGTTCCCAGGTATCCGCGCCTATTTTCCGAGATACCCTGCAGCAGATCCTGGTGGCCAAGGGCATACAGCCCAGCAACAGCGAAGGCCTGCCCAGCTTTGAAGCCCACGTAAAACCGGGACAGCGAGTGGAAACGCCCAAGTCGCTGCCTGCCTTGAAACAAAAAGGAAATAACTGGATCGTGCCGGACTTTTCCGGTTTCGATGCCCGGGCGATTACCGGAGAACTGCAAAAAGGAAATCTGGTACTGGAGCCTTACGGTTCCGGAAAAGCCTATAAACAGAAACCTTCCGGCGGTACGGAAGTGCAGCCCGGAACAAAAATAGAAATTTGGTTTCGGTAAATGAGATTTTAGGGTATAATAGAAAGTGTAAACGCAAACGGTAGTGTAGTATTATCGAAAAGCGCACATAAAAATTTTGTTTAAGTTATAAAGAAGTTACAGGGAGAGGAATAAGAAAAGGAGGAGTTGCCATGTTGTCTGATATCGAGATTGCCCAGCAGGTAAAAATGCTGCCTGTTACGGAGATTGCGGAAAAATTGGGGATTGATCGGGAAGATTTAGAGTTGTACGGAAAATATAAAGCCAAACTTTCCTACGATCTGATCCGCAAAGTGGAAGACCGGAAACCGGGAAAGCTGGTGCTGGTAACAGCTATTACCCCGACTCCGGCCGGGGAAGGGAAATCTACCACGACAGTAGGTCTGGCCCAGGGGCTGCAGAAGATCGGGAAAAAAGTTATCGTTGCCCTGCGCGAGCCATCGCTTGGTCCCTGTTTCGGTATCAAAGGCGGCGCGGCCGGCGGCGGCTATTCCCAGGTGGTGCCCATGGAAGACATCAACCTGCATTTTACCGGCGATTTCCACGCCATTACCTCCGCCCATATGCTGCTGTCCGCCATGCTGGATAACTCCATCCAGCAGGGGAACCCGCTGAACATCGACCCCCGCCGGATCATCTGGAAGCGGGTCGTGGATATGAACGACCGGGCCCTGCGGAACATTGTCATCGGCCTGGGCGGCAAAGCCCACGGCGTACCCCGGGAAGACGGCTTTGACATTACCGTGGCCAGTGAAGTCATGGCGATCCTCTGCCTGGCTTCCAACTTACATGACTTGAAAGAACGGCTGAAACGAATTGTTGTGGCTTATAACTATGACGGCAAACCGGTAACGGCGGAAGACCTGCACGCGGCCGGCGCCATGGCGGCCCTGCTGAAAGATGCGGTGAAACCGAACCTGGTCCAGACACTGGAACATGTGCCGGCCATCATCCACGGCGGTCCCTTTGCCAACATCGCCCATGGCTGCAACAGCGTCATGGCCACCCGTACGGCCCTGCGTCTGGCTGATTTCACCATTACGGAAGCTGGATTCGGCGCTGACCTGGGCGCGGAGAAATTCTTCGACATCAAATGCCGTCAGGCCGGGCTGGCTCCGGACGCCTGCGTGCTGGTAGCCACGGTTCGCGCCCTGAAGATGCACGGCGGCGTAGCCAAAGCAGATCTGAAAGAACCCAACGTGGAAGCGGTGAAGAAAGGCCTCCCGAACCTGGGCAAACACATTGAAAACATCTTTAAGTTCGGCGTACCTGTGGTGGTTGCCATCAACATCTTCGCCCAGGATACCAAAGAAGAGCTGCAGGCCGTCTACGATTTCTGCGCCGGCATGGGCGTCAACGTAGCCCTCAGCGACGTATTCGCCAAAGGCGGCGAAGGCGGCGTGGAACTGGCCAAAGAAGTGGTTGCCCTGGCGGAGAGCGGCATGGCCCGCTTCAAACCCATTTATCCGGAGAACATGTCTCTGCGGGAAAAGGTTGCTACCATTGTGAAGGAAGTATACGGCGGCGACCGGGTGGAATTCCAGACCAAAGCGGCTCAGGCCCTGGACCAGTATGAAAAAGAAGGCTACGGCAACCTGCCGGTCTGCATGGCCAAGACCCAGTACTCCCTGTCGGATGACCCGGCCCTGTTAGGCGCTCCTTCCGGCTTCACCGTAAATGTAAAGAACGCCAAGATCAGCGCCGGCGCCGGCTTCATCGTCATTTACACCGGCGACATCATGACCATGCCGGGCCTGCCCAAGAAACCGGCTGCGGAAAGCATTGACGTAACGGATGAAGGCAAAATCAGCGGACTGTTCTGATTGCTTCTTCTGCTGTGTGCACAAACTCATTGACAGACGTTCCCCCTAATCAGGGAATCCTTAGTAATTAAATTAAATCGAGACCGACAGATGTTCCTGTCGGTCTCTTGCTATCGAAAAGGAAATGCATATGGAAACATTGGTAATGAGCGGCCGTCCTGTGGCGGATGCGTATAAAGAACAAATCAAAGAAAAAGTGGAAGCGGCGCAAAAATCCGGAAAGAAAGTCACGCTGGCCATTCTGACCGTGGGCCAGGACCCCGCATCCTTTGTGTACCGGAAGCGGCTGCTGAAAATTACGGAAAGCCTGGGCATCGGCAGCCGTTGTGTGGAACTGCCGGAAACGGCTACTACGGAAGAAACCGTTGCGGCAATCCGGAAACTGAACGAAGATCCGGACGTCACCGGCATCCTGCCCATGATGCCCATGCCGAAGCAGGTGGACGGGGACGCGGTCGGCGCGGCTCTGGCTCCGGAAAAGGACATGGACTGCCTGAGCCCGGCCAACGGCGGCGCCCTGCTGATGGGGAAGGGCCGCTGGGCCGCCTGCACGCCACGGGCTTGTATGGCGATGCTGAAATTTTATAAGATTCCGCTGGACGGAAAGCATGCGGTCGTGCTGGGCCGCAGCAACGTGGTGGGCAAACCGGTGGCATTGCTGCTGCTGCAGGAAAACTGTACTGTTACGGTCTGCCATTCCCATACAAAAAACCTGCCGGAATTGGTCCGGCAGGCGGATATTATTGTGGCGGCCATCGGCAAAGCCGGTTTTGTTACGCCGGATATGGTGAAACCAGGCGCAGTGATCGTGGACGTGGGAATTAACGTGACGGAAACCGGGATCGTAGGCGATGTGGCGCAGGAAGCGACGGAAAAAGCTTCGTCCTTTACCCCGGTGCCCGGCGGCGTTGGCGTGATCAGCAACGTGATGATGATGGACGCGGTAGTGCGGAATTTATAAATCTTTTTACATCCCGATTATAATTCCACCGCCGTGTCCATGATGGTGGCGTCCGTGGCCCCAGCCGAAGCCGATGCCAATCCCGATCGGCCAGCCTCCGGAAGTCCGGTTTTCTTCCCGGGCCACATCTTTTTCATCCATTACCGTGAAGTTGAGGGTCTTGCTGGTTATGTAACCGCCAATCTCAACCTCTGCCAGCACATCGGCTTTGCCCCGGGTGACGCCGTACACCCACTGCTGGCCCTGCTCGTCTGTTTTGATGGTGAGGGTGTTTTCGTTGAGGCTGGTCAGCGTCAGCTTGTAGGGAATGCTGCCCGGGACCCGGATCAGTACTTTACCGACCCCGTCCTGGGGTATTTTTTTGTATGCGGGATAAATCTCAACCTTTGCCAGCAGCTTTTCGGTGGTGCCGTCCAGCAGTTCCGTACGGGCCTCCCCGGGGAAGCGGCGGAACACGCAGCTGTCGTCCTTGGCCAGCAGGAAATCGCCGGCTGCTTTGGTGCTATTGGGAAGGAACGCCCTGACATGATAAAAGTAATCGCCTGTGAGGGTTTTGTCCATGCGGTAGCTGTAGTCTATCTGGGGATCCAGCCCGGTTTCTTCCGGGTTGATGTACAACAGTCTGGCAACTGCCTGGTCCAGCTTTTTGCCCTCGGTAATGTAATAATCGGACTGCGCCTTTTCCCGGGCGGCCTTACGGACGGCAGGGGCTTTTGAAGCAGGCACGACGGCGCCGTCTTTATAGGTTTGCACGGAAGAATCCGCTTTCCGGATTTCGGCGGCGCTGACAGCGGACGAAGCGGTCAGGCCTGCGGTGAGAACGGACAGTGTGACAAGCCCTGCGGCCATGGCTTTCCATTTTTTCATGATAAGGGACCTCCCCTCTGTATTTTTGCAGTTTTTAAGGAGATGAAAGGATCAGCGTACTCTGTCATCTCCTGACACCTGGATTTACTAACGCTTTGCCTAAAGAATACTCAGCTTACTATTTATTATAAATATAAAATTAATTTTTGACAAATGCATGGCAAAACCAAAACTTTAATAGTAAATGGAAAATTTCTCTGCCACATATAATATAAAAATGCCACATAAAATGTGAAAATCCCCTGTCGAATCGGCAGGGGATTTTGCATAAGGGGGGGAAGTTAGATTTTATTTTGTTTGCGGCGCCGGCTTATAAAAGGGGGAAATGTTTGGGCCGACGATGCCGCTCAGATTGCAAAACAATTAAGCTTGCGCAGGAGCTGCTGCTTTGGGATCCTGGCCGTTATGAGGCCGATGTGCTCCTCTGGGGCCGCCGGGTGCTCCCTGACCGGGGCCGGGGCCGAAACGATGATGAGCTTTCTTCCACTGCTCTTTTTCTTCCGGAGTCATCTGTTTCCATTTCTTCCAGAACGCTTCCATCCGTTCCTGCTGGCGTTTATCCCGCTCCAGGAAACGTTTCTTTTCTTCCGGGGTCATATTCTTGATGCGTGCGTTCACCATCTCGTCGTGTTTCTTTTTGAAGTAATCATGCCGTTCATCTTCCGTCATTTTGGCAATTTTTTCCCGCTCGGCCTTCTTGGCGGCCTGGCGTTTTTCAAAGTGAGCCTTCTCTGCATCGGTCATGTTCTTCGTGCGCTCTTCGTTGACGCGGCTGATGAACTTTTCGGTGGCTTCCCGCCGTTCCCGGTCGGACATGCTGCCCCAGTTGGCAAAGAACTGTTCCCGTTCTTTGGCTAACTGCTGGCGCTGTTCCCTGCTCAGCCTGCCGGGCCGGCCCAGATCGTCTCTGTGGCGGGCTTGATGCCTTCCGACATGATGCTTGCCGGGACCGCCGTGATGCCCGTTGAGTTTGTGATGGCGCGGGCCGGGCTTATGATGACCGTCCTTATAGGACCGGCAAGGGCGGCCTTTTTCAGCGCCCGGAACCTGCTGCTCAATTTTTTGGTTGTAATCCTGACCGCTCTGCTGGGTTGCAGCATCTTCCGCCTCTGTAGCGGCAAATGCGGAACCTGCCAGTAACGTGGCTAATATGCCTGCGGCAACCATGCTTTTTTTCCAGTACTTAAACATCTTCATCTCTCCTTCTTTTTATAATTTAGTGTCTTTTCGTCTGCGTCTTGTTTCCGGAACCGGCGGCGGGGAAGGTCTGCTTCCGTCTGAAAGGGGCCCGGCCGTGCCGGTTGTCTGCATTGCAGCCTGCCTGTCTGCCTCCGGTTCGACTATATAATACTGCCTGTGTATGACAAAATCATGTCATTTTCAGAACAAAACTATGTTTTTTTAAAACAGATTTTTCCATGAAAGTTTTTTATGACCGGTTCGGCCAAATCAGTGCGGCCAATTCAGTTCGGCTATTTCGGTTCGGTATGGGACTCTTTTCTGATTTATTGTTTTAAACTGCATCCGTGATTTTTGCAAAAACAGTTTTAATGAAAGAAGTTTTGATGTATAATTATGTTGTATAAGTGTCTTTGTAAGTCTGCAAGAGGGGGTCTGCATATGAATAAAGTATTGATTGCCGATGATAACACACAGATTACAAAGGTGTTAAAGGACTACGCCAGCAAAGAAGGCTGGGGCTGCTATGTGGCCTATAACGGTGAAGAAGCGCTGCGGCTGTTCCGGGAATTTTCCAGGGAGATCACCATTGTGTTCCTGGACGTTATGATGCCGAGAAAAGACGGGTTTGCCGTGTGCAAAGCCATCCGGGCCATGTCCCAGGTGCCGGTGATCATGATTACGGCCCGGAGTGAGGATGCGGATAAAATCATGGGGCTGGATATCGGCGCCGACGATTATATCGTCAAGCCCTTCAGCGCGGCGGAGGTCATGGCCCGGGCCCGGGCGATCCTGCGGCGCATCCCCCAGCAGGAAGAAAGCAAATCCCGCAAGCTGGTCATTGCCAATCTGACCATTGATATCGATAACTATATGGTGACCATTGATGATAAGGAAGTGCCTCTCACCAAACGGGAAAAGGAACTCCTCTGGCTGCTGGCCTCCAACTCCAAAAAAGTGTTCTCCCGGGACAACCTGCTGGACAGCCTGTGGGGCTACGATTATTTCGGAGACAGCCGTACCGTGGATTCCCATATCAAACGGCTGCGGGCCAAACTGGATGCTTTTGAACATCCCGGCTGGAACGTGAAAACGATCTGGGGCGTAGGCTACCGTTTTGAAATTACAGAACCGTAAGAAACTGCGCACAAACCCGGATGAGGATTGGGCAGGGAGGATACCCTGCAGTGTACGCCGGTTTTTTATACGGCAGAATGGGGAAAGATATGTTTAAGAGTAAAATAGCTGCGAAGTTGGCGGCCTATTTTGCGCTGGCCATTTTAGTATTTGCGTTTGTCATGGCCTTTTCCTTCGGCCATTTTTTCCGGGAAAACTTCATTGCGCGGCAGCAACGCGCGCTGCAATACAGGGCGTCCAGCGTGGCGGCCATTATGGGGGACAACCTGGAACGCTCCCGCTTACGGGAAGCAAATGAAAAAAGTAACAGAGACGCGGCCGTCCGTGACGCAAACCGGACCGGGAATAATGCGCAAGACAGTTCCCTTTCCGGTAAGGACGCAAACCGAGCCGGGAACACTGCGCAAGACCGTTCTCTTTCCGGCAAAGATGCAAACGGGAAGGCAACGCCGGAATCTGCAGCCAAAGCAGTCAATCCGGGCAGCCTGCTGCGTTCCCGCCGGCTGATCGCCTATGTAAATATCATTACGGCGGACGATGTGTGGGTAGCCAATAAGAATGGCGATATCGCCATGCGGACCCACATCAAGGAAGGCGACATGAAAGAGGCGCCCAATTATGTCCGGGGCCATGTGGAACATCACAAAGGACCCCAGGGACGGGGCATCCCTCCTGTCTTTGAAGGAACCACCACCGTGAACGAACTCCCCCAGGTGTACCGGGATATGTTCCGCAAGGGATTTAAAGGAGAATCCGCCGTACGGGAAGAGTTCGACAAGCGGATCAACGAGATGATGGTGCTGGCCACGGCTCCCATCTATGACAAAAACGGAGGCGTGGAAGGCGTCCTGATGCTGCGGGTGCCGGTGTTCGGTCTGCGGCATGCTTTCTATGAGGCGCTGGAAGTCTTCGGCTGGTGTCTGGTAGCGGCGCTGATCCTGGCGCTGGGCGCTGCCTGGTTCCTGTCCATGAAGTTCACCAAACCCCTGAACAAGATGAAAGACACGGCGGAAAAACTGGCGGCCGGCGACTACACGGCCCGGAGTTACGTGAAGCAGAACGATGAGATTGGCGAACTGGCCGCCACCCTGGACAGTATGGCGGTGCGGCTGGAAGAAGCCGATAAGGAAACCAAACAGACGGAAAAGATCCGGAAAGAATTCATCGCCAACATTTCCCATGAGCTGCGCACGCCGGTAACGGTGGTGCGGGGCAGTCTGGAAGCCTTGCGGGACAAAGTGGTAACGGAACCGGCCGACGTGGAACGGTACTACGACACCATGTACGATGAGACCCTGTTCCTGCAGCGGCTCATCAACGACCTGCTGGATCTGTCCCGGCTGCAGAATGTGGATTTCCCCATTGACAAAAAGCCGCTGAACTTCTGCGAAGTGATACAGGGGGCCGTCCGCAGTGCCCGGCAGTTGGCGCGGGATAAAAATATCACGGTGACCAGTGAGCTGGATACGCCTGTGTATAAAATGACCGGCGACTATGGCCGCCTGAACCAGATGCTGATGATCTTCCTGGACAATGCCGTGAAATTCAGTCCGGAGAACAGCTCCATCGAAGTAAAACTGGCCAGCCGGCGCCTGACCATCACCGATCACGGGCCCGGCATCAAAAGTGAAGACCTGCTGCATATTTTTGACCGGTTCTACAAGACCCGGGGCGAAGACAACAAATCCGGCAGCGGCCTGGGACTGGCCATTGCCAAAGAAATCGCGGAACGGCATGTGATCGCCCTGCGTATGCAGAGCGAATACGGCAAGGGATCCACGGCGGTGCTGGAGCTTCCGAAACCGGAAGAACTCACCGCGGAGGAAAAAGCGGAAATGGAACCGTAACGATGGAAGGCTGACCCGGTCAGTCTCAAAAATCGCTGGAAGGACTTTCGGCGAAGAAATCAGTTATGGTACACACGCAAGATCAATCATGCAGGAGTTCATACATGGAGTACGGATGTAAACATAAAGTTGTGCTCATTACCGGCGGAACCAGCGGCATCGGACTGGCCGCGGCCCGGACTTTCTGGCAGGACGGGGCAAACGTCTTCCTCGTGGGCCGGGACCGGATCCGGGGCATGCATGCGCTGGCGGAGATCATCGGCTGCAAGTATCCGGAAAGCCTTGTCTTTCCCGGCCGGCCGGAGGCGATGCATACCTTCAGCGCTGCCGACGGAATGAAGAAAGAGGGATGCGCAGCCTGGAAGAGTACCGTGCCGGGTACGGCGAAAGACCTGGCAAGGCTCCGCTATATCTGTGCGGACGTGACTAAACCGGCGGACTGCCGGATGGCGGCTGCCATAGCAGGGTACTACGGGTCCGACCGGATCGATATCCTGGTGAACAGCGCCGGCTTCTATCAGGAAAAACGGATCGAACAGGTTACGGTGGCAGAGTATAACCGGATTATGGACGTGAACGTGAAGGGAACCCTCTTTATGATCCAGGCCAGCCGGCCGTACATGCTGTGCCGGGGAGAAACGGAAACCGGGGCAGTGCAGAAAACCGGAAACGGGTCCGCGGCAGACACAACAGACTGTGCAACGCAAGCAACAGACAGCGCAACGCAGAAACTGACGGCACCGGACACTACAGAAGAAAGCAGCAGCCGTTCCCGGATTGCACAGGACCGCTGCATTCTCAATATTGCCAGCGACGCCGGCATCGGCGGCAACTACGGCTGTCCGGTGTACTGTGCCTCCAAAGGCGCAGTGGTGTCCCTGACCAAAGCGCTGGCCCTGGACCTGGCGCCGGACATCCGGGTCAACTGCATCTGCCCGGGGGACGTGGATACGCCCCTGCTGACAGCCCAGCTGGCTGCAGCGGACGGCGGTTATACGAAAGCAGAGATGGGGGAGAGCTATCCCCTGGGGCGCATCGCCTACGCAGAAGAAGTGGCCCATGTGATCTGCAGCGTGGCCTCCCCGGCCAATTCCTTCATGACCGGGGCCGTGATCCCCGTGGACGGCGGACTGACCGCAATGGGGTGAAGTAAATCTGAAAGTTGGTGGAATGATCATGGATACAAACCGGCCGATTGGCGTCATTGATTCCGGCGTAGGCGGCCTCAGCGTATTGCGCGCGCTGCAGCAGACTATGCCCCATGAAACCTTTTTATATCTGGGGGACACGGCCCGGGCTCCTTACGGCACCCGCAGCCGGGAAACCATCACCGCCTTTGTGGCGCAGATGACGGACTGGCTGGAGCAAAAAGGAATCAAACAGCTGGTGGCGGCCTGCAATACGATCACCGTGCTGGGCACCGACGTGATCCGGGGCGCCCATACCTTTCCCGTCATCGGCATGTCCAAAGGCGTGGACCTGGTGCTGCAGGCGACCAAAAACAAACACATCGGACTGATGGCCACGGACTTTACCGTAGGCACCGGAGCGCACCGGAAAGAAATTCAGGCAGCGGACCCCGCCGCAGAAGTCTTCGGGGTGGGCTGTACAAAATTTGTGCCGCTGATCGAAGGAAACCGGTTTGGCAGCCTGGAGCTGAAAGAAGCCATCCGGGAATATGCGGAAGCGCTGCAGGCCAAACAGGTGGACACGGTCATTTTGGGCTGTACCCATTATCCCTTTGTGAAAAGTTATCTGGAAGAAGCCTTCGGACCGGGAGTGACCGTCATCGACCCGGCCGCCGCCACAGCCCTGCAGGCCAAAGCGGACCTGGAAGCGCGGAACCTGCTGCAGACAGAAGGCCCGGGCCACAGCACCATCTGCTTCACCGGCGACATACAGAAAGGAAAACTGTTAGCCGAGCGGATGTTAGATTTAGAAACTTGTGATTTCAAACAAGTTAAACTATAAGCTTGGGACACCGGAAGGGCTCCCGGTTTTCCGATATGGGGCAATGCAAAGTTTGCTGAATTGAGCAGCAAAGAAATTGAACGCGGGGGGCATCCCGGAAGGGCTCCCAGTTTGACGATACCGAGCAACGCGAAGCTTGCTGAGCGTGCGCAGTGAGGAAGTGGGAGGCGGGATGCCCCCGCGTTCCAAAAATACATAATCAAAATCCGTCTTTTGTTTTACATCATTTCCTACGTTTGTATTTTCAATGCACTGAAATTGTGTTATAATATTAACAATATTTTGGGATAACTATGCCCATAATTCCAAGTTCATAATTCTTTCTGAATTTTATGGAAGAATGAAAAAATAAAAATATAAAAAATCATAAAGGTGGTGAGTTGTGAATGTCCATACTGGATGAAATCAAGGCGGCCGAAGCTGCAGCTGCACAGGCTAAGAAAGAAGCTGCCCTGACCAGTCGCAATCTCCTGCGGGATGCGGAGGAGGCAGCCAACCGTGAAGCCGACGCCATGATCACGGCGGCCCGCGCCGCTGCCAAGGATACCGTTGCCAAAGCGGAAGCCCACGCCCGGGTCAAGGCGAAGGAACTGGTAGCAGAACGGGCCAGGACCGACCGTGCCGAGGCGGCAGCCGCTGCGGAGAAGCTCCCCGAAGCTGTAGCTTATATTTTAGAAAGGGTTGTGGTTTAGTATGCTGATTGCAATGAAAAAGGCAACGCTCTTCGCACTGAAGGAAGACCGCGACGCCATTTTACTTGCGCTGCAGAAAGACGGCAACATCATGCTCATTTCGGAAGGCGAAAAGACCCAGGCGCTCGAAGGAGCGGACAAGGTGAGTGATCAGATCGTCAAGACCAAGGACGCCCTGAAATTTGTGGACCTGCATGGAAAAAAAGATTCCATGTTTGCATCCCGCCTTCCGGTTTCCTATGATTCCTTCCTCCATGAATCGAAGGAAGGCTCAGACCTGGCAGACCAGGTAGAGGTACTCTCCGGCAAGATCATGTCCCTCCGCAACGAGGCGTCGACCATGACCAGCCAGGTGGAGGCCCTGCAGCCGTGGATCGACCTGGACATCCCGCTGGAGCAGCTGGCTCCCACGGACACCAGCGTCTATTTCGCAGGCTACCTGCCGGAGCTGGAAAGGGAAGCGTTCCTGGAGGACATCAAAGAGCTGACGGCAGAGCCTGTCGTGCTGAAAGAAGCACCGGAGGGACGCGCCATGCTCATCTTCTGCGTGAAGGAAGATGCAGCCCGGCTCAAGCATTTCCTCAAAGCGCATGACTTTGCCGATGTAGTCTTTCCCAAGCGTACGGGACTGGTTTCGGAGATCGTCGTAGACCTCACGGAAGCCGCCCGGGTGAAGAACTTACGCGCCGACGAGCTGGAGGCAGAAGCCATCAAAATTGCCGAAAGCAAAGCGGAACTTCAGTTATATTACGACCAGCTGACGGCCAAGGAAGAACGTCTGGCCAACGGCGGCGTAGAGACAGAAAAAACCTTTTATATGCAGGGCTGGGTCAGAAAGGACCGCACGGTGGAAGTAGAAAGAGCCGTACGGAGCGTGACGGACGCGTACCAGATCGAGTTCGCCGACCCGGCGGAGGGAGAGATTCCGCCTACGGAAATGGAAAACAATTCCTTCGTCAAGCCCTATGAATCCGTTATCGAACTGTATTCACGGCCCCAGGCGGGCAGCATTGACCCGGACTTCCTGATGGCGCCGTTCCACTTCATCTTCTTCGGCATGATGCTTTCGGACGCAGGGTACGGCCTGGTGCTCACCATCGGCCTGCTGATCGCCATGAAACTGGCCAAACCCCAGGGCTTTGCCGGCAAGCTGGGCATGGTCATCCTCTTCGGCAGTATCTCCACCGTCATCTGGGGCGCCCTCTTCGGCGGCTGGTTCGGCCTGGAGCTGCATCCGCTGCTCTTCGTGCCCATGAAGGAACCGTTAAAGATGCTGGCCCTCTGCTTCGGGCTGGGCATCCTGCACCTGGTCTGCGGCATGCTGCTGAAAGCCTACATGCTCATCCGGGACGGAGACATCTTCGGAGCCTTCTGTGACGAGATCAGCTGGCTGATCATGTTCGCGGGCTTCTTCTGCATGGCCGTTGTACCGGGACCCACCGGCAAGTATCTGGCCATCGCAGGCGCCGCCATCATCGTACTGACGGGCGGACGCGCCAAGGATGGCATCGTCGGGAAACTGATGGGAGGCATCCTCAGCCTCTACAACATCAGCGGATACATGAGCGACCTGCTCAGCTACTCCCGAATCTTTGCGCTGGGTCTGGCCACGGGCGTTATCGCCATGGTTATCAACACCATCGCGCAGATGCTTCTGGAAGCGGGACCGGTGGGAACCATCGTAGCCGTGCTGGTACTTCTGGGCGGTCACCTCTTCAACATCATCATCAATGTACTGGGCGCCTTCGTACACAGCAGCCGTCTGCAGTACATCGAATTCTTCGGCAAGTTCTATGAAGCCGGCGGCAAGGCGTTCGTACCCCTGGCCATCCGGACCAAGTACATGAATGTAACTAAATAAAAAATTATATAAACGAAATTTTAAAGGAGGCAGTTAATTATGATTACTTTAGGAACAGCTCTTGCTTTTGCAGGCGCAGCAGTTGCCGCCGGTGTAGCCGGCGTAGGGAGCGCCATGGGCGTAGGTATTGCGGGTCAGGCCGCGGCCGGTGTCGTATCCGAAGATCCGGACAAGTTCGGTAACGTGCTCGTACTCCAGGCTCTGCCGGGTACCCAGGGCATTTACGGCCTGCTGATCGCATTCATCATCGTCCTGAACCTGGGCGTGATTGACGGCAACGTAAAGGAACTGACCACCGACCAGGGCATCGCCCTGTTCTGCGCCGCCCTGCCGATGGCTATCGGCGGCCTGATGAGCGGTCTGTACCAGGGCAAAGTAGCCGCGTCCGGCATTTACCTGTGCGCAAAGCGTCCGGAAGAAACCGGTAAGGGCATCATCCTGGCAGCCATGGTTGAAACCTACGCAGTATTGGCACTGCTCATCTCCTTCATCATGGTAAACGGTGTAAAGCTCTAAGGGAGGAAGACCGATGGCAGCAAACAAGATTATTCTCAAGATAGAGGAAGACGGCGCCCGGGAAGCGGCTGAAATTGTTGATGCCGCCAAGAAAAAGGCCGCTGCCTCTACTGAAAAAATAAAAGCTGCTGCAAAGGTAAAAATAGATGAAATCAATGCCCAGGCTGCGGCCGATGCCGACGAGGCAGCCCGCCGCCAGACCCTGATCGCCGAACTGGAAGCCAGGAAGAACGCCCTGGACAGTAAGCGCCAGGTGCTGGAGGAAGCGTTTGCCAAAGCGGAAGAAACCATCAACGCCATGCCGGATTACAAATGGGAGCAGTTCATTACTTCCATTGTCGTGAAATCCGCTGAAACCGGAACGGAAAAGATCTGCGTGCCGGCAGCGGACAGGGCGAAATATGAAGGAGGCTTCCTGGCCCGGCTGAACGAAGCGCTGGTCAAGGCAGGCAAGCAGGGAAAACTGACGCTGTCCGACGAGGCGGCGAAGTTCTCCGGCGGCATCCTCCTGCAGGGCAAAACAAGTGATTTCGACGGATCCTTTGCAACGATTATGAGGGATGTCCGCACCCGGATCGAAAAGGAAGTGGCGGACATGCTCTTTGCCGCGGAGGTGAAATAGCATGCCGCAGGCAAGTTATGAATACGCAGTAGGCCGTATCAGCCAACTCTCCACAAAGATGCTGGACGCGGCCAAGCTGAGACGTATCTACGAGGCAGGTTCGTTTCAGGAAGCGCTGGCGCTGCTGCTGGAAACCGGGTACGGCGGAAACCTGAGTCCCGAACAGCTTGCGACGGAAGAAATCGACTACGTCATCCGGGAGCAGCTGCAGATTTCCAGGCAGATCGTGTGGGAAGTTACCCCCGCGCCGGAACTCACCGGCCTGTTCCTGCTGGAAGTGGACGGACACAACCTCAAGACGCTGCTGAAAGCACGTCTTTTGGGCGTCGAAGCACCCGACGTGCTCATCGACGGCGGCTCCTTCCCCCTGGAACAGCTGAAGGAGTGCGTGGCCACTGCCAACTATGAACCCCTGCCCAAAGTCTACCGGGATACCCTGAACCGGATCGAGGCAGAAGTGTCGCGGGGGGTGGACCCGCTGAAACTCAGCGCCGAGATTGACGGAGCCATGTTCCGTCACATCAAAAACGTGCTGGATGACAAACACGACCACAGCTTCGTCCGGGACTACTTCTCCCTGCAGGCAGACTTCCAGAACGCCCGCAGCGTAGTGAGGGCAAGGCTCCTCAACTGGGACGTGGACAAGCTGCGTCTCATGCTCCTGGAAGGCGGGGAAATAGATTTCAACGTGTTCCTGGATGGGATGGACACCCCCATGGAACAGCTGGGAGCGAAATTCAACAGAGGCAAGAACGGCAAGCTTATTTCCCAGAGTGTGGAGGAATATGTTACCACCGGCGATGCATCTGTTCTGAAACGTAAAATGGAAACAGCGCTGATGCATGTTCTGCGCAGTGTGAAATGGGATATGTTTTCCCTGGGTCCGATCATCGGATACCTTATGGGCCGCGAGGCGGAAGCCAAAGCCCTCCGGGTGATCTTCGGAGCCAAGCGGAGCGGCTTTGAGTACGAGCTGCCCGAATTATACGCATAGAAAGGCGGCTGTCTATGAAGGAACGAAAAATCGCGGTCATTGGCGACCCCGGTTCCGTAATGATCTTCAAGGCGATCGGCCTGGATGTGTATTACGAGGAACAGGGACCCATGATAGAAAAACGGATACACAAACTGGCGGACAAAGGATATGCGGTCATCTACATCACCGAAGAAGCCGCCCAGCTGGTACCCGAAGCAATTGATTATTACACTACTGCGACATTTCCTGCCATTATCCCCATCCCGTCCGCCAAGGGCAGCCTGGGGCTGGGCATGAAAAGGCTGAAAGGCAATGTTGAGAAGGCTGTTGGCGCAGACATTCTGTTTAAGGAAGGGTAGGTAAATAGCCGATGAGTGGAACTATAGTAAAAGTATCAGGCCCGCTGATCGTTGCCAGCGGCATGGGCGACGTAGAACTCTACGACGTGGTCCGTGTCAGCGAGAAGCATCTGATTGGCGAGGTAATCGAATTGCGGGGCGACATGGCCTCCATTCAGGTATATGAAGAAACGGCAGGCCTGGGACCCGGCGAGCCGGTGGAATCAACCGGTTCCCCGCTGTCCGTAGAACTGGCGCCAGGTCTGATCGAAGGCATCTTCGACGGCATCCAGCGTCCGCTGGACGTGCTGTACAACAAAGCGGGCGACCGTATCACCCGCGGTGTGGAAGTGCCCAAACTGAACCGTGAGAAAAAATGGAAATTTGAACCGAAAGTGCATGTCGGTGACCACGTAACGGGCGGCGACATCATTGGCGTGGTCCAGGAGACCCCGGCCGTACTCCATAAAATCATGCTGCCTCCCCGCAAGGAAGGCGTTGTGGAGTGGGTGTTCAGCGGCGAAGCCACCATTCTGGATCCGGTTTACAAAATCAAAGACAAAGACGGCAACGTGACGGAGTACCCGATGCTCCAGACCTGGCCTGTGCGCCGGAGCCGTCCCTATAAAGAAAAACTGCCCCCGACGGAACCCATGGTTACCGGCCAGCGCGTCGTGGACGCCCTCTTCCCCATCGCCAAAGGCGGTGTGGCAGCCGTACCGGGTCCTTTCGGCAGCGGCAAGACCGTTATCCAGCATCAGCTGGCCAAGTGGGCTGACGCCGACATCATCATCTACGTAGGCTGCGGCGAACGCGGCAACGAGATGACCGACGTTCTGATGGAATTCCCGGAACTGAGCGACCCCCGTACGGGACTGCCGCTGATGAAGCGCACCGTGCTCATCGCCAACACTTCCGATATGCCCGTTGCGGCCCGTGAAGCTTCCATCTACACCGGTATCACCATTGCGGAATACTTCCGCGACATGGGTTACAAAGTCGCCATCATGGCAGACTCCACCTCCCGCTGGGCCGAAGCCATGCGTGAAATGAGCTCCCGTCTGGAAGAAATGCCCGGCGACGAAGGCTACCCCGCGTACCTGAGCTCCCGTCTGGCAGAATTCTACGAACGGGCCGGTATCGTAAAATGTATCGGCAACGAGGACCGCACCGGAGCGGTTTCCGCCATCGGGGCCGTATCACCCCCCGGCGGCGATATTTCCGAACCGGTATCTCAGGCCACCCTGCGTATCGTCAAGGTATTCTGGTGCCTGTCCGCGGCCCTGGCCTATGCCCGTCACTTCCCGGCTATCGACTGGCTGCAGAGCTACTCCCTGTACAGCGACCGCCTGCGGAATTACTACAACAGCTCCGTATCCCCGGACTGGGCCGGCATGGTCTCCAAGATGATGACCATCCTCCAGGAAGAAGCGGAACTGAACGAAATCGTACGTCTGGTGGGTGTGGACGCCCTGAGCTTCAAGGACCGTATCACCCTGGAATGCGCCCGCTCCATCCGCGAAGACTTCCTGCACCAGAACTCTTTCCACGAAGTGGACACCTACACCTCCCTGGAAAAACAGCATGACATGATGAAGCTGATCCTCACCTGGTACGACAAGGCGGAGGCCGCCCTGGAGCAGCATGTGCACCTGGACAAGCTGATCGATATGCCGGTCCGCGAGGAAATCGGCCGTATGAAATACATTCCCGAAAAGGAACGGGTAGAAAAGTTTGGCGCCATCGCCAAAAATTTGGACGCTGCCTTTGCAGCGCTGACTGAGGGAGGCGAACTCGATGCGTAAAGATTACAAAACAATTCGCGAGGTCGTCGGCCCGCTGATGCTGGTTGACCAGGTAGAAGGCGTCAAATACGACGAACTGGTGGAGATCCAGCAGGCCAACGGCGAGATCCGCAGCGGCAAGGTGCTGGTAATCGACGGCGACAAGGCGCTGGTACAGCTCTTTGAAAGTTCCCAGGGCCTGAAGATCGACGATGCCAAGGCCCGCTTCCTGGGTCACGGCGTACGTCTGGGCGTGTCCCCGGCCATGCTGGGCCGCGTCTTCGACGGAATGGGCCGCCCCATTGACGGCGGCGCAGACATCATCCCCGACGAATACCGGGATATCAACGGCGAACCTATGAACCCGGCCGCCCGCGACTATCCTGCCGAATTCATTCAGACCGGCGTCAGCGCCATCGACGGACTGAACACCCTGGTCCGCGGCCAGAAACTGCCGGTATTCTCCGGCTCCGGCCTGCCCCATGCCCAGCTGGCGGCGCAGATTGCCCGTCAGGCAAAGGTACTGGGTACCGGCGAAGGTTTCGCCGTCGTATTCGCAGCCGTAGGTATCACATTCGAAGAAGCCAACTTCTTCATGGAAGACTTTAACCGTACCGGCGCGCTGGCCCGTGCCGTTATGTTCATCAACCTGGCCAACGACCCGGCGGTAGAACGTATCTCCACCCCGCGTATGGCCATCACTGCTGCCGAATACCTCGCCTACGAACTGGGCATGCACGTACTGGTTATCATCACCGATATCACCAACTACGCCGACGCCCTCCGCGAAGTTTCCGCAGCCCGTAAAGAAGTCCCCGGCCGCCGCGGCTACCCCGGCTACCTGTACACCGACCTTGCGACCATGTACGAACGGGCCGGCCGTATCAAGGGCAAGAAGGGTTCCATCACCCAGATCCCTATCCTGTCCATGCCGGAAGACGACAAGACCCATCCAATCCCGGACTTGACCGGTTACATCACCGAAGGACAGATCATCCTGTCCCGTGAACTCTACCGCAAGGGCCTGACCCCGCCGATCGACGTACTGCCGTCCCTGTCCCGTCTGAAAGATAAGGGCGTAGGCAAGGGCAAGACCCGGGAAGACCATGCCGACACCATGAACCAGCTGTTCGCCGCTTACGCACAAGGCAAGCAGGCGAAAGAACTGGCCACCATCCTGGGCGAGGCCGCTCTCTCCAAGGTAGATAAGCTGTATGCGAAGTTTGCCGACGCATTTGAAAAAGAATACGTTTCCCAGGGCTACGAAACCAACCGCAGCATCATCGAGACCCTGGACCTGGGCTGGAAACTGCTGGGCATCCTGCCCCGCAGCGAGCTGAAACGTATCCGCGACGAATATCTGGACAAATACTATGTTCCTGCTGCTACAGAGGATAACGAGGGGGAATAATCGATGGCAACCCAAGTTAACCCGACCCGAATGGAGCTTACCAGGCTGAAAAAACGCCTGGTAACCGCCGTCCGCGGCCACAAGCTGCTGAAGGATAAACGGGATGAAATGGTCCGCCAGTTCATGCTGCACATCCGCCGCAACCACGCGCTGCGCCTGGAAGTGGAGAAAGCCCTGCAGGG
>ONAV01000011.1 GCA_900315925.1 uncultured Selenomonadales bacterium | reverse complement strand
CGGTGTATGAAGACCTATGAATTTGCTTATGGAAAAGGAACGCAGAAGGTAGATTTGCCGGAAGAGCATATCATTTACGACCTGCACGGGAAAGAAGTGGCGGTGGAAAAAGATATTGCCGCCGCTGCATTAAAGGCAATCCGCAACCCCATTGACAGCAAGCCGCTGGCGGAGATTGTGAAACCGGGAGAGAAGATAGCTATTGTCGTAAGCGACGAAACCCGGCTGTGCTACACAGACCAGTTTCTGCCGGTGATTGTGCAGGAACTGAACGACAAGGGCATTCCTGACAGCGATATTGATATTGTCATCGCTACCGGAACCCACCGGGCCCAGACCCCGGAAGAGGATATTCTGGTGTTGGGGGAAGCCATGGTGAAACGGTTCCGTGTGCACCAGCATGACTGCCGGGACAAATCGAACCTGGTATACAAGGGTACGACTTCCAGAGGGAATAAAGTCTACATCAATAAAATCGTGGCCAATGCGGATAAAATCATTGCCACCGGCGCCGTGACCCTGCATCCCATGGCCGGATTTGGCGGCGGGCGCAAAGCTATCGTACCCGGCGTGGCGGGTTTGGAGACCATCAACCGCAACCATGTGCTGGCTTTGGCGGAAAAACCGGGAGACGGCTGCAACCCTGACGTGACCACGGCAAAACTGGAAGGAAACCCCTTCCACGAAGACCTGATGGAATGTGTGGAGTTTGTGAATCCGGACTTTTTATTGAACGTGGTTCTCACCAGTGAAGGCGGTCTGTACGAAGTGGTGGCCGGCAACTGGAAGACCGCATTTTATCAGGGCTGCAAGGATCTGCTGGAAATCAGCGGCATTCCTGTTAAAGAACAGGCGGACGTGGTCATTGCCAGCGGCGGCGGGTATCCCAAGGATATCAATCTGTATCAGGGTACCAAGAGCCACATGAATGTGGACGTGGCGGTCAAACCCGGCGGCATTGCCATCATCATGCTGGAATGCCCGGACATCAAGGAACCGGCCGTGTTTACGGACTGGCTGATTAAGAGGGACCTGCAGAAGACGGAACAGGAAGTCCGGGACAGTTTTTATATGGCCGCCTTTGTTTCTTATAAGAGCCGCTGCATCATTGAAGCCCATACCGTGTATCTGGTGACCCGTAAGGAAAACTTTGATTTTGTCCGCCGGACCGGACAGATTCCGGTGGAAACCGTGGCGGAAGCCTGGAAGCTGGCGCAGGAAAAACTGGCGGCGGAAGGAAGGACAGACTATACCATTACTCTGATGGGACATGCGCCGGTTACGCTGCCGGTGTTGACTGAATAGTTATTGCAGGTTATGGAGGCGTAAGGGGTGGAGAAACGGGAACGGCTTCTTCTTATTGCGGTTTTCTGTAATCATAAAAAATTGTATGACTTTGTAATCATTTGAACTTCAGGGAAGGGGTTATTCGTATGGAATATAAAATTCCTTATGGAAAAGGAGAACAGGTTGTTAGCTTGCCGGAAGAACATGTTTCCCAGGTGTTACTTCCGCCGGTGATTGATAAACCTCAGACGGTGGCGAAACTGATGGAAGAAGCGCTTGCCCATCCCATTGGTACGCCGACGCTGGAGCAACTGGTGAAACCGGGCGAAAAAGTTGTGTTGCTCGTCAGTGATATTACCCGCGCCTGGGCTCGTTTTGATTTGTTTTTACCCATACTTGTTGCCAGGTTAAATCAGATCGGCGTACCGGATGCTGATATCAGTATTATCATCGCAACCGGAAAGCACCGGCTGAATTCAGCGGCGGAGAAAGAAGAAATCATAGGGAACGAACTGTTCCACCGTATTAAGGTGTACGACCATAATCCGGCGACAGAGGCCTGCGTGTATTTAGGAACCACAAAGCGGGGGACACCCGTGTGGATCAATAAACAGGCTGCTGCTGCCGATAAGGTCATCCTTACCGGCGGACTTTCTCCCCATATTTATGCCGGCTTCGGTGGCGGACGGAAAAGCGTGCTGCCCGGTATTGCCGGCGCGGAGTCCATCAATCACAACCATAATTTGGCCCTGACGGATGAAATCGGCGGCGGGGTAAATCCGGATACTTCTATCATGCGTCATTTCGGCAACCGGCTCAGCGAAGACATGTGCGAAGTTGCTTCCTTTTTAAACCCCTGCTTCATGGTCAACGCCATCATGGACGCAGAGGGAAACTTCTTTAAAATTATGGCCGGTCACTGGTATGAGGCCTGGCTGCAGGGGACGAAAGAAGTTATGAAACTGCAGGGCGTGTCCCTGAAAGAAAAGAGCGACGTAGTCATTGTCTCGGGAGGCGGGTATCCCAGGGATATCAGTTTATATCAGGGAATGAAATGCTATGCGCCGGGGGCCGCTGCGTTAAAAGAAGGCGGCATCCTGATTGCCGTATTGCGTTGTCAGGATATGACGGAACCTCCCGCCTTTTTCGAAAGCTTCCGCTATACAGACCTGAAGCAGATGGAACTGGATGTGCGGGCGGACTTTACGGTTCCGTTCTATGTTGCGTTTTATATGTGCTGTCTGGCAAGGCATTTTACGATTATCCTGGTAACGGAGCCGGAGAATTTTGCCAATGCCAGAAAGACAGGAGCAACTCCGGCGGCCACATTACAGGACGCATGGAAGTTGGCGGAAGCCAAACTGAAAGAGCAGGGAAAAACGGACTACACCATCAACATCATGCCCTATGGAGGCGACACGCTTCCGGTTTTGGCAGAAAAAGAATAAAAAAGTAAAACGCTGGTTCATGTACCTGCAGATACGTGTGCAGACACATGTGACCAGCGTTTTGTATTACCAGTTTATGCTGTAACAATTCGGGAAAAAGAGAAGTAAAGATAAACCTTAAAGATAAAAAACAAATTGGATATAAACAAGGCGGACAATTAAGGCAGACAATTCCTGATTTTCTGTCTTGTGTATTCAGGCACACCACTATGCGTGACTGGCTTTCCATTCGGAAACGGTGAATACCAAAAGGGCCAGCCAGATAAAACCGAACGTGAAAAGCTGTGTTGTGCCAAAGGGTTCGTTGAAAAAGAAAATTCCCAATAGCAAGGTCATGGAAGGACTGATGTACTGAAAAAAGCCCAGCACATTTAATGGCAGAAGGTTTGCACCATAGGAAAACAGGATCAGGGGAACCGCAGTGGCTACACCGCATCCGGCCAGCAGCAGGCTGAGCGTGGGAGTTTCCGGACCAAAGTGGGCGGCTCCGGCTGCCGTGAGGTTTGCCACATAATAGAATGCAAAAGGAAAAAGCAGCAGGGTTTCCAGTGTAATACTGGTAAAGGGATCCAGCTTCAGCTTCTTCTTCAAGGCGCCGTAACTGCCAAAGGTCAGAGCCAGCGCTACCGAAACCCAGGGTAACTTGCCAATCTGCCAGGTCATGAGGAAAATGCCGACAGCTGCCAGTGCGATACTGAGTTTTTTCGGCGCAGAGAGGGTCTCACCGAAAATCGCAACGCCGAAAAGGACGTTTACCAACGGGTTGATGTAATAGCCGATACTGGTATCGATGACATGATTATGATTGACGGCCCAGATATAGGTAAGCCAGTTCAGACTGATGATAATAGCGGCGGCCACCAGCATGGCGCCGCGTTTTTTATTTTGCCACAGTTCAAGGCAATCCTTTTTCAAGGTTTGCCAGCGCTTTGTAGCAACTATGACGATCAGCATAAACACGACCGACCAGAGGATGCGGTGGCACAGAATTTCATTAGCCTCTGCATCAGCCATTAAATGCCAGTACAGGGGAAGGATGCCCCAAAGGACATAACAGCCTAAGGCAGCCATATATCCTAGATTTTTGTTTTCCTGCATGATGTTCTCCGTTCTGCCGGCAGATTCTATTCACGGCCGGCTGTATAAAACGTAAAGAAAGCAAAGCGTTTTCATACGCATTTTATAAATTGTACTGTTCTTGATTGCAGTTTGAGGAACTTGCATGGGTTTCTAATTACAGAGAAAAAATTAGTAATCTGATGATACTATTATTTTAGTTTATTTTAAACTAAATTTTAAAATATTAGGCGAGTAGTTGTCAACATAAATCAAATCGGATGATTTTACGTTGTCTGTTGATATCGAACTACTTATTTTTATCTGGGAAGATTGCTGGCATGGTCACCCCTTAATTTGGTATAATAATCTTATAAAAGAAAAAATGAAAAAGGATGAACAAAAATGTTCCGGGTATTGCGGTACGATACGCAAGAATCCACAGGTAAGGGAGAAACAAGTTGAACTGGGGAAATGACAGGGGACCGACAAATAAATTAAAAACCGCACTGATGATATCTGTGTTTATCACGCTGGTGTCCGTAGCAGTGTTGCTACTAGTCGGATATCTTCTTTCATACATGCGGGCGAGTTAAAACGATGCGTGGCGGGATATTTGAAAGATATACGGTTGAGAGGAGTGAGGAACAAAATGCTTATCAAACTGGATGTAGTTACTAAGCAACATACCGAAATGCAGGATATCACCCGACTGATACAGAAAGCTGTATCTGACAGCGGTGTGAAGGACGGGATCTGTACTGTGTTTGTCCCTCATACGACCGCGGCGGTCACCATCAATGAAAATGCGGATCCCGATGTGGTTAAGGATTTTACAAAGGAAATTAACAAAATCGTACCCTGGGAAGATGGTTACCTTCACATGGAAGGGAACTCGGCGGCACATCTGAAATCCAGCATGATTGGATTCTCCGAGCAGATCATCATAGACAACGGACGGCTTGTACTGGGAACCTGGCAGGGAATCTATTTCTGTGAATATGACGGCCCGAGGCATCGGAAGGTTTATATAAAAATACTGCAATGAAAGGACAGGAGTGTACGAACATGGAATTTAAAGATGTAGTATACTTCCCCGGCGGCAAGCGGTGCCGGACCGTTGCCTAATCATATGACCCGGAAAAGTTTGGAACAGACTGTTAGCTTCATGTAAACGTCTTACACTGATAAATCGTGGCGTAAAAAGGAGATCTGCACATGGCCGAAAAAATGGATTACGTTTATTTAGTCAAAATTTATGATTCAACCGGAAGGCTGTTACCTGTAGTCACCGCATTTGCTACAAGGCAGGGGGCAGAAGCCTATGTCCATGATTTTTTGCCTACAGGGAAATATCAGGAGGGCGCCGCCGCATGTAAAGCTGAAATCGTGAAAACGGAAATAAGAGAATAACCCGGGATTTCAGTAAAGAAAAAGCATGGAATAATGTATAAGAGATTTTTCCGACAAAAATATAGCCCCTACATGATTTTTCAAAAATGTAGGGGATCTTTTTTTGTTTCTTAACATTCGATTCCATTTCGGATTATTATAATACGATACTCCGAAAACGAAGCAGACTACTATATTGATTTTTTTGTAATGCTTATTGTCAAGCGTTACCGGTTTATTATATAATATAAAAATCAAGTGTAAACAAGTGAAGGCACATTTTAATATATATTTACGCAATGGTTTAGGAGATGAATATGTTGTCAGAACAGGGAAAACGGTTAGTAAGCATGGCCGTCACGGCAACGTTGTGCGCCGGCTTGTTGCAGGCGTCTGCGGTTATGGCAGCACCGGCAGGACCACCGGGAGGACCCGGAGGCCCGGGAGCGGGAGGATCGCCTGCCTCTATAACTGGAGCAGGGGGACCACCGCCAATGTTGAATTGGACGCCACCGGGAACGTATCCTAATGTGATTCCCATGCAGAATATGACAGCGGGGTCGCCTACTGCAGGCAGCATCCGTTCCAGTATGGCGCGGAAAGCCGTAAGGGTAAAGGGACCGCAGATTTTGTTATTTGAGATCCATGCCCTGGGGCGTCTGGAAGACATCGTCATTCATAATAAAACAAGCATCCATGAAGGAGCAATCCTGCGGCAACTGGCCTTTCTGAAAAAAGGAAAACCCATTTCGGCAAAAGATGTGCAGCGGGCGGCCGGTCTTGTCACCGATCTGTCCGGCGTGATCGCCGACGTGGTATCCGAAAAGGGCAGCGCACCGGGGATGGCTGTGCTTCACGTGACCGTATATCCGGATAAAAGCCCTCAGGGTGATTTCTCGATAGACAACTACGGAAACCGCTATCTGGGTTACGGGGAAGAGATGCTGAATTACGACATCCGCAATCTGACCCACGAAGGGGACAGCCTGTTCGCCCATATTGAAACCACCGGGCGTAAATACATAAACGGTACCATTGTGTACCGGCGGCCCGTGGGGAAAAACGGGCTTACCATGCATGCAGGGTACCGTCATCTGCATTATGCCCAGGGGTCGGAATTTGAATATTTAAAACCCTACGGTGCGGCAAAAACCTATACCATCGGTCTGGAATATCCCATTCACCGTTCCCAGACCCATGACCTGAAAGTGGGGCTGGATTACGAATATCTGGATTTGAAAGATGAATACAAAAGGGACGGAATTTATTTCCAACCGGGTCCTTTCGCCCCTAAAACGTATTTTGGGACCTGGAATGACAAGCACGTCAACTCCGCCACCCTTTCCCTGTCGGAAAAGAATCTGGACAAGCACGGTATGACCACCTGGACACTGGCCTATACATACGGCAATGTCAGCTTTGACAGCCCGCTTACCCATACATTCTTTGACGGTACGAACTGCGAAGGGGCCTTTTCCAAAGTAACGGCTGTATTTTTACGTCACCAGAAAATGAATAAACGTCTGGCCCTGCAACTTTTTGCCAGAGGACAGCTGGCCAGCCGCAACATGGATACATCGGGACGTATGGGTATCACCGGTATTACCGGGGTAAAAGCCTATCCCATCAGCGAAGTGGCCGGGGACAATGCGTACTTTACCCGGGCAGAATTGCAATGGGACCTGCCATTGCAGGCAAAAGAGCAGAAACTGCAATTGCTGACCTATCTGGAACACGCCGGTATTAAGATATTCAAAGATCCTGTGAATGACGACAAAAACAACCGCCATCTTCAGGATATCGGTTTAGGTCTGCTGTGGTCTAAAAAGGATGCCTGGTGGGTGAGGGCAGATTATGCCTGGAAGCTGGGCTCGGAAAAACCCATCACGGATACCAGCCACAGCAACGGGCATTTCTGGATCCAGGGCGGATTTTATTTCTGATACACACCGTATCAGAAACTGTATGGGCAGGCCCCGCCAAACCGTTTTTGAAAAGAGCCCGCCGAAACAAAATTTTAAAGGGAACGAAGTAATCAGCGTTTCCTAAAATAACTTGACAGGAGTGTAATAAATTGACAGAAGAAACCTTGCAGGAAGTTCAGAAACCGGAAAAGAAAAAAAGTATCCTCAGCGGTATCCAGCCTACCGGTACTTTTACTTTGGGAAATTATATCGGTGCAGTGCGTAACTGGCAGCAACTGCAGGAAGACTATCAGTGCGCTTACTTTATTGCAGACCTGCACTCGCTGACCGTGCGTCAGGAAGCGGCCAAGTTGCGCAGGCAAAGCCTGGAAGCGTTTGCGCTGCTGCTGGCCTGCGGCATCGACCCGCAGAAGAGTCTGCTGTTCGTTCAAAGCCACGTGCACAACCATGCGGAACTGGGCTGGATTTTGGCCTGTAATTCCCTGTTCGGGGAATTGTCCCGCATGACCCAGTTCAAAGACAAGTCTGCTAAACATGCGGATAACATCAATGCAGGCCTGTTCACCTATCCCTCCCTGATGGCAGCGGATATCCTGCTGTATCAGGCAGACTATGTGCCGGTGGGGGCCGATCAGACACAGCATCTGGAGTTTACCCGCAACGTGGCGCAGCGCTTCAACAATCTGTATGGAAATACTTTCAAGATTCCGGAAGCCTATCTGCCGCCGGAAGGGGCCAAGATTATGTCCCTGCAGGAGCCCACGAAGAAAATGTCCAAGTCGGATACCAATCCAAAAGCATTCATTTCCATTCTGGATGACCACGACACCATCATCCGCAAATTCCGCAGCGCGGTTACAGACAGCGAAGCCAAGGTTATGTTTAAAGAGGGGAAAGACGGCATCAACAATCTGATGACCATTTACTCTGTGGTGACAGGTAAAACGTATGAACAGATTGAAGACGAATTCACAGGCAAAGGCTACGGCGATTTCAAACTGGCGGTAGGGGAAGCGGTCTCCGAAGAATTGCGTCCGGTACGGGAAAACTTTGCCCGCCTCATGAACGACAAAGCCTATCTGGAAGAAACATATAAAGCCGGTGCGGAAACGGCCCAGCGCATTTCCAACCGTACCTTGACGAAGGTTAAGAAGAAAGTGGGATTGCTGGCAAATCCGTTCCAATAACCGTAACGGTAAAAACCGGGTCGATAGATACAATTGAAGATTAAAAAAAGTGATTATAAAAAAAGAACAGCCTGAACCGGCTGTTCTTTTTTCATATAACCTGATTACTTTTGTTCTGCTTTCTGGCGTTTCTTTTGCAGGAACAGTACCAACGCGAGCACCGCAATACCGATGATGTCGGTTTCAAAACCGGGTTTCATCAGCAGCAGCGCGCCCGCAGCCGCAATCACCCGGAGCCAGGCAGGAATAAAGGTGAAGATGTAGCCTTCTACCGCAGTACCGATCAGGAACACGCCTACGCAGGCCGTGCCCGCTGTCAGCAGGCCTTCCACCAAAGTGGTATTAATCAGCATCAGCTGAGGCGAGTACACGAACATGAAAGGTACGATAAAGCCGGCAATGGCCAGTTTCACCGAAGCCACACCCGTCATCATGGGGTTGCCTCCCGAAAGACCGGCCGCTGCGAAAGAGGCCAGCGCAACCGGCGGGGTCAGGTTGGCGAACATGGCATAATAGAAGGAAAACATGTGGGCCGCACCGGCGGGGATGTTCAGCTTCGCCAGAGCCGGCGCCGCGATGGTCGCCGTAATGATATACGCCGGAATCGAGGGAAGGCCCATGCCCAGGATCATACAGGTGATCATGGTGAATACCAGCGTAAAGAGGATGCTGGTTTTGCCAAGGGAAATGATCGTGTTGGCCATGGTCAGGCCGAACCCGGTCTTGGAACATACGCCGATGATGATACCGACACAGGCACAGGCAACGGCTACCGATACAGTCTGTTTGGCTCCGTCTGCCAGCGCGTCCAGCAGATCCTTAAAGGACATGCGCGTCTCTTTCCGGATGAAGGAAATCAGAATCGTCACCACAATGGTCAGCACGGCGGAGAAAATGACCGTAGTGCCGGAGAAGAACAGCATATACAGTAAGAAGAAAACGGGAATCAGCAGGTGGCTGCGCTTGGACATTACTTCGCCGGTCTTAGGCAGTTTATCCTTGGGAAGACCGGTGAGGCCGTCCTTACAGGCCCGCAGGTGTACCTGGATGATGATACTTAAATAGTACAGCAGCGCAGGAATGGCCGCCCAGGTGATGATGTTGGAGTAGGGGACGCTGATCATTTCCGCCATGATGAAAGCAGCAGCGCCCATGATGGGGGGCAGCAGCTGTCCGCCTACAGAAGCGGAGGCTTCCACCGCGCCGGCGAACTCTTTGGAGTAGCCGGTTTTTTTCATCAGGGGAATCGTGAAGGCGCCGGTGGTTACTACGTTAGCTACGGCGGAACCGTTGATAGAGCCTAAGAACCCGGAGGCGATGACCGCAACTTTTGCAGGGCCGCCTTTGGTGTGTCCGGCCAGGGCCAGGGCGATATCGTTAAAGAACTGCCCCATACCGCACTTGTGCATAACCGTGCCGAACAGAATGAACAGGAAGATGTAGCTGGCGGCTACGCTTACGGACGTACCGTAGATACCTTCCGTGTTGGCAAAGAAATGGTTGGACAGGGAAGGCCAGTCGTACCCCCGGTGCATGAACATGCCGGGGAACTCGCGGCCGAAGAGCCCATAAATAATGAAAATGACAGACAAAATCGTCAGGGCATTGCCTGTGACCCGGCGGGAACATTCCAGTACCAGCACCACCAGCAACGTGGCCATGATCAGGTCGGTCTGGTTGGGATTGCCGGCCCGTTCCACTACGCCCAGATAATCATGCCAGATGTAGAAGGGGATGGTGAAACAGAGCAGGGCCAGGATCCAGTCGATAATGGAAGGCTTGGAATGGTCGGAGCTCTTGAAACAGGGATACATCAAAAAGCCCATGGCAGTGATCATTGCCACATGCAGGGAACGGTGTACCAGGGTGACAGGCGGCCCAAAGGACGCCGTGTACAGATGATATCCGGAAACCAGCAGGCAGACGATGTAGAAGAATTTGGCCATCTTCCCCGTGAATTTGCGAGTGGCGGATTCCTTGTCCAGCTTCTTCACGATTTCATGAGATTTGGCTTCCAGCTCCTGCTGGGTCTTCTTGTCTAAAAACTCATGTTCAGTTGCAGAATTTTCGTTTCCAGTATTATTGATGTTTTTCTCTTCCATCAAAATACCTCCTTTTCACGATTGCCAGATTGACACGTGTATGCTCGGGAAGGGTTGCCCCCCGGGCGATGAGCTGACCGTTCAGCTTGATGTCGCGGGTGGCAAAGTGTGAATTGATCCAGGTAAACTCGTGAAATACCTGGTTGATATTGCCCATATAGATCATGCCGTCCTTGATCCAGACCTTGGTTCCCTTGTTCTCGGGAATGCCTGCCCCGAAAGCGGGGAAAGCAATGGTGTCCAAAATCAGATCGTGGTTGGCATCGATATGATAATACTCGTGCCAGGGGATTTTCTCCCATGAATGAATCCAGCCAAAGAAAAGCTTGTCGCCCTCTTTGGCTGGTACTTCAACATAAATCTCTTTGGTCTGATAATCATAGATCCGGAGCACCGTTTGCGCCGAATATTCATTGAACACAAACAAAGAAGCGAGAACAAGAAAAAATACGGCAAACAGCTTCAAGTATTTTTTCTTCATTATAATTCTCTCTGTGCATTACAGGTCGGAAATAGTAGCTATGCTTGCGGCGACCTCAGCATTGCCATGCAAGAATGCTTATTTCAGGATGCCTTTGTCTTTGTAGAATTTTTCTGCGCCCGGATGGAGCTGTATGGAAGTGCCTTTCAGGCCGCGCAGCGCGGTATCCAGTTTGATCTCCCGTTTTGCGGTTGCATGGGAAGCACCGATGGTAGCCAGGCCCTTTTCAGAGTAGAAACCGTCCAGCAGGTCATATACAACAGCGTCCGGCAGCTTCTTGGAAACCAGCATGATGTTCATAACAGCAGCGGTGGTGGTGTCGGCATCCGTGCCATAGGTAGCTTTCGGAATCTTCCATTCTACATAGAACGGATATTTTTTGGTCAGGTTCTTCAGCGCTTCGCCTTCTACCGGAACGAACACGATCTTTTTGGTGGTGCCCAGTTCTTTAATGGTGGCATTGCCCAGACCGGAGGTTACGAAAGCAACGTCGCACTGGCCGTTCTTCATCTGGTCGATGGCTTCGCCGTAGGACAGATAGTCAACCTTGGCGTCTTTGTAGGTCATGCCGTTAGCTTCGAAGATCATGCGGGCGTTCAGTTCTACACCGGAGTTGGGAGCGCCTACGCCGACTCTCTTGCCTTTAATGTCTTTGAAGGATTTGATGCCGGAATCCGTGGTGGTAACGATCTGTACCACGTTCGGCCACAGGCCCATCATAGCCCGCAGGTCGGTGGCTTTCGGTTTGCCTTCATAAGCGCCGAAGCCTTCCACAGCCTGGATTACAGAGTCGGACATGGCAATGGCCAATTCGCCTTTGCCCGTCAGGATGGCGTTGATGTTTTCACCGGTAGCGCCGGTAGCCGTAGCGCTGGTCTTGTAGCCCATTTCACCCACAACCTTGGAGAACGCGCCGCCGATCGGGAAGTAAATACCGCTGGTGGGACCGGTCAGCACCGTGATAAACTCTTTGCTGCGGTCTACTTTAGCCGTTGCGGTAGCAGCCGGTTTCGCGCCGTCTTTCGGGGCGTCTTTCTTTTTGTCTCCGCCGCCGCAGGCTGCCACACTCAGGGCCAAAGCTGCGATCATAGCCGCGCTTACAACTTTTTTCATCATAATTTTCTTCCCCCTTTTCACATAACTGTGATTTTTGTTTGATTCAGGAAAAACAGTTTACGTCGCCGGCACCCGGCCGGACGGATTGCACCCGCATTTCCTTACAATGCTTTTTCCAGCATATTACCGTACATATTATATCATACTTGCAGCGTATTGTGTTAAACCGAAATTGTTTTTTTATGTATTTTTTTAATTGCAAGGTTTCGTGTTATAATATAAACGATTTCATTGTGTTTCTGGAGGCAAGGTGATGAAAACTAACCGGAAGAAAAGTTCGGCCCGTTCGGTCCGATTGCTCTCTGTATGTATGCTGTCGCTGTTCCTGTTTGGCAGTTTCGGCTGCGCCCAGGACAAGCCCATCGTATTTGATTACGCGTCCCAGCCGGAAGAGTTTGTGGTGAAACTGAAAGCAAACCAGAAGTACACCATTGTACGAGGCAAGGACCGGTTTCCCTTTTCCCTTACGTTAAAAAACGATCTGGTTTTTGACAACGGCACCTCTCATCTGATCTGGAATAAAATAGACAGGGAAGCCCGTATGCTGCGGGCCAAAGAGAGGGTTCCGTATCTGATCCATTCCAACGGAAAAGATTATCTGTATATTTACGGGGACCGGGTCGGCGACCTGAATTTCATCGAGCTTTCCGACACCAACAGTGTGAGGGGAGCCGATAATGCCATGCTGCATTTTTACGAGGAGCCGAAAGATCCGAGAAACCTGCCGGTCCGGATCGGCATCAACGTGCTGGGCCCTGCGGCGGCAGAGCTTCGCTACCATGTAGGAAAGCTTGGCAAGCCAACGCCTAATGAAGATCCGGAGGGGTACCGTTACTGTACCGCAGCGTACCGGAAAGAAAAGCTGGTGACCACGAAAGACGCGCGGGTCCTGATTTTTGCCAACGCAGACGCAGCGGAAGGGAAAGAAGAAACACTTCCCGCCGGCAGCGTGTTTACACGGCTGCGCACCAGCAAGTGGCTGTATACGGACCTGCTGCTGGAAGACGGCCGGGTGTTCCGGGTAAAGGAACGGTATTTGTTCAGCGAGCCCCATTCCATCATGGATGTGACTGATTTTGCAGACAAACCGTTTGAATACAAGAAAGCAGATGGGAAAAAAGGGTAGGCCCGTCCTGTGGCTTCATCCTGCCGCAAGGTTCGCATCGGTGCGCCGGGACCGGCTGCGTTCCAATTCATAATCTTATCATTGTGTTTACTCTTAGCATAGTTTGGAGGCCTTTTCGTTGTCCTTAGATATTACATTTCTTCATTTAATTATTATGCTGCTGACCATTGCGGTCGTGATCTTTGGAGGTATCTATGTTGCCCGGGCGGTAAAAAGCGCGGAAGGCTACAGTCTGGGCGGGCGCAGCGCCAGCTTTCCTCTGGTAGCAGGCAGCATCGCCGGTACCGTCATCGGGGGCGGGGCCACCGTAGGCACGGCCCAAATGGCTTCCACCGTAGGCCTTTCCGCCTGGTGGTTCACCCTGTCTAGCGGCATTACCTTTATTGTGATGGGCTTTTTATATGCCCGTCCCCTGCGCAAAACAGGGTTGGAAACCATCTCCCAGTATCTGGTGTTAAATTACGGGAAGACCGCCGGCTCCATCGCCAGCTGGGTCACCACCATCGGAATCTTCTTCAGCGTGGTGTCCAGCTGCCTGCCGGGTATCGGCATCATCTGCGCCGTGTTTGACGTTTCCGTCTGGACGGCGGCATTGATTTTAATGCTGCTGGTAGCCAGTTACGTGTTTTTCGGCGGCATGAAGAGCGCCGGGGTAGGCGGCATCCTGAAGATGCTCATCCTGTTTGCCAGCCTGTTCGTGGCAGGCGGCACGGCGTTCTGGGCCATCCATACGGACCCGGCCATCAGTGCGGCGCTGCCGGACTTCCCCTGGTTCAGTCTGCTGGGGAACGGTACCGGCAACGCAGCGGCGAATCTGTTGTCCGTGTTTGTGGGGATCATCTGCACCCAGACCTACATCCAGGCGTTATTTTCCGCCACAGACCCCCAGACGGCAGCCTACGGCGCCTTTGCCGCCGCTTTGGTAGCCATTCCGGTAGGCCTGCCCTGCGCCATGATCGGCATGTATATGCATGTGGCGGAACCGGGCGTGCAGCCGCTGCTTGTTTTGCCGACCTATCTGCTGCACCATCAGCCGGCCCTCATCGGCGGCATGGCCATGGGCGGCATCATCATTTCCCTCATCAGCTCCATCGGGGGCCAGTCCCTGGGCATCGGTACCATCATATCCAAAGACATTGTGGCGCCCCTGTTCCAGATTAAAAACGACAGCACCCTGCTGAAGCTGAACCGTTGCAGCTGCGTCCTGATCATGATTATCGGCTGCGTCTTTTCCATCATTTTCCGGGACACGCAGATTTTATTCTGGAACTATCTATCCATGGGGCTCCGGGGCGGCGGCATCTTTCTGCCTCTCACCCTGGCCGTGTTCCGGCCTAAATGCGTCAGCGGCCGATGGGTGGCGCTTTCCATGGTATGCAGCACGGCCGTGGCGATTCTCGCCACCTTCCTGAAGACACCGGTGAAGCCCATGTTCCTGGCGGTCGCAGTGAGCTTTCTGCTGTTGCTGCCGGGACTGCTGGGAAAGAATAAATGAAAGGAGCTGTAAGCATGCGATTGGCAATCTTTCTTCGTACGATTTTTGCGCTGCTTCTGTTTTTGTCTGTGGAATGTGAAACGATGCATACCGCATACGGCAAAGTGGTTGAAAAGCAGACGGCCCATTCCCGGGAGAACGTCGCGGCGGCTGCGGAACCGGCCAAACCGGCCGCGCCGAAACTGATCCGTCACTCTGTCAAAATTTCTGCCGTGGGCGACTGCACCATCGGCTGGGATGACCGGTTCCCCCGGGGAAACCGTTTCGACACCTATCTGGAAAACAACGGAGGCGATTACGGCTATTATCTGGCCAAGGTACGGGAGGTATTCCGGGAAGACGACCTTACCATCGCCAACCTGGAATCCGCCTTAACTACCCATCCGGAAAAAATGGAGAAGACCTTTAATTTTTCGGCTCCGGAATCCTATAAGAACGTACTGACGCAGGGCTGTGTGGAAGCGGTCAGCCTGGGCAACAACCACACCTACGACTTCGGCGAAACAGGGTATCAGGATACCCTGGCGGCCCTGGACAGCGCCGGCATCCTGCACTTCGGCCACGGCGCCTATCGGGTGCAGGAAGTCCGCGGGGTCAAAATCGGTTTCTTTTCCCTGCTGGATTACGGCTGCCAGTATTATCACGAAATTGACAACGCGCTGGCCTACCTGAAGAGCCGGAACTGCGACCTGATCATTGCCTCCATGCACTGGGGCACAGAATATGAATACGCGCAGAACTACGCACAGATCAACATGGCCCATTATCTGGTGGACCAGGGCGTGGACCTGGTGCTGGGCAGCCATCCCCACGTGCTGCAGGGGATTGAAAAATATAAAGGAAAATATATCCTGTACTCCATGGGCAACTTCTGCTTCGGCGGCAACACCGACCCGGAGGACAAGGACAGCATGATCTTCCAGCAGACCTTTACCTTTGTGAACCACGAACTGCAGCCGGACGACAACATTTCAATCATCCCGGTTTCCGTTTCCGGCGTAAGCTACTGCAACAACTACCAGCCGGTGGTGCTGGAAGGCGCGGAAAAGGAACGGGTGCTGCAGAAGATTTTACGGAACAGCAGCGGATTTGAGTACAGGGAGTAGGGTTTCGTCGTAAATTGCGGGCGATCGCCCTGCTTCCGTTAGGTAAGGGGTCAGGAGCATGATGACTTCCGTTCGGCTTTTACTTTTGTAATGGTTTCTAAACAGTGCGCCTAACAAAGGAATCTTTGATAAGAAAGGAATCTGCTGCAGCTGCTTTTGTTCTTCTTCACTGATGAGACCGCCGATGACAAGTGTTTCTCCATTTCGCATCCGTACGTTGGTATCGGCGGTGCGACTGTTTATACGGTAGTTTTTCAATTCACTGATCAGAGTCGGTGTGCTGACCTCTGTGTGTACGGAAGATGTGATATAACCGTCCCGGCTGACGACCGGGGTGTACGTTAATTTGATACCTGCATCGACGTATTCAGTTGAATAAGTGGACTCTCCATTGTTATGTTTTTCGGTGACAACCGGAATGTGACTTCCGATAAAGATGCTGGCCTCTTTTCCCGGAATAGTAATAAGGGAAGGGGTGGCCAGCACTTTTGCTTTTCCGCTGGCAATCAGGGCGTTCAGTGTTGCAGTGTAACAGAAAACGGCCTGAGTATGTTTCCCGAGTCGGAGGTGACCATAGTGCGAAGAACCGGACGAATGTCCGGCTGCCTTTGAATCATTATCTTTGTTTTTAGGGTTGTCAGTATATTGGGGCAGTGTATCCCAGCTCCACTGCAGTCCCAGGTTTTTCTCTTCTGATTTTTCGATGGAAAGGATTTTAGCCTCTAATGTGACCTGTTGCGTCGCAGTGTCAAGCGTTTGCAATGCCTCTTTGATTATACGGGCTTCTGTCGGACTGCCATTGAAAAGGAGACTGTTACTTGCGGGTTCGGCTGCCAGTTTTCCGCTGGTCAAAATAGCGGACAACGATTTCTGAATCTCTTCTGCTTTAGAGTAATTCAGAGGAAAAGTATAAAAACCGACCGCCTGTTTCTTTGCGGTTTCTTCTTTGGTAATCAGGATTACGCCGTTCTTCTCTGCATAGGTAAGTCCCTGTGTTGCTGCCACTGTATCAAGTGCAGTGGAAAGGGAAACATTATTTAACTGCAACGTGATCGGTTCGGTTGTTGTTGTGCCAGCTACGATATTCTGGCCTGACATTTTAGCCAGCGCCACAGCGATTTCCGCAAGTGTCGCGTTTTTAACAGACAGAGAAATTGCCGGAGAGGCGCTGCAATTAGTCGAAAACGATATTAATAACAGAAATGAAACGAAACAGGTTAGTCTTTTTTGCAAAACTTGCATAGATTTCAATGAAAGGAAACCTCCTTGTTGTGAATTGTAGATAAGGGAACAAAGGTTACATGCGTTACTGGTATTACAGGCGCAAAAACACGTCTGCTAGCAGTTCATTACTTAACGTAAGGGTAACGTGATTGATTTTGTATCGCAAGGGTTTTGTCGTGGGCAAAGTTCGACCGTTGAGCGAGTGATTTCTTTTACGTAATATCCGTTTCCAAGTGCTTCGCCGCAGCGGAAAACCCCTTGAATCTGATGCCAGCGCAGCAGTACAAATTTTTCTTTTCCATTATCAAAGATTCCTGTGATGCAGGGATCCTGTGGATTGATAGAAATCACCGGTTGATTTTGCCCCGGGACAGTTTTTCTTCGTTTATTATCCAATGGATTGGAAACAGTTTGTTGTCCGGACATTGATAATGGTAGTTCCTGCATAACTGGTTTCGGTTCTTGCAATATCATCGGAAGGGCAAAAGGATCACGTTGTGTGTGCCGTTGTGCTTTGGCAGTCTTCTTTGCATGACTGGGAAAAGGAATCGGATCCTTTGCGGACTTGTTTTCAGACAATAAAAGACCAGAGGCATCACGTTGTAACGATGTCTCCGGTCTTTTTTGTCTATTTACTGATTTAAGTTTTGTATTTATTTCCGTATTATTAGGGAACGATTCTTTTGGAACCCGACTGGCTTCTTCTTTTTTTACCGTAGTTTGCGGAACCTGGACTGGCTCCATCCCGGTATGGCATCCAAATGCAAAAAAAGAAAAAGCCAAAAGGACCATAATCTTTCCAAAAACTGATTTATCAAACTGATAAAAATTGCGCATGCGCATCCTCCTTAAGGTACGCACGCAATGTCTGTATTGTTATGGCTTTTCAAACAGTAAAAACATTATAGCGCTGCCTTTGCGAAAAGAAAAGCGATTGAATAAAAGTTCATAAATATTTTACGAAATAGCGTATTTTATGGCAAAAACAGGAAAACTTACGGCGTTTGCGTTATAAAGTTCACAAGAATTTCAAAGCTTGCTGAAAAGAGGTCTTTCCTTGTTGGAAACCCTGTATTACAATGTTTGATAGTCAAATACAAAGGAGATGGTTTTATTGCTACAATATCAATTGAAAATGGAGGATGCACCAATTTTGCGCTTGCTGGATTCTATCATCACAGAAGGACTGTTGTCAGGGACAAGTGATATTCATCTGGAACCGGGAACGGAATACGACCGGATTCGTTTCCGTATTGATGGTGTACTGCAGCAGGTGCAAAGGTTGCCCATGGAACGTCATACCGCCCTGGTTTCCTGTGTGAAACTGATGGCGGGCATGGATATCGCGGAAAAGCGGAAGCCTCAGGATGGCAGGGCGCAGGTCACGCATGAGAATAAGAAGGTAGATCTGCGTGTTTCTTCTCTCCCTACCGTGCTGGGAGAAAAGATTGTTATACGTGTACTGGATTCGGACACGAGCCGGCTGCAGCTGGAAAGTATGGACTTTACAACGAATAATCTGGCATTGTATAGGGACATGTATAAATCGTCATACGGCCTGGTTTTGATTACGGGGCCGACAGGAAGCGGAAAAACGACATCGTTGTATGCAACACTGCAGGAACTGAACCGGCCGGAACGGAATATAGTTACCGTAGAAGACCCGGTCGAGTACTGTATGGAAGGAGTGAATCAGGTAGCGGTCAATACAAAGACCGGGTTGACCTTTGCCAGCGGATTGCGTTCCATTTTACGGCAAGACCCTAATATTATTATGATCGGGGAAATCCGCGATCGGGAAACGGCGGAGATTTCTATTCAGGCTGCCCTGACCGGTCATCTGGTGTTCAGCACGCTGCATACAAATACTGCAGCAGGGGCAGTCACACGTTTGATGGATATGGGAATCGAACCGTTTCTGGTGGCGTCAGCACTGCGGGGGATTGTTGCCCAGCGCCTGGTGCGGCGGCTATGCCCTGATTGCAAAAAGGAATACATGGTGGATGAAAGTATGTGGGAATGGAAATTACTCCAGAATACCATCGATACGGAAAAGACCGGAGATGAAACAAAGAGGCAAAACAATCTTACGCTGTATCGCCCGGCAGGTTGTGAAATCTGTCGCCATTCCGGTTACCGGGGACGCATAGCAGTCCATGAGGTGTTGCCGGTGAATACGGCTTTAAAAGATAAAATTATCCGTCGCGTTTCAGAACAGGAACTTTGGGAAGCGGCAAAAGCAGAGTATCCCAGTCTTCATTCGTTGGAAAAGGACGGCATGCAAAAAGTGAAAGCGGGATTCACGTCGGTACAGGAATTGGTTTGTGTGTTGGGGGTGCAACATGGGTTCTGTGATTGATACGCTGTTGCTTCGGGCAGTGGAACTGAAAGCATCCGATTTACACATCAGCGAAGGAAAACCGATTATGGTTCGCGTTGCTGGTATGTTGCATGTATTGAGCGCAAGTTTGGTGGACAGGAATCTGAAAAGAGAAAATGGACAGTATGAAGAAACTGGTTATGTGGGGGTGGATAGCTTCACACATTTTGCAGTGGCAGAATCGCAAAATCTTTTTTTGGATAAGGGGAAAAGCATATATTCTCTTTTTGAAGAAATCATACCGGAAAAACAAAAAGATAAGCTGAAGGACAAGGGGGAGTGTGATTTTGCGTATGAGACATCTTCCGGTCAACGTTTCCGCATTAATCTGTATCAAAGTACAGACGGCTTTAATGCTGCGATCCGTATTATCCCAAAAACAGCTCCTACCTGTGATGCATTAGATCTGCCGGAAGCGATACGGAATTTTTCCAAGCTGCAAAATGGATTGGTACTGATTACTGGAGTAACCGGTTCTGGGAAAAGTACGACACTGGCTTCGGTTTTAAATGAAATCAACCAAACGAGGGCAGTACATATAATTACGTTGGAAGACCCAGTTGAGTATAAGTTTGTTTCTGCCAAAAGCCTGATTCATCAGCGGGAAGTCGGCAGCGACACGCAGAGTTTCGCCTCCGGGCTAAAATCGGCACTTCGGGAAGATCCTGATGTAATCGCCGTTGGAGAACTTCGCGACCTGGAAACAATTGCTATTGCCGTAACGGCAGCGGAAACCGGTCATCTTGTATTTGCTACCCTTCATACCCGAAGTGCGGCGGAAACGGTGAACCGTATGATAGATGTGTTTCCGGAACAGCAGCAAAGGCAGATACGTGTCCAGCTTGCCGGTAGTTTGCAAGCTGTAGTTTCTCAGCAGCTTTTGCCTGATAAACAGGGCGCACGAACGGCGGCGTTTGAGATTATGATTGTAACGCCGGCGTTGCGCAACCTGATCCGGGAAGGAAAGACGCAGCAGATGGAATCGTTTATTCAGACCGGAAGACAATATGGTATGCAGACAATGGAAGCGGCGGTAGAGAGGTTAAAGAAAGAAGGTATCATTTAAACTTTCGAAGGATGCCATGTTTTCCTCCACCTCCCTCATCCCTTTTCCGGTAGCTAACTAACCCATATTGTGGTATAATAATTAAGTATGTAGTGGTCTGGTCTGAGGAACAGGGTTAGGTTCCCGGGCCGGGGTTGGTTTGTTTTGGTTTTCGTTAGTTCAAGTACCCTTACGGAGAGATAAAGAATGCTCGATAACTGGAAAAGAGAAGGGGTTTCCCTGCGCACGATCCATAAGTGGCTGATCGTGTCGGCTGTCATTCTGACCTGTTTTATGATTTATTCCACGTACCGGCTCGCCGGCAGTTTTATGCATGTGAAGCAGGCGTCGGAAAAAAATATTGAGTTGGAAACTGCGGTTCACCGTCTCATGGACGCTTCGGATTACCTTACGGAGAAGGTGCAGCGCTTTACGGTAACCGGGGACCGCATTTTCATGGAGCAATATTTTATTGAGGCCTTTGCCTCCAAGCGGCGGGAGGAAGCCATTGCCAAGCTGGAGCTGGATGCCAATGCCACGGCGGCCCTGGAGCATTTGCGGGAGGCGATGCACTATTCGGTGAAGCTGATGGACCGGGAGTATTATGCCATGCGCCTGGTGATTGAGGCCCAGGGGATCAAAGAGTACCCGGACGTGCTGAAAAAGGTTACGCTGCGCACCGAGGATGCGGCCCTTTCGCCCCAGGATAAAATGCGGCGCGCTACGGAGATGGTGCTGGATGCGGAATATTATGAACAGAAAAACAAGATTCGCGCAGGGATCCAGAAGAGTATCGACGCGGTGGAAAAGCTGACCCAAAACACGGAAACCAACGCGATGGATATCTTTCAGCTGGATATGAATTTTGGGCGGGGGGTCATCCTGCTTCAGATTCTTGTCATCTTTTTTGTGGTCTGGCTTACGTCGCGTCTTGGCATCAATCCGATCCTGCGGGCTGTGGACCGGATCAAGGAGGACTGTCCGATCCCGGAAGTGGGCGCCAATGAGTTCCGGTATCTGGCCCAGGCCTATAACAAGATGTATTCGGTGTATAAGAGCAGCATCGAGCATTTGAATTTCAAGGCGTCCCACGATGAACTGACCGGCGCGTATAACCGGGCCGGATATGAACTCCTTCTTTCCGGTGTGGATTTGAAATCCACCTACATGATTCTGTTCGACGTGGATCATTTCAAATCGGTCAACGATACCTGCGGACACGAGACCGGGGACAAGGTGCTGCGGAAACTGGTCAGCGTGCTGAAACGGAATTTCCGTTCCGACGACTATGTCTGCCGGATCGGCGGGGATGAGTTCGTGGTGTTTATGGGGCATGCCAGCGAAATGCAGCAGCACCTGATTAAGGCGAAGATTGAAAATATCAACGAGGAGCTGGGGAATCCGGAGGACGGGCTGCCGCCCTTTTCGGTCAGCGTCGGCATTGCCCACGGTTCTCAGGCGGATAGTGAATCCGGGCTGTTTGAAAAATGTGATTTGGCCCTGTATGAGTCCAAAAACCGCGGCCGGCATACCTATACGTTCTATTCGGAATGATCCCGTCGGGGTACGGTTTTACAAAAGCAGGCAAAGTAGCTTGCAGGGTTTTATGAGTTTTTAAGAAAAGGAGATGTAATCATGAGCTTGTTGGAAACCTTATTAACTTCAATGACTTCTTCCTCTTCCCTGGATTCCATGTCCCGGAGGACCGGCGGCAGCAATGATCAGATGGCGGCCCTCATTACGGCGGCGCTGCCCATCTTGCTGCGGGCCATGACTGCCAATGCTTCCACCCAGTCCGGCGCGGCGTCCTTGAATGAAGCCCTGGGGCAGCATACCGGGACGGGTTCGGTGGCCGAACAGTTTGCCACGGCGGATATGGACGACGGCGCCAAGATTTTACAGCATATTCTGGGAAGGAATTCTTCTTCAGTGATGAACGGGCTGTCCAGCCAGAGCGGCCTGAGCAACGATCAGGTGGGCTCGGCGCTGAGCGCGCTGGCTCCGGTATTGCTCAGCAGTCTGTCTGCTGCGTCCAATCAGGCGCCGGTGCAGCGGCAGAGACCGGCCATTGACCTGAGCGACGGCATTGACGCTTCGGATATCATGGGCTTTATGCAGATGATGTCCTCCGCCCAGGGGGGAGCGCAGCGTCGTCCGCAAAACCAGGCGTCCTTTGACGGAAGCGATTTGCTGGGGCTTCTGTCTATGTTGAAATAAACGGAGCGGATCTGTCGGTGGCTACAGCGTGATTTCTATCCTGTAGCCGCCCTCTTTTTTCATTTGGAAATGTTGCGGAAGTACGGTTGGATTGTAAGTAGTGGAAACAGGAGTCGGGATGGCGGCGCGCAACGGGTCAGGGTTTTGGAAAAAAGTTAAATGGATTTTTCTTCGCGCGGTGATGGTGGTTGTCCTGGTGCTTTTCGGGCTGGAGTTTGTCAATCTGCAGCATCAGGAGGCGAGGCCGGTTGAGGGCGGGGGACGTGCGGCCCAGCGGGCGCCTTTTGTTACGCTGGATAACCTGCCGGAGTATACGGGCCGTTCCTTTGTGGTCCTGTATGGGAACAAACCGCAGTTTTCCGAAGAATTCAAGGCAAAGGAAAATCCCTATTATTCCTTTACGCCCCTGGATGCACTGGGGCGCTGCGGGCCGGCGTACGGAAAACTGGGGCCGGAGTTCCTTCCCACGAAGCCAAGGGGGCCCATCGGGATGGTAAAGCCTTCGGGCTGGCAGTTCAGCAAGTACGATGAGATTGATAAAAAGTATTTATATAATCGTTGTCATCTTCTGGCATTCCAGCTGACGGGAGAGAATGCCAATAAACGGAATCTGATCACGGGGACGCGGCATTTTAACGTGGTGGGGATGCTTCCCTTTGAGAACCGCGTGGCCAGTTATATCCGGCAGACCCGTAAGCATGTGTTTTACCGGGTGACGCCTGTGTTTTACGGGCGCGAACTGGTGGCCCGGGGCGTGACGATGGAAGCGCTGTCTGCCGATGACGGAGGCAGGGCGCTCCATTTCCATGTGTTTGTGTATAATGTGCAGCCGGGCATCGCGATCAATTATGCCGATGGCGCCAATCACCGGCAATGAGGTTTGGTATGAAATATGTACTGGTAGCGATCAATCTGCCTGTTAAAAATCTGTTCAGGCAGTTTATATATGGCCTTCCGGACAGTATGGGGCAGGCCGGGGAAGGCTGGCGCGTAGTCGTTCCCTTCGGCCCCCAGAAGGTGGAAGGTTTTATCGTGCGGGATTTTGACCGGGAAGAAGCCCTGGCGTTATTGCAAAAGGAGAATCCCGGTTTTTCCTTGGATAAGATGAAAGAGGTTACGGCGGTGCTGGGAACCCGTCCCTGGTTTTCGGAAGAGATGATGGGGACGGCAAAGTGGCTGGCCGGGTATTATATGTGTTCCCTGGCGGAAGCTATGCGGTTGTTTATCCCCGGGAAGACGAGCATCCGGCGCAAGCCAGTATATCAGGGGGGCCGGCTGATTGCCTATGAGATAGAAGAGCGGCTGAAGGCCCGGACGGTTGTGGCCTATACCATTACAGAAATGGGAAAGGCGGCGCTGGCGGAAGGAAGCCGCCGGGCGAAAGCGCAGATGCAGGCGCTGGAAGTTCTGCTTCATGCAACGGAGCCGCTGGACCGGAAAGAGGCGGAGGCGCAGCACATCAGCGGGGCTGTGTTACAGACGCTGGCGGAAAAGGGCTGGGCGCTGCGGACGGAAAAGCGGTTGCTGCGTAACAGTTATGACCGTCAGGCAGAGCGTAAGGAAACGTTGCAGCTGACGGAGGAACAGGCCCAGGCGGTGGCGGCGATTAAGGCGTCGCTGGATTATTTTCCGACGGGGAAGCCGGCGGAAAAGGATGAACCCGGCGCGGCTGTGCTTGGCGTAGACGCCGGTAAACAGAAGACAGAGACGAATTGCGAAAAGACAAGACCCCAGGAATTTTTGCTGCAGGGAATTACCGGCAGCGGTAAGACCGAGGTATATCTGCGGGCTGCCGACCATGCCTTGCGGCAGGGAAAGCAGGTGCTGGTGCTGGTACCGGAAATTGCGCTGACGGCGCAGATTGTGCAGCGGTTTCAGGCCTGGTTCGGTCAGGAAGTGGCCGTGGCCCACAGCAAGTTGTCGCAAAATGAACGGGGCGACGTCTGGTACAAGATGCGCACCGGGGAAGCCAATGTGTTGATCGGGGTGCGAAGCGCGGTCTTCGCCCCGTTTAAGAATCTGGGCCTCGTAATGGTAGACGAGGAACAGGAGAACAGTTATAAACAGGAGGAACGTCCTGCCTACCACGCCAGGGAAGTGGCGCGTTACCGGTGTAAGAACAGCGGGGCGGTGCTGGTCCTGGGCAGCGCCACGCCTTCCCTGGAATCCTATTTCCGCGCGGTTTCGGGAAAGATTGGTCATTTGCAGCTGAAACGCCGTCCGGGCAGTTCCTTTTTGCCTGCTGTGGACGTGGTGGATATGCGGGAAGAACTGGCGCAGAAAAATTTTTCCGTCATTTCCCGCAAGCTGCGCCGGGAGCTCATTGCGACGGTACACGCAGACCAGCAGGCTATTGTGCTGCTGAACCGTCGGGGCTATTCCACCTTTGTCATGTGCAGGGACTGCGGGGAAACGCTGACCTGTCCGCACTGTGCGGTCAGTCTGGTGTTTCATGCGGATGAACAGGCTATGCGGTGTCATTATTGCGGGAATACGTATCCGATTCCGGAAACCTGCCCCCATTGTGGCAGCCGGCGGATCAAATTCTTCGGCAGCGGAACCCAGAAAGCGGAACAGGAAATCAGCCAGATGCCCGGTGTTCAGGTATTGCGTATGGATCAGGACAGCACGGCCACTAAAATGGCCCATGAGGAGATCATCCGGCGTTTTTCCCAAAAGGAAGCCAATGTGCTGCTGGGTACCCAGATGGTGGCCAAGGGTCATGATATTCCGGACGTGACCCTGGTTGGCATACTGGCAGCGGACAGTACGTTGAACATGCCGGATTTCCGCGCGTCCGAACGGGGCTTTTCCCTGCTGACCCAGGCGGCCGGCCGGGCCGGGCGGGGCGATAAACCGGGCCGCGTGGTGCTGCAGACCTATGATCCGGAAAATGAGATCATTACCCTGGCGGCCAAACAGGATTACGAAACCTTTGCCGGACACGAGCTGGCTATGAGAAAGGAATTGCTCTATCCTCCGTATGGTGAGATCCTGAAAGTAACGGTAGTGGATAAAGAAGAGAAGAAAGCCTGGGAACTGGCCGATGAAATGGCGCAGTATTTGCGGGGCCGGTATGCGGCGGAGCACTGGGAACGTACGGAGATCATGGGCCCCTTTCCATCCGGCGTGGCAAAGGTCAGGGATTTGTACCGGATCAATATCGTGGTGAAGTCCCAGGCGATGGAACAGGTGAAAGCGTGTCTGCTTGCCAGCAGATACAGGACGGTAAAGAATGTGTTTTTCGATGTGGATCCGATTATGGCAATATAGGTAACTTTAAAAATACGGAGTTATGTGTTATAATATAATGTAATTTTATTTTTTATTGAATTCAGATTTAATTTGGAGGCAACATGGCGGTCCTGGAAATCAGAAGGGCGGGAGACCCGGTTCTCAAAAAAGTCAGCGAACCGGTGAAGCGCATAGATAAAAAAGTGAAACGTATTTTGAAAGATATGGCGGATACGCTGTACAAATCCGGTAACGGGATCGGGCTGGCGGCGCCCCAGGTGGGTATTCTGCAGCGCATTGTGGTCATTGACCTGCAGGACGGAAACGGGCTGCTGGAGCTGATCAATCCGGTCATTACGAAAAAAGAGGGTTCCCGGATCGCTGGGGAAGGCTGTCTTTCAGTCCCCAATTTTGAAGGCGAAGTGGAACGGGCGGAATATGTGGAATGTGAATATACCGATCCCCACGGCAAGAAGCAGTTCCTTGCCACCGACGGGCTGCTGGCGATCTGTCTGCAGCATGAGACGGACCATCTGGATGGCATTCTGTTTACGGACAAGGCCGTGACCATTACCCTGAAAGCGCCGGAGGATTGAACGATGTGGAATGTGGTGTTCATGGGCACGCCGGATTTTGCGGTGGGGTCCCTGAAAGCATTGTTGGAAGCGGGACAGTATCATATACAGGCTGTGGTGACCCAGCCGGACCGTCCGAAAGGCAGGGGGCAGAAGATGGTGGAAACACCGGTGAAGACCTTTGCGCTGCAGCACGGTCTGCCGGTATTCCAGCCGCTGAAGGTCAAAGAAGCGGAATTTGTGCAGCAGTTAAAAGCCTGGCAGCCTGATTTTATTGTGGTGGCCGCTTTCGGCCAGTTCCTGACACAGGAAATTTTGGATATTCCCACCTATGGCTGTATCAACGTGCATGCCTCTCTGCTGCCTAAATACCGCGGCGCCGCGCCGATCCAGTACGCGATTATCAAAGGGGAAAAGGAATCCGGCGTGACGATCATGCGGATGGAAAAGGGTATGGACACAGGAGCCATGTACAGCCGGGTGGTTGTGCCGATTGATGCGGAAATGAACTTTGCCCGGCTCCATGACGAGCTGATGGAAAAAGGCGCGGCACTTTTGACGGATACGCTTCCCCGGATCGCGGAAGGGCTGCAGCCTGAAATTCAGAAGGAAAGTGAAGCAACCTTTGCGACGCTGCTTACGAAAGAAATGGCGAAAATCGACTGGAACCGTCCGGCGCAGGAAGTGCATGACCGGGTGCGGGGCTTTGACCCGGTGCCGGGCGCGTTTACGTATTTGCCTGACGGGAAACTGTTGAAGATTTGGGAGACCCGTGTGACCGGAAACAGGACGGAAGCTCTTCCGGGGACCGTGGTTTCCGTGACGAAAAAAGATTTTTCCGTGGCTTGCCGGGATGAGGAGCTGCGGATACTGACCGTACAGCCGGAATCGAAAAAACGCATGCCTGCCGCCGTATTTCTGAACGGCCGCGGCGTGACGGCCGGCGATCGGTTTGACAGTAAGGAGTAAGATGTTTTATGGTTTCTGCAGTGGAAATGGCGGTTAACCCCAAAAAAAGAGTGTTCCTTGCACTGGTGCTGTTCAGCGCCATCATGACGGCTGTCCTCCTGTTTTTTGCCTGGAAGGTAACCTATCTGGGCTTTGAGGCGATCAGCCAGTTTTTGCCGGCGGCCTTTGGCTTCCTGGTATTCGGGGCGATCTTCTTCCTGTTTGCCGGGGAACTGGCGATTGTGCTGGCGATTATGGGTATGCCGCTGCCGAAAATTTTATATTTCTGGTCCTGGAAAGCAATCAATTTTCTGTTCCCCTTTGCGGTGGGCCTGGGACGTATCCTGAACATTCCCAGGGAAAAGGTGGAACAGAGTTTTGTGGCGGTGAATAATGCGCTGGTGAAGCAGCATCATATCAAGGTCCCCTCGGACCGGCTGCTGATCCTGACTCCTCACTGTCTCCAGTTGGATACCTGTCCCCGGAAGATCACCCGGAACATCGAAAACTGTCAGCAGTGCGGCGGTTGCTGTGTGGGCGGTCTGCTGGGGCTGTGTCATAAATATCATATGCATTTCGTGGTGGCCACCGGTGGGACGCTGGCCCGGCAGATGGTGGCCAAGGCGCATCCCAAGGCAATCATTGCCGTGGCCTGTGAGCGGGATCTGACCAGCGGGATCCAGGATGTTTTTCCCATACCGGTCATTGCGATCTTTAATGAGCGTCCCTTTGGTCCCTGCTTTAATACAAGGGTCAGTATTGCGAAAGTGGAAGAAGCAATTCGTATGTTAAGCGAGGATATACCGGAAGATGCCAGTGCGTAAAGACAGACACGGAATGCCGGACAGCCTGAAACGTCCTGTGAACGGCAGGGAAGCCGCGTTGCAGGCTATGCTGCAGATTTGGCAGGAAGGAGCCTATACTGCCATTGCGCTGAACCGCACGTTGCGCAGGGCCGGCCTGGAAGAGCTGGACCGGCGTTTTGCCACAGAGCTGGTCAACGGCGCTGTCAAGGCAAAGGGCACCCTGGACTTTGTGCTTGGCCGGATGACAGACCGTCCTGTCCGGAAACTGGAACCGGTGATCTACTGTATTCTGCATCTGGGTTTATACCAGATTTTTTATATGGACCGGATTCCGGACTCCGCTGCCTGTAATGAAAGTGTGAATCTGGCTAAAAAGTTCAGTCATAAAGGCACGGATAAATTTGTCAACGGGGTGCTGCGGGGTACGCTCCGGCAGAAAGAACTGCTGTGGGAGAATATCCGGAACGATATGCCGCTGCGCGTCTGTCACCCCCGCTGGCTGGTAGAGCGCTGGCGCAGACAGTTTGGCGATGAAGAAGCAAATGCGTTGTGCAGCTGGGATAATGAACCGGCCAGTCTGAGTCTGCGGGTGAATTCATGTATGACGACCCGTGACGCCTTTTTGCAGGATTTGCGGGAAATGGGCTGCGAAGCGGAGGTGTCCCTCTGGTGTCCCGACGGGATCGTGATGACAAAATCGCCGGGCCTGCAGATGTTGCTGGAAACATTTCCCCACAGTTTTTATGTGCAGGATGAAAGTTCCATGCTGCCGGCTATGGCCTTAGCGCCGCAACCGGGGGAACGGGTGTTGGACCTGTGCGCCGCGCCGGGCGGTAAAACCACCCATATCGCTGCGCTGATGGAGAATACCGGCAGGGTGACGGCCTGTGACATCTACCCCCATAAACTGAAACTGATTGCAGAAAATGCGGCCAGGCTGAAGCTGGAAAATATAAAGACAGAATTGCAGGACGGCTGCGTGTTCCGGGAAGAGTGGGAAGCCGCCTTTGACCGGGTGCTGGTGGATGCGCCCTGCTCCGGCCTGGGCGTGCTGCGACGCAGGGCGGAAGCGCGCTGGACAAAAACGGAAACCGGGCTGCGGGATTTTCCGGCGCTGCAGCAGAAAATTCTGGACAACGCAAGCCGTTATGTAAAACCCGGCGGCGTTCTGGTATACAGCACGTGTACGATCGAAGACCGGGAAAACCGGATTTTGATAGAAGCGTTTTTGCAGCATCACCGGGAGTGGAAGCAAACCGGCTTCGCCCATCCCCGTACGAAAAAGACCGTTAAGGAACTGCAACTGTATCCGCAGCGGGATGGTGTGGACGGATTTTATCTGACAGTATTGCAGAAAGATAAATAACGTTTCCTTAAAAACAGTAGCAGAATTTAATTTATATAGAGTTTTACTTTTATAATGTTGGAAAGTAACAACTGGTTTTAGATAGACAGAGATATGAAGACTGAAATTTTCGGAATGCCCTTGCCGCAATTGCAGACGGCGCTGGCTGAGTTGGGAATGAAAAAATTCCGGGCAAAGCAGATTTACGACTGGCTGTATCAGAAATGTGTATTTGATTTTGCGCAGATGAGCAATCTGGGCAAAGCGGAGCGCCAGTTGCTGCAGGAAACGTTTTCGGTATTGCCTGCGGAAATACGGGTCGTCCGCAAGTTAGATTCCGCGGACGGGCTGACACAGAAAATTTTACTGGAACTGCCCGACGGCAATGCCATCGAAACGGTACTGATGCATCATGATTACGGGTACAGCGTCTGTGTTTCCAGTCAGGTTGGCTGCGATATGCACTGCGCGTTTTGTGCCAGCGGCCTGCATGGCGCGGTGAGAAATCTGACGGTCGCCGAGATTGCGGCCCAGGTGTATCTCTTCGATGCCCGGCTTGCTGCCGCGGGAGAAAGGGTGAGCCGTGTGGTGGTCATGGGAAGCGGCGAGCCCATGCTGAATTTTGACGCGGTCTTCGAGGCCCTGCAGTTTTTGCATCGGCCGGATGTTGCCAATATCGGGTACCGCAACATGACGGTTTCCACCTGCGGTATTATTCCCGGCATCCAAAAGATGCAGAAGCTGGAACTGCCGATTAATCTGGCCATATCGCTCCACGCGGTCAGAAATGAGCTGCGTTCGGAACTGATGCCGGTCAATCAGGGTTTTCCGTTTCCGGATGTGATTGCCGCAGCGGAAGAGTATGCGGTCAGCAGCGGAAGACAGGTTACGTATGAGTATATTTTACTGGCAGATATCAATGACAGCGACAGGGATGCGGAGTTGCTGGCGGAGTATTTGCGTTATAAGCAGGCCGGCGTAAATCTCATTCCGGCCAATCCGGTTCCGGAAAAAGGTTATTTCCGGCCCGGTACAAAGCGAGTTGAACGCTTTTTGTCGATTTTACATCGGCGCCGCATCCATGCAACGGTACGTAAAGAGATGGGAAAGGATATCAATGCGGCCTGCGGACAGCTGCGTGCCGCGTTTGCCGGAGAAAAAGCACAGGGAACACGTTCCTGAACTGCACAGGTTTGCAGCTGTGCTATCATGTACTGACAGGAGGGATTGTTGTGTCAGTAGCGGCTCGGACCCATAAGGGAAGGGTCAGAATAAATAATGAAGACAGTTTGCTGCTGGAGCGTCCGTTCTTATTTGCGATTGCAGACGGAATGGGCGGCTATAATGCAGGCGAGGTGGCCAGCAAGCTGGCTTTGGAAAAGTTAAAAGCGGAAAAAGATGACCTGTACGGGAAAAACGGTTTCGCGCTGGTGTCCAAGTTATATCAGATCATGCGGGACGTGAACGTGGAAGTGTATAAGAAAGCCCAGTCTGAATATACCTTTGAGGGAATGGGCACGACCCTTTCCGGCATTTATTTCAACGGAAAAGGAAAGGGATATGTTTTCAATGTGGGAGACAGCAGGGTCTACTTGTTGCGGCAGAAACAGCTGAAACAGATCACCCGGGACCATTCCCTGGTGGCGGAGATGGTTGAGAATGGAGAGCTGACACAGGAAGAAGCCTTCAACCATCCGCAGAAAAACATGCTGACCCGGGGAATCGGCGTCAATAAGAATGTGGATGGCGATGTGTTCGTCATAGATATCTACACGGACGATACCATCCTGCTTTGCAGCGACGGGCTGACAGATATGCTGCACGATAATGAGATTGCGGAGTATCTGCAGAAAGAAGATACGGAAGATGCCGCCGACGCGCTCCTCAGTGCGTCTCTGGAAAAAGGCGGCAGGGACAATATATCGTTTATTATACTGAAACTGGATCGAAAAGAGGTGGAACACGATGGTCGGTGAAATTTTGAACGGACGTTATGAAATTTTAAAATCCGTTGGATTTGGCGGCATGGCGGAAGTGTATCTGGCCAAAGATGTTCTCCTGGACCGGAAAATCGCCATCAAGGTACTGCGTAAAAAATTCCTGGACAGCAAAACCCAGCTGGAACAGTTTAAGCGGGAGGCCCGTTCGGCGGCCCGCCTGATCCATCCGTCCATTGTTACGATTTATGACGTCTGCGACGAAGGGGATATCAGCTATATTCTGATGGAATATGTGGAGGGGGTCAGCCTGAAATCCTTTGAGGAACAGAACGGACGTATGGACCCTGCGCTGGCCGTTGCGCTGACGGCGCAGCTGGCTTCGGCGCTGGCTCATGCTCACAAGCACAACATTATCCATTGCGATATAAAACCCCAGAATATCGTGCTGACGGAAGCTATGGTACCGAAGATCGTTGATTTTGGGATTTCCCGCATCGTTTCCAATGAAACCATGGCATTTACGGCTTCTGTGGTGGGTTCCGTGCACTATTTTTCGCCGGAACAGGCCCAGGGACTTGCGGTAACGGCGCAGTCGGATATTTATTCTCTGGGCATCGTCTTTTATGAAATGCTGACAGGGGTCGTTCCCTTTGACGGCAATAATGCGGTATCTGTGGCCCGCAAACAGGTGGAAGAGCAGGCGCCTCCTTTAAAAGCATATTGGCCGGATGCGCCGGACGAGCTGCAGAAGATTATTGATAAAGCGCTGGCCAAAGACATAAAAGACCGTTATGCTACCGCTGAGGAAATGAAAAACGATCTGATGGAAGTCAAGAACCGGCTTTATCCCAGCAAAAATAACGATATCATGTTGGGACAGACCATACCGCTGAAAGCCATTGTATCCAATGCTGCGGTGAAAGGCGCTGTGGCCGCTAATGCAACTGCCCAGGCAAAAGCGAAAGCGGAACGGGATAAATATGCGACGATGGTCATGACCCCGGACTTCCTCACAAAAAAAATAGACGGCAGGACAACGGAGCCTGATAATTATGGAACGCCGGAGAATACCAAAAGAGTGGAGCCGGTTTCCACGGAACGGACGGAAAAAGCGGCTGCGGCTGCAGGCATTGCTGCAGCAGGAAGCGTAATCGCGGCGACAAACAGTGCGGCAGGAGCCGAGCAACAGTCTTTGTTTACGGAGGAACCTGAGTTTTCCGGGGACGGGAAGACGGAAACAGAATGGGATCAGCCTGCGGAAGTCCGGAACGGAACGGCTGGCGGAGATGCGGAACTGCAGGCGGTTGCAGGTACTGACGATCCGGAGACGGTTCCCCAGACGGAAGTAAAGCCGGTAGTGATTCCGGTTGCGGAAAAGAGTGATGTTTCGGAACCGGTAATGGGGGTTGGCACTGCGGGGCCTGACAGCGGACATGCTGTAAGTACAGTTGCAGGGCAAACGGAAGAGATAACACCGGAGGCGCCGGAACAAAAGAGAAACTACAGAGCGCCTAAAAAGAAATCCGGCTTCTGGGGGAAACTGCTGGCGATTGTGGTAGTGTTGTTCCTGCTGGTTGCGGGCGGCGTATTCTATCTCTTTAGTTCCTCCAAACCGGATGTTATTGTGGCGGATGTAAACGGCAAAACGGTTACGGAAGCGAAGAAAGTACTGGAGGCGCAGGGCTTTAAGGTTGAACTGGAGAATAAAGTGGACCCCGGTGTGAAACCCGGACTGGTCTTACGGATGGATCCGGTGGCGGGATTCAAGCGCAAAGAGGGCGCGACGATCACGCTGATTGTTTCTGCTTCGGAAAAGATGATACCGGTTCCGAAAGTCGTCGGATTAAAGCTGGAGCAGGCGGAAAAAATCCTGTCGGATAAAAATCTGCGCATTGAAAAGATAGAATATAAATGGGAACAGACCAAGCCGGAAGACATCATTCTGAGTCAATCACCGGAAGAAAACAGCCAGTTAAGCGACAATGGCGCCGTGAACATTGTAATCAACAAAAAAGAAGAAAAACAGGTAGCGCTGCCTGACCTGAAAGGCACAACGCTTGAAGAAGCCAGAAAGAAACTGGAAGCGATGAAGCTGAAAGTAGAAGTAAAAGAAGAAGACAGCGACAAGAATAAAAATACGGTCCTCGGTATGTCGCCGAGAGCCAATGATTCCATACCGGAAGGATCCACGGTGGTCCTGCTGGTATCGAATGCGAAAAAGCAGGCCGGCTTACCGGCTACGACGGACAAAATCAATGATAACAGCGGTAAGAGCAACGGCAGTGTGACAGTGAGCAAAGCAAGCGGCAGCCGGTATGCCGAATTTGTGGTGCCCGGAACCGGAACCCATACGGTGCAGATCGTTTCCAACAACGGCAGGTCCCAGAAGGTGGAAGTGTCCGGATCCTATAACGGCGGCGTGCGGCTGCGTACAAAGGTTGACAGCGACGTACAGCGTGTCGGCTTCTATGTAGACCACAGGCTGGTAGAGGAGAAGAGTTGGTAACATCGGGCTTGGTAGTGCGGTCTTACAGCGGTTACTATTATGTGGATTGCGCCGGCGTCATGATAACCTGTAAGGTCAAAGGGCACATGAAACAAAAACGGTTTTCCCTGTGTACGGGAGACCGGGTGCAGCTGGAAGTGAATCCGGATAAGGCGGACGAAGGGATGATCACCGCCGTGCTGCCCCGCCGTAATTATCTGGACAGACCCACGGTGGCCAATCTTGATCTGCTGGTGATCACCCTGGCGCTGGTACAGCCGGACTTCAGTTTTCTGATCGCGGACAAATTGCTGGTGCTGGCGGAAGCGGCAAACATTCCGGTACTGCTGGTGCTGTCCAAGGCAGACCTTGCAACGGAAGAACAGAGGGAAACCATTGCTTCGGTGTATCGGAAGATCGGGTATGAAACCTTTGTGATTTCTTCCAAAACCGGAGAGGGCATCGACGCCCTGCGCCGGCGTCTGGAGGGAAAAGTCACCGCGTTCGGCGGGCCCAGCGGGGTGGGCAAATCCTCCGCGCTGAATGCGATTCAGCCCGGCGTTTTCCGGACCACAGGGGAGATCAGCACGAAGATCAGCCGGGGGAAGCATACCACCCGGTATACGGAACTCATTCCCTTTAACGGAGGGTATCTGGCCGATACGCCCGGTTTTGGCAACGTGATGATGGAAAATCTTGAACCGGACCTGTTGCCGGCCTGGTTTCCCGAGTTCAGGCAGTTTGAAGCAATCTGTAAATTCTCACCCTGCAGTCACACCCATGAACCGGTCTGCGGCGTCAAGGATGCGGTGCAGGAAAACCGGATTGCCTCTTCCCGTTACGCGTCTTATTTGTCAATTCGGAAAGAGTACGAGATCCGGAAGATAGAAAAGGCCGGCGCCGACTGGGTGCATATTGATGTGATGGACGGCAATTTTGTGCCGAACCTGACCTTTGGCGCGCCGGTGGTGAAAAAAATCCGGAACGTGACCAGGATGTTTTTCGACTGTCATCTGATGGTGGATCATCCGGAAACCTATATTGAGGATTTTGCTGCAGCCGGTGCAGACCAGATTGTGGTGCATGCGGAAGCCACAAAGCATTTGCACCGCTGTATACAGGCCATCCATGCCAAAGGGATCAAAGCCGGTGTGGCGTTGAATCCCGCCAGTTCCTTAGCTTTGATTGAAGAAATCCTGCCCGATGTGGATATGGTGTTGCTGATGACGGTGAATCCGGGCTTTGGCGGGCAGCAGTTTATCTCTTCCGTATTGCCGAAGATCAGCCGGCTGCGCCGTATGTTAGACCTGGCCGGTTTGCGTACCGACATTCAGGTGGACGGCGGCATCAATGCGGAAACGGCCCGACAGGTTGTGGGGGCCGGGGCGACGGTGCTTGTGGCGGGTTCGTATGTGTACGGGGCGAAGGACGTGAACGCCGCGGTAAAGAGCCTGCGCGGGTAAGCGCCTGCAAAGGAATGTATCATTGCAGGCTTGTACGATTGACAGACGCGTGATTTCATATTAAACTATATAGCGAAAACAGTCTTTGGGGCAGGGTGAGTGTGTCCGGAAAATCCGGCGCATAATTCCCAACCGGCGGTACAGTCCGCGAGCCGACAGCGCCTGGTGCGCCGACGCACGATCCGGTGTGATTCCGGAACCGACAGTATAGTCTGGATGAGAAAAGACATGTAGGAACGATTTGTCTTGCCATAGGAAATGCCTCGTGACGTTTCCTGTGGTTTTTTATTTTGGAGAGTTGCTATGTCTGACAATGAAATGTATATGCGCAGGGCGTTGGAACTTGCCCGACGGGCGGAAGGCTGTACCAGTCCCAATCCCATGGTGGGCTGTGTGATTGCCGACGCAGATGGAAAGATAGTCGGCGAAGGCTGGCACCGTAAGGCGGGGAAGCCTCATGCGGAAGTGAATGCCATCGCGGACATGAAGGCGAAGCAACGGCAGGGTCACACCGCGTTTGTTACGCTGGAACCCTGTTCCCACTGGGGACGGACCGGTCCCTGTTGTGAAGCTCTGATCAAAGCGGGCATCAAACGGGTGGTGGCGGCCATGGAAGACCCCAATCCCAAAGTGGCGGGCAACGGATTTCGCCGTTTGCGGGAAGCTGGCGTAGAGGTTATTACTGGCGTCTGGGCGTCTGCGAAAAAGAAGCAAGGCGTCTGAATGAACACTTTTTACTGTGGGTTACCCAAAACCGTCCCTTTGTCAGTCTGAAATTTGCGGAGACGCTGGACGGCAAACTGGCTACTACTGCCAGGGATTCCCATTTCGTGACGGGGCAGGAGGCGCATACGTACAGCCATTACCTTCGTAAGATCCATGACGCGATCCTGGTTGGCATCGGTACGGTACTGGATGATGATCCGGAACTGACCACAAGGCTGGTGGAGGGGAAAAATCCCGTCCGCATCGTGTTGGACAGCAGGGCCAGGATTCCACTGACGGCAAAGGTGCTGCAGGGGGATGCAAAGACATTGGTAATTACCGGCCCGGAAGCGGATGCAGATGCATGCGATACACTGCGGCGTCTGCATAACGTGGAAGTGGTAACTCTTCCCTGTGAGAATGGAAAGATTTCGGTTTCTGCTTTGCTGCAGTCCTTATATGAGCATGAGATTACATCTGTTTTGGTGGAAGGCGGCAGCGAAGTGCTGGGCTCGTTTTTGGACAGTCAGACGGCTGACCGGGTCTACGCCTTTATTGCGCCGAAACTGGTGGGAGGAACCCATGCACTGCCTTCCGTTGGAGGCAGGGGCATTGAGCGAATGTCCCAATGCGCAACGGTTGTGGAACCGGAACTGCTGACCCTGGGGAAAGACTGGCTGATCACCGGCAGGGTAACGTTTTAAAAAGAAATGCAGAGGCTCTCCTTTGTCTGACTGATAAACTGTATGGCATTGTTTGTCTGCATGAGCAAGGAATGGGTTTTCACCTACGAAAACGTAGTTATATAAAATTGTTTTAAAGATTGTTAAGAGTAACTATTTTTCCAAAATAGAAACTGTTAAAGAGAGGATGTATCATGTTTACGGGTTTAATTGCTTCCCTTGGCACGGTGGAACGACTGGCGGAAGGAAGTACAAGCTGCCGGCTGACGGTTCGCGCTCCCCAGTTGCTGTCCGGTGTAAAAATCGGGGACAGTATTGCCGTGAACGGTGTCTGTTTAACGGTAGTGCATCTTCGGGGCGATACCTTTACGGCGGACGTGATGCCGGAAACCGTGCGCAGGACCACCCTGCATCTGCTGCAGCCGGGGGACAGGGTGAATCTGCGTGCAGGGACACGTGGAAGGTGTGGGAACGATTCAGCAGATTATTCCGGAAGGCAATGCACGGGTGTACCGGATCCAGGCGCCCGGGGAACTGCTTCGTTATATAGTAGAAAAAGGTTCCATCGCCGTGGACGGCATCAGCCTGACGGTGACGGAAACCGATGATTCGGGCTTTGGTGTTTCCCTGATTCCCCATACGGCAAAGATGACCACGCTGGGGTATAAAAGCGCTGGCGATGCTGTCAATCTGGAAACAGATATTTTGGCCCGGTATGTAGAGAAAATGCTGGGGATGGATAAAAAGGGGAACGGTTTTAACGGTTTTGCGGGCCGGCATAAGCCGGGTGCTGCTGAGAATAACAATTCAGAACCGGAATTAACGGAAGCGTTTTTGCTCCGGCATGGTTTTTAAAAGACATAATGCATGGGTGTCCATGCAGGGAAACGTAGATTAAACCGCGCTTCCTTTTCAGTATTAGTAAGAAAAGTATCAATAAGAACAGTTAGGTTTTTCCATTAAAGGCGGAATGGGAGAAGATGATGAAAGACTTTACATTCAACACGATTGAAGAAGCCATCGCTGCCATCAAGGCAGGGAAGATGGTGCTGGTAACCGATGACGAGGACCGGGAAAACGAAGGCGACCTGATCATGGCGGCCCAGTTCTGTACCGGGGAGTCTATCAATTTTATGGCAAAGGAAGCCCGGGGCCTCATCTGTATGCCGGCCGATGCCGAAATTATGGACAAGCTGCAGTTCAGCGCTATGGTTTCCCACAATACGGACAATCATGAAACGGCTTTTTCCGTTTCCATCGACCATGTGGATACCACGACGGGCATTTCGGCTTATGAGCGGGCTTATACCATGAAAAAGGTAACGGAACCCGGTGCACAGGCAATGGATTTCCGGCGGCCGGGCCATGTGTTCCCGCTGCGAAGCCGGAAAGGCGGGGTGCTTGTGCGGACCGGGCACACGGAAACCACCACGGACCTGTGCCGGCTGGCGGGCCTGACACCGGTAGGTATCTGTTGCGAGATTATGGATGAAGACGGCCATATGATGCGCACGCCCCAGCTGATTGAGTTCGCGAAGAAACACAATCTGGTGTTTATAACGGTGGCCTCGCTGGTGGCGTACCGCAAGCAGCATGAAAAGATGGTACACCGGGTGGCGGAGGCAAAGCTGCCTTCCAAATTCGGCACCTTTAAAATTATTGCCTATGAAAACGATTTGGACGACTTATGCCACATCGCCCTGGTCAAGGGAGAGGTTGCAGGAAAAAAAGACGTGATGGTGCGGGTCCATTCGGAATGCCTCACCGGTGACGCATTCGGCAGCCTACGCTGTGACTGCGGTGACCAGCTGGCTTCCGCCCTGCGCATGATTGAAAAAGAAGGCTGCGGCGTCGTGGTCTATATGCGACAGGAAGGCCGGGGCATCGGGCTGGCCAATAAGATACGGGCCTATGCGCTGCAGGAGCAGGGACTGGATACCGTGGAGGCTAATGTGCGGCTGGGCTTTGCCCCGGACCTGCGGGACTACGGCATGGGCGCCCAGATTTTATCAGATTTGGGTCTCACCAGCGTGCGGCTGATCACTAACAATCCGGCAAAACGGGCCGGCTTATCCGGTTACGGCATCACGGTCACCGGACGGGTGCCCATTGAAATTGCACCCAATCAGTACAATGAGTTTTATCTGGAAACCAAGGAAAATAAAATGGGGCATGAGCTGTCGGATCTGCATCTGGGTTGTCATTGCGGCAATCATAAAGAATAAGTTTGTGTGCAAAACAATAAAAATTACTGTTTTTTTAAAAACACCGAGAATGAACCATGTGAGGAGGATTGAAAATGAAAACGATTGAAGGTATGTTAACGGCAAAAGGATTGAAGCTGGCTATCGTAGTTTCCCGGTTTAACGAGTTTATTACCAGCAAGCTGTTGGGCGGTGCGGAAGACGCCATCCGCCGCACAGGAGGAAACACCGATGAGGTGGTTCTGGTCTGGGTGCCCGGGGCTTACGAGATTCCCCTGGCTGCGCAGAAACTGGCGGAAAGCGGAAAGTTTGACGCCATGATTGCGCTGGGAGCGGTCATCCGCGGTTCCACTCCGCATTTTGATTACGTCTGCGCGGAAGCGGCCAAGGGTGTGGCTCAGGCGTCCATGAAGACCGGCGTGCCGGTGGCGTTCGGAATCCTGACTACGGAAACTATCCAGCAGGCCGTGGAGCGTGCCGGAACCAAAGCTGGTAATAAAGGCTATGATGCTGCCATGAGCGCTATCGAAATGGCCAACCTGTTCAAGAAACTGTAACGGAACAGGATTGTAGTTTTGCAAAAGCAATGCAAGTGCAAGCGTGTGTAGCATAGTGAAATGTGTAAAGGTTACATAAGGAAACACTGATTCATTCGTCTGCGTGCTTTATATAAAATCGGAAAAGGATTATTATGGAAGATATCAAAAGTAATTCATTGAACAAGCCTGAAGAAAAAATTAATAAAGATAAAACTGCGAAAGCAAAATTTACCGGCGAAGGGGATATCCTGACCCGGGCGACGGTGGGGGACGCGCGCATTTATGTGGCCCGGACAACCCGCCTGGTGCGCAAGCTGTCCCTGCGCCATAATCTGTCCCACCTGGCCACCGCAGCCCTGGGGCGTACCGTAACCGGAGCGCTGCTGCTGGCGGCCACCATGAAAAACGAGGAAGGCGTTGGCATCAAAGTGACCGGCGACGGGCCCATTCAGGGCATCACGGGAGAAGCCCAGGGAGGCATTGCCCGGGGGTATGTGGGAAATCCGGATGTGTATCTGCCGCCGAAGAACGGACATCTGGACGTTGGCGGCGCGGTTGGCAACGGCACTATTTCCGTGACCCGTTACACAGCCGGCGCGAAACCTTTTACCGGAACGGCGGAGCTGGTGGACGGCGAGATTGCCGATGACCTGACAAGATATCTGTACACTTCCGAACAGACACCGTCTTCTGTAGGCCTGGGCGTGCTGGTGGATGAAACGGGCGACGTGCAGGCGGCAGGGGGCTGGTTCATCCAGGCGCTGCCCAACTGCAGTGAGGAAACCCTGGAGAAACTGGACAAAAATGTCAGGCACACGCCCTATGTTTCCAGTCTCATCGACATGGGCTTCACACCGGAGCGGATCATTCAGATGCTGGGAAAAGATATGGAAGTGGAAATTCTGGACAGCTATCCGCTGCATTTTGGCTGCCGCTGCAGCCGGGAGCGGGTGGAAGGCGTCCTGGAGACGCTGCCGAAAAAGGAACTGAAGCAGCTGGCAGAGGATGAAAAAACCGAAATTACCTGTCCGTACTGCAATGCAAAATATGAATTTTCTCAGGAAGAAATGCAACATTTGGCACAAAAGGCTAAGAAATAAGCCGCTGTTCAAAAGCATTTCAGCCTGTCTATTTACAATTTCATTCTTTTTGTTTATTCTTATCTTTATAAAATGGCAGTGCAGAGACCTGTCCCGAAATGCAACATGCGTTCAGGGAGGCTTGCTGCATAGGTGAAAAGAAAGAGGGGAATTACCATGCTGAATCAGATTTCATTGTTTGCGGCCAACACCAAAGGCGCGTTAAGTAAGATAACCGGGGTGCTGGCTCAGTCTGATGTTAATATTTATACGATGCTGGCCACGGACAGCGCGGAGTTCGGCATTGTCCGGCTGATCGTGGACAAATCGGAAGAGGCAAAGTCTGCGTTGGAAAAAGCCGGCTACCAGTGCCGCCTGGACAAAGTCCTTGCCATTGACATGGCTTCGGATAAGCCGGGCACGCTGAACCGGATCCTTTCTGATTTGCAGAATGCCAATGTGATGATACGCTATCTGTACATTTCCTTTGACCGCAGCGACAGTACGCCCATTGCGGTGTTCTGTACCGACGAACCGGAAACGGAAACGTTCCTGCGGGGCAAAGGCTACCGGTTGTTGGACCGTTTCTGATATCGGACCGATTATATTAGTAAAGAATCTCTTTATCTATCATAGTAATTATAAAAAACGAATGAGGAAATACAAATGGAAATGCAGATGGAATTCATACGGAAGCTGCCGTCTCCGCAGGAGCTGATGCAGGATTATCCCCTTGGCGCGGAAGCGTTAGCCGTAAAAGCCGCAAGAGACAAAGAAATTAAGGATATTTTTTCCGGCACGGATGACCGTTTCATTCTGGTTATCGGCCCCTGTTCCGCCGATAACGAAGATGCGGTGCTGGACTACGTTCACCGTCTGGCCGGCGTGCAGGAAAAAGTTAAAGACAAACTGATGCTGATCCCCCGGGTTTATACGAACAAGCCCCGGACCATCGGCGTCGGTTATAAAGGCATGCTGCATCAGGCCAATCCGGAAGGAAAGGAAGATATGCTGGCGGGCATCACCGCCATCCGCAAAATGCACGTGCGGGTGGTGCAGGAAACCGGTCTCACCAGTGCGGAAGAAATCCTGTACCCGGAAAATCACCGCTACCTTTCCGACATTTTATCCTATGCAGCTATCGGCGCCCGTTCCGTGGAAGACCAGCTGCACCGGATGATCGCCAGCGGCGTGGGCATTCCCGTAGGCATGAAAAACCCCACCGGCGGCGACATCGGCGTCATGATGAATTCGATTGAAGCGGCCCAGCATGAACAGAGCTTCCTGTTCCACGGCTGGGAAGTGCGCACGAAAGGAAATCCGCTGGCTCACGCTATTTTGCGTGGTTATGTTGACAAATTCGGCAACAACATGCCAAACTACCATTATGAAGACCTGCAGGGACTGCTGGACGCCTATCACGAACGGGAGGTCGTCAACCCGGCTGTCATTGTGGACGCCAACCACTCCAATTCCGGGAAAAAGTATCTGGAACAGATCCGCATTTCCAAAGACGTGATGCACAGCCGTCAGGTTTCTCCCGATATCCGGCAGCTGGTCAAAGGTATCATGATTGAAAGCTACCTGGAAGACGGCAACCAGAAAATCGGCGGCGGCGTGTACGGCCGCTCCATTACCGATCCCTGTCTGGGCTGGGCCAAGAGCGAGCGCCTGATACTGGAACTGGCAGAGATGGTGTGAGTTTGCAAATGCTAAAATATTAATAGCGCGGTTATATATCCTTTAAAATGCCTAATCCTGATGTGCATAATACGCATCAGGATTTTTTCTTTTGTCCGCTTGATATGTGAATTTTAAATAGTAATGGATGAACTGCGATACTGTATTGCTTCCACTTGACATAAAAAATGCCCGCCGGGGATAGCAAAATGTTCATAAAACCGTCACACATTCTCTTGCACCCTTATACGAATCGCGCTACAATATAAGTGGAAGCAATGCCCCGGTCGGAAAGAGGTAAAGTTTGAAAACAATTGACTGGGATTCTTTAACGTTTGTAAATAATTATGTATTTCAGGAGGTGCTGAAGAACAAAGAACTCTGCAAGTACCTGATTGAACGGATTTTACACATACAAATCAAGGATAGAGAATCAGCAGCAAAAGCATACGGCTTGATGTGTATGTGGAGAATCAGGAAGGAACGGTACTGGACATCGAAATGCAGGTGACGGGCGACAACAGCACAGTGTATTTCGACAAAGACGAAGCTGCGATAATCAAAGGGCTGCCCCTGCGCACGCGGTATTATCAGAGCCTGATCAGTATGGACATGCTGAAGCAGGGGATGAAGTATCGCGAGCTGCGTAAGTCCTACGTTATCTTTATCTGCACCTTTGACCCGTTTGGTAAGGGGTTGCCGATATATCATTTCACCTATCGGTGCAAAGAGGAAGCGTGTGACAAATGATGAAGATTGGAGGGAGAGATACGTGACCTGGGAAATGGATTTAAAGATTATACAGGAAGACGCGGAAAAGAAAGGCGAAAAGAAAGGTCGTTTAGCTGGTAAAAAGGAAAAAGCGCTTGAAATTGCCAAATCCCTGAAAGAAAAGGGTAAGTTGTCTGACTCCGAAATTGCCGAAGTGACGGCTCTTCCTTTGTGTGAAGTTGCGGCGCTTTGACTTATTGAAAAGACGGTTGGTTAGATTCAAATAATAAAAATAATAGACTGGGCATTGTTTTCACTGCGGTCTGTCAGAAATGGCAGGCCGCAGTTTTTACCTTTTGGAATTCAAACTGGACCAGAGCGCGGACGCGGTGCTGGCGCAGATTGTAGAAAAGCAATATGCGCTGCCTTACGCGGCGGATACGCGGAAGATGTTTAAGATTGGCGTGAACTATGATTCCGCAGCGCGGAACCTGACGGAGTGGAAAGTGGCGGGAAAGGCTGAATATTTTTCAAAGATAACCCTCCTCCTGTTTTGTAATATTTTGAAACCGCAGGCGAAAGAAAAAGGGGCTGTTGCACCAAATTAGTGCAACAGCCCCTTTAGTCTGTTGTTCCCTTTGTAATTAAAATTTTCCCTGCTTTTCGTACAGCAGCAGGAGCAATTCCTTTTGCGAAGTGGCGCCGGTCTTGCGCAGCAGGTTGGTGATGTGAAACTTGACAGTTCGCTGGCTGATGAAAAGCGCTTCGCTGATTTCGGAAATGCTTTGGCCAGAAAGAATGCAATCCAACACCTCGCTCTCTCGCTGGGTCAACCCATAGCGGGCGCAGTAATCTGGGGCGGGGAGAGAGGTTGTTACTTCTGCTGTGGGGAGCGGGGTTGTCGCCTCCGCTGCGGGGAGAGAGGTTGTTACCTCTGCTGTGGGGAGCGGGGTTGTTACCTCCGCTGCGGCAGAATCCGCTGCGGCGGAACCAAGGGTAAAACGCAGGGCACTGTTGTAAAAAACAATGACCAGGCACCCGACAATGGCTAATACATACAGCAACGTAAAGAACAGTTTGTCTGCATCCAGTATAAAAGCGCCGAAAACAGTAGCCACGCTGACGGTAAACATCTGCACGGAACGACCGGTTACGGCCCAGGGCTTCAGCGATGGCCGGTGGGCGGCGAGGTCTACAAAGGCCAGAATGATAAACAGGGTAAAGAAACCATTCATGAAATCGCCAAAATAATGAAGTGGGTAATACAAAACCTGTTCTTGTCCGACCCAGATATCCAAAATGTCCTGCGCTTTGGCAAACAGTGCGGCCAAGGGCAAATACAGCCGGTTGCGGTCAGCAAAATAACCGGCTGCGATGGAACCTGCGCAATAGGACAGGCGGGAGAATCCGAACAAATCATTAAAATTGTGATAAGCGTCCATATACAGGTCCCCAATGCCATGGAGCAGGGAAAGCAGGACGACGATCAAAAGCGTCATGGGTACGGACCAGCGGAAAACGGATATATCGACACGGGGAGGTGTTTGTTCCGCAGGTTGTTCAGCCGCTGACGTTTCCATCGGGGAAAGTTGTTCCAGGCATTTGGGCAATAGCATTGCCAGACCGCCCATGCACAGCACCGAGGCTGTCAGAAAACCGGTCAACGAGGCGTTCAGAACAGCATGGAAACCTGACTGCAACAGCAGGGAAAAGGCGGTCGAAAAACCGAAGAAACGACCGGTCACGTCCGGCGCCACGTGCAGGGAAACCAAATGGAAAATCAGCGCAAACACGCCCCCTGAAAGTGCCATAAAGAAAGCAAGCAGCAACAGGCGAGGGCCAGTTTCCACGAATTGGAACGCCACTACGGAAAGCATGATCGTCGCCAACACCGGAAGCAGATACCGCTGCCAGCATGTAGGCCGGAGCCCGTAGCACACGGTGCCGGAGAAAACCGCCAGCATCATGCAAAGATCCGGTAACATTTCCGTACCGGGGATAATGGAAGAAAAAAAGGTTTGTGGCCAGTCGATGCCGGCAAAATGGAGCGCCATGTACACCGTGGTGGCCCAGAAAAAGTACAACGCATTGGCCACGAACAGGGACACGGTGCATCTATCTGTGCCGACAGTTTTTTGTAAGATAATGGAACGCGATATCGGCGATAAAGATGTAGGAGTCACGTTCATCAAATCCTTTTCTATTTAAATTGGTAATCAACAAATTGGCAATCAAAATGAAAAAATAAAATGCAAATAATTTCTTGTTAAGGATAACAATTATACATAAATATTATAAGCCAAAAATCTTGTATTATCAATAAAAAAACACCGATTCGCGGATATAATTGCAAAACTGTACGCGGGTACAGGTCTATTTTACCGTTTTCCCCCTGCTTACAAGGCAAAACTGTACGAAAGGGCAAAAGGAAATTTTCCTGTCGTCATCGAATAGCCGGGGTATATCCTCATAGGGAGATTAGAACATATAGCAAAGGGGGGAACTTTTACGCTTACAAGTGAACCGTTGCATGAGTTGCAGGATAGATATTTTATAAGATCGGGGATTAGAGAATGAACAATAGTTGGGCGATGGTGACGATATTAAAAGATGCAAGTGTTTTTGATTTTATTTTAAATTTGCGGCGAAAGTCTGCAGTGAAATCTAAAAAATTAATAATAAATAATCATATTTAGGGTAACGTTGCTCAAACGTGTTTGCATTGCAAACGAAAAAGAAGACAGCGGATCCCGAAGGAGGAGTGGAAACATGAATAAAATTTACAAAGTTGTGTGGAGCAAAGTGAAACATTGTTACGTGGTGACCAGCGAACTGGCAAAACGGAGCGGCAAAGGCTGCGGCGCCCGTTCACTGCGGATGGCTGCGGTGTCCATGGGTGTGGCGGCTGCGTTGATTGGCGGCATTGGCGCATCCGTGGCGGAAGCGGCAGAAGGTGGACGAGTGGAGGAAGGTGGATCGGGAACCTTTCCTGCAGAGAACGGAAGGTATTATTCTGCAGAAAATTTGTACTGGAATCCGTCTACAAATAGTGTCACGGTGACGGCGGGGAACCCTGTTTCTATTGAACCTCTTTCGTCTACTGAACCTGTTCCTACTGTTTCTACTGAAACTGAAGCTAAACGATATATTATCGGTAATATTGTTTACCGAAACAGCAGTATTACGACCAATGTGTTGGTTGATGCTGAAACAGCAAAATTTAAATTTGAGGGTGGTACGTTAAAACGTTATTACACTAATCCCGGTATGATTGCACAGAAGTATCAGCAACACATTGAAGGTTATTCCGATGGCAATAAAGACGTGTCAGGGTATTCTGTTACCGTGGACATGGGAAGCAGCGGCAGTGAGTCTAAAGATGAGGTATACGGCGGTTATTCGCAATTCGGAAAAGCAAGTGATAACAGCGTAACGGTAAAAAGCGGTGTGTTGAGTAAAGTATATGGCGGATATTCCTTTTCTGGCGATGCGACCGGTAACTCTGTGACCATTACCGGCGGTACGATAGCCGGCATGATTTATGGTGGCAACAGTGTTGCCGGCGACGCCAACAATAATACAGTCACTATCAGTGGCGGAACAATAAAAAATGACATTACTGGCGGTTACAGCGCTGACCAGAAAGCGGATGACAATACTGTGACCATCAGCGGTTCACCTGAGATTAGTTCATCTGTCCAAATTTGGGGTGGCAATGCCAGGACGGGGGTATCAAATAACACTGTTAATATTTTGTCGCCAATAACGGTAAGTTTAATCCAGGGTGGTTATGTTGCAAATTCTGACGGACAGGTTACCGGCAACACGCTGAATGTTGCAGCAAAAGGTATAACTGCCCAAAGAGTACAAGGTTTTCAAAACATGAACTTCTATCTGCCTTCCGACATCGCCAACAACGATACCATGCTGACGGTGAACGGCGATGCAGCAACCGATGTAAAGGGCGTGACCTTCGGTGCAGCAGTCTTAAGCGGTGTGAAGCTGGCAAAAGGAGATACGGTAAATCTGATTACCAATCCCAGCGGTTTGACCACGGACGACACACTAAAAAGTACTGAAAGCGCAACGTTGGCAAAGGCGTCGTTTCTTTCTGCCAACAGTCTAACCACGGATGATAAATATGAACTGAGTATCAGCAAGAAGGATGCAAATACCATTATCGCCACGGTGGATAATGTGACGGAGCAAAAAGCAGACGAGGGAGGAAGTGGCAAAAAAACTGTTTCTATTTCGGATGTTTTGAAATCGCCGGTTGAAACCCGTGCCGGTGTTGTGACTTTGGTCAACGCAGGAGCGGATCTGTTGGTAAGTCAGGGCATGAGCAATGCGGCAGACGCGGCGGCTGCGGAACGAACCGAAGGTGACGCTGCAGCGGCGCCGAGGGCAGGCGGTTTCGCTCCCTTCGCCGCGGTAAGCTTTGGCAAGCTGCGGGCTGAAAGCGGTTCCCATGTGGACAACAAGGGGATTGGCATGAATCTGGGTTTTGCCCGTGAAATTGCGAACAAGAACGGAAAGCTGCTGGTAGGCCCGGTCATCGAATACGGACATGGCAGTTATGACAGCTATCAGGACAGCGGTATCAAGGCAGACGGCAAGTCCAGTTACTGGGGTATCGGTGTGATTGCGAAACAGACCAACCACAACGGATTTTACTATGAAGGAAGCTTGCGGGCAGGCCGCACGAAATCCGATTATAATTCGGATCTCAGGCCCGGGCTTCATGTGAACTATGACAGCAGCGCTACATACTGGGCAGCGCATTTGGGCGTAGGCAAACTGGTAGATATCGGTCACGATAATACGTTAGATTATTATGGCAAATATTTCTACAGCCATACTGGCAGTGACAGCACGTACCTGAATGGGGCCAATGAAACGGCAAACTTTGACGCTGTGAACAGCCATCGCATCCGTCTGGGTGCTCGGCTGACCCATGCGTTGAATGAGAAGAACAAGCTTTACGGCGGTCTGGCCTGGCAGTATGAATTCAAGGGTGACGCCCGCGCCACTTACAGTGTGAGCGGCGAGGCGCCAAGTCCTAGCGTGAAGGGAAGCAGCGGTATGATTGAATTAGGCTGGCAGGTGAAGCCAGGCAAGAGCCCGATGACCATCGACCTGGGTGTAACGGGTTGGGTCGGCAAGCAGCGGGGCATCACCGCAAATGTGCAGGCCAATTGGACGTTCTAAGTAAAACTGTAAATTAAGAAAAAAGGCGCCCCGGTCCTTAGC
>ONAV01000066.1 GCA_900315925.1 uncultured Selenomonadales bacterium | reverse complement strand
TTTGACGAGAAGAAAATTGAAAACGCGATCGCCAAAGCATTCATCGCCACCGGTGAAGTTGAAGCAAGAAACGTTTCCACCATCGCCGGCGCCATCACCCTGATGGTCATCACCAACCTGCGGGAAAACTCCCAGGAAATTCCTACCGTAGAGGATATCCAGGATCGCGTGGAATCCATGCTGATGAAATGCGATTACGTGAAGACCGCGAAAGCCTACATCTTATACCGTAAACAGCACCAGCAGGCACGTCACACCAAGAACACCCTGCTTGACTATAAAAAACTGGTAGACGGTTATATTGGAAAAGACAAAGACTGGCGCGTGAAGGAAAACTCCACCGTCACCCTGAGCGTGGGCGCGCTGATCCTCTCCAACTCCGGCGCCATCACCGCCAACTACTGGCTCAGCGAAATTTATGATGAAGACATTGCGGAAGCGCACCGCAAATGCTTCATCCATCTCCATGACCTGAGCATGCTCACCGGCTACTGCGCGGGTTGGAGCTTAAAGCAGCTGATCCAGGAAGGACTGGGCGGCGTTCCCGACCGCATCTCTTCGGCTCCGGCCAAACATTTAAGCACCCTCTGCAACCAGATGGTCAACTTCCTGGGCATCATGCAGAACGAATGGGCCGGTGCCCAGGCGTTCTCTTCCTTTGATACGTATCTGGCTCCTTTCGTAAAGGCAGACAATCTGGACTACAAAGAAGTGAAGCAGTGCATCCAGTCCTTCATCTACGGTGTGAACACGCCGTCCCGCTGGGGCACACAGGCTCCCTTCACCAACATCACCCTGGACTGGACCGTGCCCGATGACATGAAGGACATGCCGGCCATCGTGGGCGGCAAGAACATGGACTTCACCTACAATGATTGCAAGAAAGAAATGGAAATGGTGAACAAGGCGTTCATCGAGACCATGATCGAAGGCGACGCCAACGGCCGCGGCTTCCAGTACCCGATTCCCACCTATTCCATTACCAAAGAGTTTGACTGGAGCGCCACGGAAAACAACCGTCTCCTGTTTGAAATGACGGCCAAATACGGTACTCCCTACTTCTCCAATTACATCAATTCCGACATGAAACCCTCCGACGTGCGCAGCATGTGCTGCCGTCTGCGTCTGGACCTGCGGGAACTGCGCAAGAAATCCGGCGGCTTCTTCGGCTCCGGCGAAAGCACCGGCTCCATCGGCGTGGTAACCCTGAACCTGCCCCGCATCGCCTACCTGAGCCAAACGAAGGAAGAGTTCTATGCCACCCTGGACAAATATATGGACATTGCGGCCCGTTCCCTGTCGGTAAAACGGAAAGTAATCAGCCGCCTCATGGACGAGGGCCTGTATCCTTACACCCGCCGGTACCTGGGCACCTTTAAGAACCACTTCTCTACCATCGGCATGGTGGGCATGAACGAAGCTATCCTGAATGCCGCCTGGCTGAAAGACGAAAACATGACCACGGAAAAAGGCCGGGCCTTTGCCATTGAAGTGCTGAACCACATGCGCACCCGCCTGTCCGATTACCAGGAGCAGTACGGCGACCTGTACAACCTGGAAGCCACGCCGGCGGAATCCACCTCCTACCGTTTCGCAAAACACGACACGGAAGAGTTCCCCGGCATCCTGACCGCAGCCAAAGACGGCAATGCTCCCTACTACACCAACAGCAGCCATCTGCCGGTTGGTTACACGGATGACATCTTTGACGCGCTGGAACTGGAAGACGAACTGCAGACCCTGTACACCAGCGGCACCGTGTTCCACGGTTTCCTGGGCGAACGGCTGCCGGACTGGCAGTCTGCCGCAACCCTGGTACGCAAAATCGCACAAAACTTCAAGCTGCCCTACTACACCCTGTCCCCCACGTACTCCGTCTGTGCGGAACACGGTTACATCCGGGGCGAGCACTTCACCTGCCCGAAATGCGGACGCAACGCGGAAGTGTACTCCCGCATCACCGGGTACTACCGTCCGGTTCGGAACTGGAACGACGGCAAGGTCAGCGAATTCCAGAACCGCAAGACCTACAATACGGAGCAGGTCCGCATTGACCGAGAGAACAAACTGGAATCTGACGCGGAAGTTTCCGCAAAGGTAGCTTACACGGAGCAGACGGCATCTGACGCAGCGAAAAAAGCAGCCCTCTTCCCCAAGACCGCGGAGAGCCCTGACAAGCAGATGATGGACGCCGCCAAAAACCTGGCCGCCAAAATCATGAACAGCAGCAAAACCGCTTCCGGCATTCCCGCTAACGGAAAACGCTACCTGATTTCCACCCACACCTGCCCCAATTGCAACATGGTGAAGAAGATGCTGCAGGAAGCCCATGTGGAATACACCCCGCTCTTTGCCGAAGAAGCCGAAGGAGCGGAAATGGCCAAGAAGTTTAACATCTGTGCCGTGCCCACATTAATTGATGAGACCGGCAACGAAACCAAACTTCTTTACAATATAAACGAGATTAAAACCTACATTGACAGACTTCATTAAAAAATAAAACAACTGAGCTGTACAACTGGCATCACTGCCTGTTGTACAGCTCTTTAATTTATATTCATCATTCAACAAAGCTGCAAAGGATAAGGCATAAGCAAAACATCGGGGACGGTTGCGTAATTCTATGAGATGAATTTCGTCGTCGTGGCGAGACTGTTTGAGAGGCGAAGCCTCGAGTTTCGAAGCCACAGACGAATGAATCCATGGAACAGCAACCGTCCCCGGTTTTGCGCTGCCTTATCCTTGCAGCTTTTAATCATACTTGACGCATAAAACAATATTGCTTCATCGCGCAGGATAAATTTTCCTGTACAAGGCGGAGGAGGAAGACGTAGTGGGACTACGTCGACTGACGACAACGCGGTACAGGGAAATTTAGACAAGCGAGAATTATCCTTTAAAGAACGTGCCGAATATCCCGCGAATCAGCGAAGCACCCAGATTGCCGCCCACTGACTTGCCTATGTTGCCGGCCACGGATCCGCCCAAAGTTTTCCCAACCTGACGGCCTACCGTACCCAATACGCTGCCGCCAACATTCTTAATCAAACGGTTTTTCTCTGCTTCTGCTTTTTCCGCTTCCCTGGCCGCTTCTTTTTCCGCTTTTTCCTTTGCCAGCGCCGCTTCCTTGGCTTCCTTTTCCGCTATTTTAGCCTGCTCGGCTGCTGCCTTGGCTTCTTCTGCTTCTTTCGCTTCCACCTGCTGCTGCCGCATCAGGAACTCATAGGCAGAATCCCGGTCAAAATAATTGGAATACTTGGTATACAGCAGGCTGGCTTTTATAGCCTGGTCACGCTGCGCATCGGTAGCAGAACCCATGCTGCACTGAGGCGGCAGGATGGAAACCTTCTGCACCATGCCGGGGATACCGCCTTCCTCCAGGAAAGAAACCACAGCCTTACCGGTACCCAGTTCCATAATCGTAGACGCCGTATCAAATTCCGGATTGGGTCGGTAGGATGCCGCCGCCGCTTTCACAGCCTTTTGATCAGCAGGGGTATACGCCCGCAGCGCATGCTGTACCTTGTTGCCCAGCTGTGCCAGTACGCCGTCCGGAATATCTTTCGGGCTCTGGGTGCAGAAGTAGATGCCCACGCCTTTGGAGCGAATCAGTTTCACCACCTGCTCGATCTTATCCAACAGCGCTTTGGACGCTCCGTTGAACAGCAGGTGCGCTTCGTCAAAGAAGAAGACCATCTTGGGTTTCGGCAGGTCTCCCACTTCCGGCAGGGTTTCAAACAGCTCAGACATCATCCACAGCAGGAAAGTGGAATATAATTTCCCGTTGTTGATCAGGCTTCCGCTGTCCAGAATATTGATCATGCCTTTGCCGCAGTCCTGGGTCAGCCAGTCGGAGATGGAAAGAGCCGGTTCGCCAAAGAACACGTCGCCCCCCTGGGTCTCCAGCGCCACAATAGCACGGATAATCGCGGTGATGGAGGCGGGGCTCATCTTGCCATATTCCCCTTCGAATTGCGCCCGGTGCTCATTGATATAATTCAGCATGGCTTTCAGATCTTTGGTATCGATCAGCAGCAGCTGGTTGTCATCGGCAATTTTAAAGACAATATTTAAAATCGAGGTCTGCAGGTCATTCAGTTCCAGAATCCGGCCCAGCAGCAGGGGACCGATTTCCGAAACGGTGGTACGCAGGGGAATGCCCTTCTGTCCGAAAATATCCCACAAGGTTACCGGGCAGCCTTTATATTCAAAGCCCGCTTCCGCCAGACCAAACTTTTGGATCCGCTTCTGCATGTCTTCCGTATCCACACCGGGGCACATCATGCCCGCCACATCGCCTTTCACGTCGGCCATGAATACCGGAACACCCATGTCGCTGAAGCTTTCCGCCATCACCTTCAGGGTAATGGTTTTGCCGGTACCGGTAGCGCCGGCTATCAGACCGTGGCGGTTTGCCATCTTCGGCAGAATAAAAATGTTCTCGCCTTTATCGTTATTCGCCACCCAGATTTTTCCGTCTTTTAACATGCTGCTTCCTCCTTCACGTTTTAGGAAACGCTGATTAATTCGTCTCCTTAGGGATTGTCGCTTCATACCCTGGGCATTTTTTCTGTCCATGGGCATTATCCAATGGATTGCTGTAACCATTTCAGCTATTGTCAATATTCTATCATGAATCAAACTAACTTTCCACAGTAAAGTGTGAATTAAAATAAAAAACTGCGCCGTAGCTGACGCAGTTTTTAACGTATTGAACTGTTATTCACTAATGTTTCTTCTCCGCATTGCCATCAGGCCCATGCACAGAATCACAACGCCAAAAATGAGCGATACCAGGGCGTTCTTGGCAAAACCGGCCACCAGGAAGGTGAAGAAGGAAACCACCGCAACCGTCAAGGCATAGGGAATCTGGGTGGTAACATGATTCAGATGGATACACTGGGCGCCGGCCGACGACATGATCGTGGTATCCGAAATCGGGGAGCAGTGGTCGCCGCAAACCGCACCGGCCATGCAGGCGGAGATGGAGATGATCATCAGCTGATGGTCAACCCCCTGGAAGCAGGAAACCACGATGGGGATCAGGATACCGAAGGTACCCCAGGACGTGCCGGAGGCAAAGGCCAGGAACACCGCAATCAGGAAGATGATGGCCGGCAGGAAGTTCATCAGGTTGCCGGCAGAACTTTCCACCAGAGCCGCCACATATTTGGCAGCGCCCAGGCTGTCGGTCATTGCCTTTAATGCCCAGGCAAAGGACAGGATCAGCATGGCCGGAACCATCTGCTTGAAGCCTTCCGGCAGGCAGTCCATACAATCCGCAAAAGGCAGGGACTGACGCAACAGATAAAAAGCAACGGTAATGAGTAACGCGACTGAAGAACCTAATACCAGACCGACGGACGCGTCGCTGTTGGCGAAGGCATCCACAAAGCCTTTGTCTTCAAAGAAGCCGCCAGTGTAAATCATGCCGATAACGCAGCAGATGATCAACATCACGATGGGAAGCACAAGATCGATCACACTGCCGATCTTTTCACCTTTTTTCATGGTTTCGGCCGCTTCTTCCGTAATGCCGGTTGTAAACAAATCGCCTTTCAGCGCATTATCTTCATGGACCTTCATGGGGCCGTAATCAATCCCCAGAAAGATGATCAACAGCATCATAATCAGGGTCAGCAACGCATAGAAGTTATACGGGATGGACTGTATAAAAATGCTGATACCGTTTTCCCCTTTTACAAAGCCGGAAACCGCCGCGGCCCAGGAAGAAATCGGCGCAATGATGCAGACCGGCGCCGCCGTGGAGTCGATCAGGTAGGCCAGCTTGGCGCGGCTGATGTTATATTTGTCGGTTACCGGACGCATAACGGAACCCACGGTCAGGCAGTTGAAATAGTCATCAATGAAAATCAGGCAGCCCAGCAGCATGGTTGCCAGCTGCGCACCGGCACGGCTTTTGATATGCGTGGACGCCCACTGACCGAACGCGGCGGAACCGCCGGCACGGTTCATCAGCTGCACCATCATGCCCAAAATGATCAGGAAAATCAAAATGCCTACGTTCCACTTATCAGATAAAACTTTCAACATGCCTTCCTGAAACACCTGGTTCAGTGTGCCCACCAGGTCAAATCCTGCATTCAGGAACGCGCCGGTCAACACTCCCAGAAACAGGGAACTGTACACTTCTTTGGTAATCAACGCCAGCGCAATAGCAATAACAGGCGGCGTCAGCGCCCAGGCGGTCTCTTTCACCGGCATGTGGTTATGGACCACGGCATATGCCAGCCCCGCCAGCACCAGTACCACCGCTACCAGCGACAGGTACGTTAACGTCTTAGGTTCACCTTTTTTCACAATCTTCATCCCCCAAACTAAAAATTTACTCTAAATCATAGGTATAGTATTACTTTATCGTAAAACATGGAATCTGTCCAGCAAAAAACAGCAAAAGCAACTTATGTATACAAATATATTAAAAAATCTGTTAACTTTGAAAAGATTTTTCGAATCTTTTTAAAAAAATGGAACGAAACCTGCTTTTTGTGTATAATAGTTAAAGATGAAAGTTCCCCTAGGTCTCAAGAATTAAGGAAAGAAGGACGACACATGCATTACAGAAAATTATCCGCTGCGATCTTACTGACCTGTTCAGCAGGCATGTTTCCCGTGTATGCGGCAGAAATTAAAGAAGTGCCGGCTGCCGACACGCACGTAGCAGCATCTGTTACCGACAAGCACGTTGTAACATCTGCTGCCGATACACATGCCACTGCACCGGCTGCCGATACCCACGTTGCAACACCGACGCCACAGAACAACGTCGACGCACACAGCGCCGTGCATCAGACCAATTTATGGCAGACGCCGGCTTTCACTACCATTATCACAGCAGAAGAAATGGAAGACAATCACTACGAAACCGTGGCGGAAGCCCTGATGTACGCTCCCGGTATAACCGTCACCCCCGGCTCGGTCAACACGGCGCACCAGGTGGTCCGTATCGACGGCGATGACCGTGTCGCTGTATTCATTGATGGCCGCAGGCAAAATCTGGAAAGCGGTTTTTCCGACGGACGTGCAACCTACGATCTGGATATGACACCTCCGGTTATGGCCATTGAGCGCATCGAAATTCTGCATGGCGCCGTGGGAGACAGCTTTTTGAGCAATGATACGCCCGGCGGTATTATCAACATCATCACGAAAAAAGGCAAAGAGCATGTCTTTAAATTTGAAGCGGCCCGGGGCCCATACGATGCCTGGCGCTGGGAAACGCAGCTGGCAGGCAGCGGAAAAGGCTGGAGCTGGACTGCTACGGGCGGGCGCAGTAATCTGGAAGAACTTCATTATAAAAGTTCGGAAGGCAACAAAGAGACCATGCCCAACTCTGCCGTCAACCGCCGCGAGATGTATTTCCGGATTGACCGGCAGCTGAAAAAGAATCGTTCCCTTACCTTTACCTACGGTCATTTCAGCAACGACAGGGGGCTGTGGTATTCACGCCTGAACCCCACGGACTACAATTACTCAAAAATGGCCAACCATTTTGCGCTGACTTATAACTATAAAGAAAATACTGCCGCACCCGGTTATATTTCTCTGTACCATTATTATAATCAGGGCGATACCTTCCGCCCCTTTGGAACCAAACACCAGAAAGATCTTCCTTCCTACGGACGCTGGAAGACAAATACCAACGGCATTGACTGGCGGGACGGATGGAGCATCAGCAAAGATCACACCATCTCCGCCGGCTTGTCCTGGCGTCATACCAGCGTCGACAACGAAAGCAACTATAATGTGGCCGGAGATCCCGCCCCGGGTGCCGCCGTTCCGGGTTTCCCGGGTGTTGACAATCCAAACCGGAGTTTTGGCAAAAACTATGAAAAGAGCATGAGCAACGTAAATGCTTTCGTAAAAACCGTCCGCCGTTTTAACAAACTGATCCTGACAGGTACCAGCGGTATCAATCATAACAGCAAATTCAGCAACCATTATATTTCATCCAGCGGAGCGGAATACCGTCCTGACAAAAAGACCACATTCTACGGATCTCTGCAGCACATTTACGCCGTACCGACATTGGACGAATTGTATTATAACAACCAGCGGATCCAGGGAAATCCCAATCTGGAACCGGAAAAAGGCTGGAAAGTCAATGGCGGAATCCGCCACCAGTTCAATGATAAAATTTTCGCGGATGTGGGAGGTTTTTTAAGCTACACAAAGAATCCTATTCTCTGGCATTACAATACGGCAACCAACCGGTGGCGTCCGGACAATTATGAAGGACAGCACCAACAGGGACTTCACCTGACCGTCACCGATGTCTTCAGTCCCAAATATAACGCCACCCTCTCCTACACCTATACCAATTCCAAAACCGACTGGGGCGATAAAGACCCTTCCTATACAAGTCTGGTAGCCCGTCATCAGGTGCAAGCAGCCCTCCGTTACAAAGACAAACACTGGTCCAACAACATCCTGCTTACCTCCGGTTTCGGCCGCAACAGCGATTGGTACTCCGGCAACTACTTTGTCGTAGACCTGAACCTGAGTTACAAATTCAGCAAACACTGGAGCAGTTACCTGAAAGTGCACAATCTGTTCAACAACTCCTATGAAATGCTGGGCTCCCGCACTATCGGCGACTGCCCTGCCTATGGACGGACAGCGCTGTTCGGAGTTGTGTATTCGTATTAAGCATGTAAATAATACTCTATAACGTTTTAAAAACGAAAAGCGTGCAGG
>ONAV01000047.1 GCA_900315925.1 uncultured Selenomonadales bacterium | reverse complement strand
CTGATCCTGAAAGCCCGGGGCATCTGGGATGCCATTGTGGAAGAATATACAGAAGAAGGAAAAGAGGACCGACAATAATGTTATATGCAGTTCTGAAGACACTGAGCTGGCTGGCTTCCCATACGCCATACAAGGTGTTGGTGAAGATAGGAAAAGGCCTGGGTCACCTGTATTGGCATATTGCGAAAAAGCAGCGCATCCGCGCGGAAGAAACGATTCGGGAGCGGCTGGGATACAGCAGGCTGCAAGCCAAAGAGACAATCAGGCGGTTATTTGTCAATCTGGGCATCTCCGTCATGGAAATGTTGTACATGCCTGCACTGAACAAAGATAACATCCGGGGACTGGTCACCTTTGACCATCCGGAAATTTTATGGGAGGCCCTGAAACAGAAAAAAGGTGTTGTCATGCTGGCCTGCCATATAGACAACTGGGAATGGTTGGGGGCAGCGCTGGCACTGAACGGATTTCCACTCAGCGCTGTGGAAAAACCACAGCCCAACAGAGTGTATTCCGATTTCATGAACGAATTACGCAGAGGCGTGGGGCAGGAAATTTTCGCACGTGGCAGCAGTGAAATCTTGGGCTGTGCCCGGGCTATGAAAAAGGGCCGCATGTTAGGCCTGATTGCCGATCAGGATGGCGGATATGAGGGCGTATTTGTTCCGTTTCTGGGAAAGATGGCTGCCACGCCGTCCGGCCCGGCCTACTTTGCCCGTAAGTTCAAGGCTCCCTGCATTCCGATTTACATCGTACGTAAACCGGACGGGTATGGGCATCAGGTAATCGTAGAAGAACCGTTTTATTACGAAGATACCGGCGACAGGAAAGCAGACGATTACAATCTGACCCTGAAGATGACACAGTCCGTGGAACGGATCATCAAAGCGTATCCGGACAACTGGCTGTGGTTCCAGCACCGCTGGAATACACCGTATGAAGAAGTGAAGGAAAAGGAGCAGGATAGCGGTGAAAAATAAAAACGCAATACTGATGGCGGCAGCCGGGCTCATTGCCATGTTCCTGATATTTGCCGCGCTGTTCTGGGGCAGTACGGTGCCGGAACCCACAGACAAAACAAAAAAAGTAGAAATAGATACAACGAAAGCGACTGTGCATAATACCGTACTGCATCGGGATGAAGGCGGAAAACGTCTTTGGGAGCTGAAAGTAGGCGAAGCCATACAGCTGAACGATAATCTGGTCCGGGCAAAACAACTGGAAGGTACCGTTTATCTCGACAACGGGGATGAAATGTTTGTAACAGCCGATGCCGCTGAGGTTAAAATCAAAACGAATGAATTTTCCTTAACCAATGGTGTTACCGCGCGGTTAAAACAGGGCGGTTTTTTGAAAGCGGATAAAGTGGAATGGGACCGGAATAAAGATATTTTAACAGCGACCGGCGAAGTCAAAGTCATCAAAGAAGACATGATGGCCACGGCTGAAAAAGTCATCACGTCCAGTAAACTGGAGCATTTTAAACTGAAAGACAAAGCGCATGTGGAAAGAGGCGGTACATATGAAGAAAAGTAAAGTGTTGCTGACAGTTCTGATAAGCTGTATGACGATAGTTATGCTGCAATGTATTGCAGCTTTCGCAGCGCCTGCCAAAGATGCAAAGTACAGTGTAGACGCTGCCGAAATAGAATACGACATGAAAAGCGGAGACGGTACGACCACCGGTAAAACCACCATCAAACATGATGGCGGCGTAGCGGTTGCCCAGGGAGGTTCTACCTTTAACAGCAAGAGCCGGACTGGCCGTCTGTACGGCGGTGTGGTAGCAGATAAAGAAGACAGCCACCTGAAGAGTGAAGAATTGATCATGTACACGGATAAGTTCATTTCCGCCGTGGGCAATGCGATTTTGGTAAAAGGGGACAAAACGCTGAAAGCACATCGCGTGGATTATCATGATGATACACAATTTGCGGAAACAATGGGAGGATTTGCCCATCTTTCTTCAGTTGACGGAAGCTGGCTTTCTGCCGGTAAGATCGTGTATGACATGAAATCCGGCGTGGCGAATGCGACCGGCGGTGTTACCATGGAGAACAAGCCGCAGAAAATGACCGGCTCCGGTGACCGGGCGGTTTACAATTCCAACGAAACCGGTTATATAGAGCTGATTGGTAATGCCAAAGCGACACAAGATGGGAACACCGTAACCGGGGACAAGCTCCGTATTACCAATGTTTCAGGTCCGGACAGCAAAACGCATGCACAGGGGAATGTAGTGATGGTATATTATCCGAAAGAAGATAACGAGAATGTTGACAATCCTGCGTTCGGAGAAGGCAGGTAAAGGCAGAAGATTTTGCTACGGAGGATACAAAAGCTTGATTATCGAGACAAAGAATCTGGTAAAGATTTACGGACAGCGGAAAGTGGTGAACAACGTAAGCCTGCAGGTAGAGCAGGGGACCATTGTCGGGTTGCTGGGACCCAATGGGGCCGGCAAGACAACAACTTTTTATATGGTGGTAGGAATTGCAAAACCTGATTACGGTACGGTGACGCTGGACGGGGAGGATATCAGCCAGCTTTCCATGTACCAGCGGGCCCGGCGGGGTATTGGCTATCTTCCACAGGAAGCGTCTATCTTCCGGAAAATGACAGTAGAAGAAAATCTCCTGTCAATTCTGGAAACGACCTCTTTACCCCACGAAAAGCAACTGGAAAAAATGGAGGACCTTCTGGAAGAGTTCGCCATTGGCCATGTAAGGAACAGCGTAGGAACCGCGCTCTCCGGCGGCGAGCGGAGGCGTGTGGAGATTGCCCGTTCCCTGGCCACAGATCCGGCTTTTATACTGCTGGACGAACCCTTTGCCGGAATTGATCCCATCGCAGTGGCAGACATTCAGGAAATGATCGCCCATCTGGCAAAGCGGGGCATCGGGATATTGATCACCGACCATAATGTACGGGAAACACTCAGCATTGTGGACAAAGCCTATATTCTGGCAAGCGGCGAAGTGCTGCTTCATGGTGACAGTGAAAGCATTGCCAACGATCCGATAGCAAAGAAATATTACCTGGGCGAGAACTTTAAGATGTAGGGGGATAGCAATGCATTTACGATTATTAGATAAATATGTGCTGAAAGAATTGCTGTATCCTTTTATCTTTGGTGTAGCATCTTTTTCCAGTATCTTTATTGCCAGCAGCCTGCTGTTTAAAATCGTACAGTACATCACCACATATGGGGCGCCGATTCCGACGGTGGCCCGGCTGTTTCTTTACAGTCTTCCGGAAATTGTCAATTATACATTTCCCATGGCGGTGTTACTGGCTACGCTGATGGCATTCGGAAAACTTTCCGGCAACAGCGAGATTGTGGCTATGAAATCCGGCGGCGTCAGTTATTATCGGATCGTAGCGCCGGTCATTGCTGTCGGCTTTGTAGTCAGTATTTTCTCTGTCATCTGGGCGGAAAAAGTGGTACCGCCTTCCAAACATATAGCCAGACAGATCCTGGCTGTGGAAATCCGTGGTAATGTAAAACCCAAAACGCAGGATCATGTGGTCGTCAAGACTCTCAGCGGAGATACTCAGCGCATCACTTACGCCCGAACCTTTGACGAAAGCACGGGAGTCATGAGTAATGTTACCGTTGAAGAATTCCAGAACGAAAAACTGGTGCGTGTCCAGACCGCGAAAAAGGCTACCTGGAAAGAAGACTCCTGGGTTTTGGAGGATGGAAACGTTTTTACCGTGGATGAGAAAGACGGTGTTACCAGTAAGGCTGCTTTCCGTAAACAGGTGATCCCCCTGAATATAACACCCAGGGAAATCAGTTGGGAACAGAAGAGTATAAACGAGATGACGCTGGGGGAACTGCGGGGCTATGTCAAGGTTCTGGAACGGCAGAAACTTCCCACCTCTGATTTATGGACGGAAATTTTTATGCGTTTTGCCATCCCTCTTGCCAGCCTTGTGTTCGCGCTGCTGGGAGCGCCTCTGGGAACCCAGCGGCAGCGCAGCGGTTCTTCTATCGGTATGGGCATCAGCGTAATCGTCATCTTTGTGTACTACGGAATCATGGCCTTTACCACCGGTCTGGGAAAGGGCGGGGTCATCCCTCCGCTTCTGGCGGCTATGCTGCCTAATATCATATGCCTGGTCGCCGGCATCTTTCTGCTGAGACGGGCGGACTATTGATACAGGGGTCCCCGAAACCAGATTGCACGTTACGGTTGTTATAAAACCCATTTTCCTTCTTTATGCAAAGGAAATTTGCGTAAAGAGAGCTTGTGAAAAATAAATGTTAAAGAAGGAATTGTCACATGTTTGGTATTCGTTTAATGTTTCTGCTGGCGGTAATGGGCGGTATCATTGCCTTTATTGCCGACAAGATGGGCAGTAAAATCGGGAAAAAGAAACTCAGTGTGTTTGGCCTTCGGCCCCATGACACTTCGGTGTTGCTGACGGTCCTTTCCGGCGTGCTGATTTCTCTGCTCTCCGTGGGCATCCTGGCCATTTCTTCGGAAAGCGCCCGCACGGCGTTGTTCGGCATGGAAAAACTGCAGAAAGAACTGTCCCGGCTTACGGCAGAGAAAACCACGGCAGAAAAAGAGTATGATAAGGCAATGAACGCGTTAAAAGAAAAGAATGAAGCCATTGCCGATTTGGATAAAAAGATCCAGGAAGCCAATCATGCCAAGTCTGCTGCGGAAGAAAGCCTGAAGAATGCCAACAGCCATCTGGCAGAAGTCCGCGGGCAGTATCAGGCTACCCAGGGCGCCCTGGTCAATGCCCAAAATGAGGTGCATTCGCTGACAGAAGCGCGTAACAAGCTGAATGAAGACATTAAGAACCTGAAGCAGGAAACGGAAGCGCTGGAGCGCGGCCTGGCCGTGATGCGGGGCGGACAGATGATGTACGGCAGCGGGGAGGTCGTCTTTACCGGAGTCCTTCAGGCTGGCCGTTCGGAAGAAGAAAACCTGAAACAGGTGAAATGGCTCCTTGACAGCGCCAACACCGCCGCTATGAACCGTATTAACCTGGATCCCGGTTCCAAAGCCAATGTCGTCTGGGTACCGGAAGAAGAATCCGTTCGGTTGCTGCGAATCCTGAACAAGGCGAAAGGCAACGTGCTGGTACGCATGCGCTCTCTGGCCAACACCGTGATAGGTCAGCCCGTCCTCTGCGCTATCGAAGCGATTCCCAACCGTCTCATCTTTAAAAACGGTGAAAAGATACATCAGAAACAGATTAATTTGGATGAAAAAGACAAGAATCCGGATCAGCTCTTTGTCGAATTCCTTAAGGAAGTCAATGAACGCTCGGTAAAAGCCGGGGTACTGCCCGATCCCCTGACCGGAAAAGTGGGGAATATGAGTGCAGTTACCATGGTGGAGACCGTCAACAAAATGCAGCGTATGGGTGGGAAGCTCCTGCTTACCGCTTATGCGGACGGGGATATTACCACAGCGGGACCGGTACAGCTTCGTCTGAAGCTGGAACGTCGATGAGGCGCCTGTGTTCAGGTGTCATCTGTAAGGTTAGACGAATTGAAACAGATACAAGCGATGCAACATGAAACAGCAGAAGGGTATTACCTGGGGATTGACCCGGGCCGGGATAAGACCGGGGTGGCACTGGTTGACAAAGCCGGAACGGTTTTTGCTGTGCAGATTGTACGAACCCGTGCCTTTTCTGACAGCGTTCTGAAGTTTTTATATGATCAACTGCAGGTATCCAATTCCTGGGGTCTCCGCAAAAAACTGAAAGCCATTGTAATCGGTGACGGAACCGGCAGCGAAGAACATATAAGCTGGCTGAAAAAAGTCCTGCCGGGGATTCCTCTCCATGTGGTAGATGAAAAATACTCTACGGAAGAAGCCAGGGTACTGTACTGGGAGCTGTTTCCGCCCCAGGGCTGGCGCAGGCTGATCCCGCTGGGACTGCAGACGCCGCCGGAGCCACTGGACGGTTACGCTGCCGTGGTGCAGGTACGGCGTTTCCTGCAGCAGGATGAGACAGATACAGGAAAGGAACTGACCATTACCGGAAAACGGGTGTAACAGGTTCGGGCGGTAATGGCAGAAGGAGAGAATGTATGGCAACGGATTTTTCTAAACAACAGATAGAAGCCTTTGTAAAGGACCTTAACTCAACCAAACCCATGCCGGGAGGCGGCAGCGCCGCGGCCATCTGCGGGTCTATGGCGGCAGCGCTGGCCGGGATGTCGGCCCGCATGACGGCGGGCAAGAAAAAATACGCTGCCGTGGAAGACAAGATGCAGCAAATTATTACTGCCACAAAACTGTTGCAGGAAGAAATGCTGGCCATGGCCCAGGAAGACGCGGATATGTATTCTCTGGTGCTGCAGGCTTATAAACTGCCTAAGGATACGGAAGAAGAAGCTGCGCAGCGGGCAAAGGCCATTGAAGAAGCCAGCAAGACGGCGGTTGTGGCGTCCCTGAAAGTAACGGGCGCCTGTGTCCGCATCATGAAGCTGGCTTATATTACTGTGACGGAAGGGAACCCGATGATGGTGACGGACGGTTCGGCTTCGGCGTTGCTGGCCCGGGCCTGTCAGCAGGTGGCGGCTTATAATGTGCGCATTAACCTGGGCGGAGTGAAGGATGCGGCTGTGCGTGACGAAGCGGAACGAATGCTTGCGGGTCATCTTTCTGAAGGTGAGGCGCTGCAGGCAAAGGTGCTGAAAGAAGTAGACAACAGGTTATGATTTTCTTTGACAGCCGGACCGGGGGCGACTGAATAAGCGGAGCGTGCACCCGCAGGGCGCGAGGAAAGTGTCATTTAATAATGTTGAGCGATGGGGGCATCCCGGAAGGGTTCCCAGTTTGACGAGCGAGCAACGCGAGGCTTGCCGAGCGGGCGCAGTGAGGAAGTGGGAGGCGGGATGCCCCCAGAGCGACTGCGTTAGCGCAGCGCTATGAAGGCGTTACCAGTCCGGCTGTTGACAGAAACTAATTTTTTTATTATAATCCATATTGTACTTTCGGAGAGGTGGTCGAGTGGTTTAAGGCTCTGGTCTTGAAAACCAGCGAGGTGCAAGCCTCCGTGGGTTCGAATCCCACCCTCTCCGCCATATAATTAACATAAAAAAAGCAGGCTGATGGCCTGCTTTTTTATATTTACATCGCATTTTACAAACTAAATCGTGTAAAACCAGGTTGTGCTCTGATCCAGATCCTTGGCTTCCGCGTCCGGTCTGCCCTTGCTACTGATGTGCAGCTCCTGGCTCTTGATGCTCACGTTGGATCCGGGAGGCACGGACATGGTAATAAAAGTGTTGCCGCCGATGACAGAATCGTGACCAATCACGGTTTCACCGCCCAAAATAGAAGCACCGGAGTAAATCGTAACGTTGTCCTCGATGGTGGGGTGGCGCTTTTTGCTGCGCAGGTTCTGCCCGCCACGGGTTGACAGCGCGCCGATGGTAACGCCCTGGTAAATCTTCACGTTGTCGCCGATGATGGTGGTCTCGCCCACTACGATGCCGGTGCCGTGGTCAATAAAGAAGTACCGACCAATCGTGGCGCCGGGATGGATGTCGATGCCGGTCTTGCTGTGTGCGTATTCCGACATGATGCGGGGCAGCATGGGCACCCCTAAATCGTAGAACTCGTGTGCCAGCCGGAATACCATGATGGCGTACATGCCCGGGTAGCAGAAAATAATCTCATCTTTATTTGTGGCTGCCGGGTCCCCGTCGAATTCCGCCTGCACGGAAGTTTCCACCAGGTCCCGGATTTTGGGTATGCGGGACAGGAACTCCATGGCTATTTCCTGGGCCCTGTCCATACTGGTATGGTAATCGGCGCCGCTGAATTCTGGCAGGTAACGCAGGTACATGGAAATCTGCTTGGTCAGGTTGAACAGCACATCCTCGATGAGGGTCTGCAAATTATTCTCCGCCGTATAAAAATGATAATTCTTATTGCGGTAGTATCCGGGAAACAAAATCTTCTGCAGCTTGTCCAGAATATCAACCACCACGTCCATGTCGGGGCTGGTGAAAGCATTCATCTTATCGATGGTACGCCCCTGACCATAGTCCTTCAATATATCTGTGGTAAGCTTTTTAATTTTTGGTTCAATATTTTTCATGAGAGCCTCCTGCGCGTTGGGTTGGTTCAATTTATATTGTTATGTACCATTATAGCAGAGGTTCAGGGAAATTACTATATTTAATTAACCGGCAGGGAGTATCTTCATAGCGCTCCGCGTATTCAGATGATTTCAGCTGGTACATAAAGGTGTTGACATCCCCGTTGCTTTATGATATTATATCTCAGTCTGGACGATTCTGTCCGGCCCCAACCGCGCAAGAAGGTCCCGTAAACCGCCACGGCGCGATGCGAAACACGTGGCGTACCGTAATTGGCGAGTCCATGAAGAGGGAGGTGCAATGCATGTACGCAATTATCAAAACCGGCGGCAAACAGTACAAAGTAGCAGAAGGCGACGTTCTGAACGTAGAAAAGCTGGACGCGGAAAAAGGTGCTGAAGTCGTATTTGATGAAGTTCTGGCTATCGTAAACGATGGCGAAGTAACCGTAGGCAAACCGTTCATCGACGGCGCTAAAGTTACCGCTACCGTAGAAGAGCAGGGCAAAGGCGAAAAGATTTTGGTCTTCAAATACAGAGCCAAAGTTAACTATCGCAAACGCGCTGGTCATCGTCAGCCGTTCACTGCTGTAAAAATCAGCGGCATTCAGGCTTAATGTATGATTACCATCGATTTATACAGGAACCATAAAGGAGAAATCACAGGTTTCCGGTCTCAGGGCCACGCGGGTGACGCCCCGGCCGGGGAAAGCATCCTATGCGCCTGGGTCTCCGCGGCAACGCAGATGGCTCTTGTAGGTTTGGAACAGCAACTGAAGTATCCCGTGGACTATCAGGTGGATCAGAAAAAAGGCGTGCTGCAGGTAACATTCGCGAACATGGAGGTGAAATGAATGTTTAAACTTATTCTGCAGTTACATGCACATAAAAAAGGTACCGGTTCTTCCCACAACGGTCGTGACTCCAACTCCCAGCGTCTGGGAACCAAAGCACACGACGGTAAGGTTGTAACCGCCGGCAGCATCATCGTGCGCCAGCATGGTACCCGTTTCCATGTGGGCAAGAATGTTGGCATGGGCCGTGATTACACCATCTATGCCAAGATCGCAGGTGTGGTTCGTTTTGGTCGTCATGGCCGTACCGAACGCATTATCAGCGTTGAGCCCCTGGAAGCTAAAGAAGCGTAAGATTTTGGAAGTGCAAAGCCCCGTTCTGTTATGGAGCGGGGTTTTTCGTATTTTATGATGCAGCAGCCGTGGCGGGGACGCCTTCATAGCGCTCCGCTAACGTGAGGCGCCTGCACTGATGTCGTTGACTGCGGTTTTCGTCAGGTAAGTCTGACTGTTAGAAAGTTTTTTTCCTTTACAGTTGCCTCGCGCCCTGCGGGTGCACGCTGCGCTTATTCAGTCGTCTCCGCCCCGGCTGCTGACAGAAGGCAAATTTTAAACTCTTTGCTATGGGGGCGCTTTTTGTTTGACAACTATTTTTACTGATGCTAAAATGCGAATAGAAGAGTCGCCACCAATGAACGGTTGGCCTTAAGTTTTAGTTACTTTACAAAAAGCAGCCGCTACCTTTGCCACGGGGCGGCTACTTTTTTTGTGTCTTGATTACTTCCAACAGCAATGGTATGATGTTAACAAAAATATTTCCGAGGTATTCTATGTCAAACCGTAACATCGTGGTAGACCGCTTGCGGGCACTGGCCATGCTGGGAGTACTCGGCATCCACATCGGGCCTTTTGTGTTTGCCTCCTCCACGCCGCGCCTGGACCTGTTTCTCCTGTTTCAGGTCTTCACCCGCTTTGCCGTCCCCAGCTTCTTTTTCATTTCGGGTTTCGGGCTGTTCTGTAATGACGCGCTGCACAGGCCGTTTCATTATTTCAATTTTATAAAGAAACATCTGATCACGGTAGGCCTGCCTTACTTCGTCTGGTCATTCTTTTACATTGCCATGTGGCAGTGGGAGGACATGTATCGCCCGGACCGGAGCTTTTCCGTTTCCGTACTCGTCGTGAAGTTTTTGCTGGGCGAAGGATGTTACCATATTTACTTTATGGTGATCTTGCTGTATTTTTATTTTTCCATGCCGTTCTGGCGCTGGCTGGTCAGGTGGATCAGTGAAAAATCCGCTGCAGGGATTGCTGCTTCACTTTCTGTTTTGGCAGCTCTGCAGATTTTACTGTACCAATGGAGCGCCACCTATTGGAATTATCCTCCCTGGACCCAGGGCCACGCCATGATCATTCGTCTTTTGAACGAACGCATGAACTACCAGCCCCTGTTTTACGGTTTCATTTTTGTGTTGGGCGGCGTCTGCGCTATTCATGAAAAAAAGATTCGCAGCTGGCTGCAATATCATTTTACCTCCAGCCTGGGCGTTTTTCTGCTTTCCTGTGCCGTGCTGGTTTGGAAATTTAAACAGTATGTGCTGGCAGGCATCCCGTTGGAAGACATCCCCGCCAAATTCATGACCCAGCTCACCCCGGAAGGTCTTCTCTACACCGTATGCTGGCTGTTATTCTTCAGCGCTGCGCTGGAGAAGCTGGAAGATCGTGTTGATGAAGAAGGGGCCGATTTGGCAGAAAAAAAATCAGAGAGCAGACGTTCGTTTTTGGATGTGCTCTCCGAATACTCTATGATTATTTACCTGATCCATCCTCTGTTCCTGTACTACTGGCTGCAGTGGTTCCAAATGCTGGGCTTTTCCATTGCGCAAATACCGGTGTTGGTATTTTACATTTTAGTATTAGTGACTTCGCTGTTGGCAGGTATGGTAATTCACAAACTGGCAAAAAAATACCGGCTCATAGGTTTAGCACTATTAGGCAGGCAGCCGCAATAATATTTTAACAAAACACTTGCGTTTTATTGCGAACAAGTGTCCAATACATATCAGGGTGTCACCATAAACGGTGGACGGTTGGCCTTCTTCGGAGGGTCTGGACCCTCCGATTACGCAGAATCCTAAAAAGATTTTTGCAGAAAGGGGGGACAACTTATGAGTGATTTTGAACTCTTGAGCATTGTATTGATGGTTCTTGCAATCATCATACCATTGCTGTTGGAAGTAATCAAGACACAAAAAAAGTAGCCGCCCCGTGGCAAAGGTAGCGGCTACTTTTAAGTAGTTTACTAGAGCCAACCGTTCATCGGTGGCGCCTCTTCTATTTGTATTTTAGCATCCGGAAGGGTAATTGTCAACAATTACCCTTCAATCGCAATGTACTTCTTGCCCTCCACAGCCTTCGGATCCTTCTTGGGGATGTTCAGCCGCAGGGTGCCGTCCTCAAACTTCGCCTTAATGTCCTCCACCGTAACGGCCGGCCCTACATAGAAGCTGCGGGAGCAGGTACCGATGTACCGTTCCTGACGGATGTACTTGCCTTCCTCATCCTTTTCATCCTTGTCCAGTGACTTGGCGGCGGTGATGGTCATATACCCATCCTCCAGCTGTACCTGGATCCCGTCCTTCTTGAAGCCCGGCAGATCCACGATCACATCATAGCTGTCCTTGTTCTCCCGGATATCCGTCTTCATAATGTTGGACGCATGCTTGCCATACAATGGGGAATGCCCCTTGCCAAAGAAATTGGGGTTCATCAGGCCACTGTCATTCATCCACTCATCAAATAAATTTTCGCCAAAAATGCTCGGTAACATCATAACTCATTCCTCCATTCGCTGCGGATGTGGCTTCGCGCCGCAACCGCGATATCATAATTAAAATTTTTGATAAGGTTTGGAAACAACAGATCCAACTACTGACTTTTTGACTTTTAACCCTTAAATAAAAGGCCTCGCGGCCAATCGTTTCCGGTTAAAAATCATGGGAAGAAGCCTTGCGACCTCGTCCTCAATAGTCCTTTCCTTGTTTCTACACATACTATACCACACTTTGTTAGCACTGTCAAGAGTTGAGTGCTAATTTTTTTTAAAAATTTATTCATTTTTTATCCTCGCATAACACAATGCTTTTTTGCAGCGCTTTTTATCCTCATCCATGCAAATTCCTAAAATCCCGGAAAAAATTTCTTAATTAATTAGGAAAAGAGTATGGCTTTTCTGAGAAAATAGTATATAATATAAAGTTGAATAGGTGTTGGTTCCATTCGCTGACTCTGTTCACCGAAAGGGAGAAACGCTCTCATCTGGCTGCTCTCCTGCCTATATGCATTCCGAAAACGCAGAAGAAGCTCTCATCAGGCGGAAACTGTCAAAGTTTCGGAATTGGACAACGCAACTATCATCGGGTTGCGGGCTGTCTTTATTATATATATCGAGGTGCTCCCATGACGAACAATTTCAAATCGCAGATCACGGCCGACGCAGCCGGGCGGAAACGCAGCGCTGTGCCGGCGGAGGGTTCTGCGTCCTACAAAGTGGGGATCGATATCGGCTCCACGACCATCAAAGTTGTGGTATTAGATGCGGAAGAACATATTGTTTACAAACATTACGCCCGCCACTTCTCCGATATCCCCACCGCGTTAGTAACCAACCTCACCGCGCTGCAAGACGTGGTGGGACCCTCCCGTTTCCGCTTCGCCCTTACCGGCTCGGCGGGCATGGGCATCGCCCAGCGGCTGCAGCTGCCCTTCGTGCAGGAAGTCATCGCGGCGGCCACGGCGGTGAAAAAACTCATCCCCCAGACTGACACCATGGTGGAACTGGGGGGCGAAGACGCCAAGATCATGTACTTCGGCAGCGCGCCGGAAGAACGCATGAACGGTGTCTGCGCAGGCGGTACCGGCGCCTTCATCGACCACATGGCGGCCCTTCTGAACACCGACGCCAAAGGCCTCAACGACCTGGCCGCCAACGCCCGGCGCATCTACACCATAGCCTCCCGCTGCGGCGTATTCGCCAAAACGGACATCCAGGCCCTCATGAACGACGGGGCCTCCAAAGAAGACATCGCCAAATCCATTTTCCAGGCGGTGGTGAACCAGACCATCGGCAACCTGGCCCAGGGCCGGGAGATCACCGGCAACGTGGCCTTTTTAGGCGGGCCCCTCTATTTCCTGCCGGAGCTGAAAAAACGTTTTATCGAGACCCTGAAGATGGATCCGGAACACGTGGTGAACGTGGAAGACGGAGCCTACTTCGTGGCCGTGGGCGCAGCCCTTTCCGAAGAGACCAAAGAGCTGGAGTTCAAAGACCTCACTGCTAACCTGGACAAAGCGGAAGCCGGTCACGGCATCGCCCGGGACGAACGGCTGGCCCTGTTCCGCAGCAGCGAGGAATACGACGCCTTTATTGCACGTCACAACAAGGACAAAGTAAAACGCGGGGACCTGGCCACCTACGCAGGCCCGGTTTACGTAGGCATCGACGCCGGTTCCACCACCACTAAAATCGTGGCCATCGGCAGCGAAAAAGAAATTTTATACACCGATTACGGCAGCAACCAGGGCTCACCTCTGAAGATCGTCATCAAAGAGCTGACAGGCCTGTATAAAGCCATGCCCAAAACAGCCTGGATCGCAGGCTGCCTCACCACGGGCTACGGGGAAAACATCGTCAAGGCAGCCCTTCACGCAGACGAAGGGGAAGTGGAAACCTTTGCTCACTACCGGGCCGCCTACGAGTTCTGCCCCGAAGTCACCTGCGTGCTGGACATCGGCGGGCAGGACATGAAATGCTTCCAGATCAGCAACGGAAACATCGGCAAAATTACCCTGAACGAAGCCTGCTCGGCGGGCTGCGGTTCGTTTATCGAAAACTTTGCCCAGGGCCTGGGTATGAGCGCCGCGGAGTTCGCGGACAAGGCCATGGACAGCAAAACCCCCGTGGATCTGGGCACCCGCTGCACCGTGTTCATGAATTCCCGGGTGAAGCAGGCCCAGAAAGAAGGAGCGCCCCTGGCGGATATTTCCGCCGGCATCGGCCTCTCGGTCATTAAAAATGCCCTCTTCAAAGTCATGCAGCTGAAAGACGTCAGCGAACTGGGGGACCACATCGTGGTCCAGGGCGGCACCTTCTATAATAATGCCGTGCTCCGGAACATGGAAAAACTGTTAGGGAAGGATGTCATCCGTCCGGATATCGCCGGCCTCATGGGCGCCTACGGGGCGGCTATCCTTTCCCTGGAGAAAACGGAAAGCGAAGCCGCGGAAGCAGCGACCAACACAGCAGCTACCCAAGCTTCCGTCTCTTCTACAACAACAGCAACCAACACAAAAGCGGCTCAGGCTTCCGCATCTGCTACAGCAGCACCGGCAGGGACCCGCAGACATTCCACCCTTCTCGGCCCGGAACAGCTGGCCAACTTTACTGTCACCACCAAATCCTACCGCTGCAACGGCTGCGGCAACCACTGTCTGGTGACCATGCAGACCTTCCCCGACGGGGGCCGTTACTTTACCGGCAACCGCTGCGAACGGGGAGAAGGCAAACCCAAAAATACCAACAAGGCGCCTAATATCTATGAATACAAATACCAGCGCCTGTTTCATTATCCAAACGTAACGGATCCGGCTGCCTCTAACGCCACAGCCCAAACCGGTCCGTCCGGCAGCAAACGCACAGCTGCCTCCGGCGCCACCGCGCAAACCGGCGCCTCCAACAGCAAGCGCACAGCTGCTGCCAACGTGGCACGCCGTCCCAACGCCCCCCGGGGCGTCATCGGCATCCCCCGTGTCCTCAACATGTACGAAGACTTCCCCTTCTGGGCAGCCTTCTTCGGCAAACTGGGCTACGACATCGTACTCAGCGGCAAGTCCAACCCCATGATCTACTACAAAGGCATGTCTACCATCCCCTCGGATTCCCTGTGCTATCCGGCCAAGCTGGTGCACGGCCATGTGATGGACCTGGTGGAAAAAGGCGTCAAGCGCATCTTCTACCCCTGCATGCCCTACAATATGGAAGACGACGTGAACCACACCGGCAACCACTACAACTGCCCGGTGGTGGCTTCCTACGCGGAAAACATCCGCAACAACATGGATGTGCTGCGGAATGAGAACATCGAGTTCATCGAACCCTTCCTGCCCATCAACAATCCGAAAAAGATGCTGCAGCGTCTCACGGAAGTGGAATTCTTTCAGAGCGACGGCATCACCTCCAAAGAATTAAAAGCGGCCATGGACGCAGGCTACAAAGAATTGGAGCAGTACCGGGAAGACGTGCGCAACAAAGGCAAAGAAATCCTGCAGACTGCCAAAGAGAAAAATCTCCCCGTGATCCTGCTGGTAGGCCGGCCCTACCACATCGATCCGGAGATCAACCACGGTATCCCGGAGATGATCCAATCCTACAACCTGGCCATCGTGTCGGAAGATTCCGTGTACCACATGGATACGCCCAAAGATGAGCTCAGCATTGTGAACCAGTGGAGCTATCATGCCCGGCTGTATCATGCGGCCAGCTTTGCGGCGGCCCATCCTGAAATCAACCTGATCCAGCTCAGCTCCTTCGGCTGCGGGCTGGACGCTATCACCACCAACCAGGTGCGGGAGATCATGGAAGGGCATCAGCGCCTGTACACCATGATCAAGTTAGATGAAGTCAGCAACTTAGGCGCGGCACGCATAAGGCTGCGTTCCTTATTGGCGGTGCTCAGCCGGAGGCACGTGCCCGGCTACCAGCCCATCATCACGCCGGAGCGCCCGCACTTTACCCACGATTGCAAGGGGACCCATACGATTTTAGCGCCCCAGATGGCGCCCATCCATTTCAACCTCATCAGCCACGTATTGAACCGGTACGGCTATCAGGTGGTCATTCCGGAAACCCCCAAGGAAGATTCCATCAACCTGGGGCTGCAGTATGTGCAGAACGACATGTGTTACCCGGCCATTGTGGTCATCGGCCAGATGCTGCAGGCCCTGAAAAGCGGCAAGTACGACCCGGACAACACCAGCATCGTGCTGTTCCAGACCTGCGGCGCCTGCCGGGCTACCAACTACCTGAACCTGATGCGTCGCGCCCTGCGGAACGCGGGCTTCCCCCAGGTGCCGGCCTTTGCCTGCTGGGGGCTGGAGCAGGACGCTTTCCGTCTCAACGCTTCGGGCTTCAAGGATGTGGCCAAGGCAGTGGTGTACGGGGACCTGCTGCAAAACGTCACCAACCGGATGCGGCCTTACGAGCTGATCCCCGGTTCCACGGACAAGCTGTTTGCCAAGTGGATGGCGAAGGTGAAAGAGGAGCTGGATCACGGCAATTTCCTGAAGTACCGGCAGACCATTCAGGAGCTGGTGCAGGAGTTTGACGCTATTCCCCTGATTCCCAATCTGTGGAAGCCCAAGGTGGGCGTGGTAGGGGAAATTTTAGTAGAGTACCACCCGGTGGCCAACAATCACCTGGAAGAGGTGCTGGCCCGGGAGGGTGCGGAAGTGGTGATGCCGGAGCTGGCAAACTTCCTATTGTATATGGCCTTTGACGGCATTACGCGCCACGATATTCTGGACGGCAGCTGGCTGAACAAGGTGGGCGCCCAGATGTTCATCAAGGTGGCGGATTTCTTTATGAGCCCTATGCGGAAAGCATTGGCGAAGTCAAAGCATTTTACGGCGCCGGTTTCCATTTACAAGGTGGCGGAGCTGGCGGCGCAGCACGTGTCCCTGGGCAATATGGCCGGGGAGGGCTGGCTGCTGCCGGGTGAGATGACGAAGCTGATGGAAGAGGGCGTGCGGAACGTGGTATGTCTGCAGCCCTGGGCGTGTCTGCCCAATCATATTTTAGGCAAGGGTGTGTTCCGGGAGATTCGGCGCACGTATGAGGACGCCAATCTCGTTGCGATGGATTGCGATGCGGGGGCGTCTGAAGTGAATCAGCTTAACCGCTTGAAGCTGATGCTGAGTGTGGCGAAGGAGAAGTGTCCGGAAGGAATGCAGTTAGCAGCACCGGCTGAAAACGCAGATAATTTAGCGTAAAGCAGGGTCGGTTCGCTAACAAGTTTATAACCCGTAATAAGAGTCATTGTAGCTGCAAAAGACAAGGTGAACAGGTAACCGAAATGCCATGGACCTATTCGCTTGCGGATTCAAAGCTAAGGATAAGATTATCCGGATAATATGAGACTATTTGTATAATTATAAAAGAGTAGTCGGGAAAACCCGACTACTCTTTTGTGTTGCGGCATGGTGAAAGAGGATTTACTTACTGAGCAGCATTGTGGTCAGCGATAAGGCCGCCAAGCTGCCTGAAAGATATAATTTTCAACCGTCTGCGCTTGTGGCAAAACTGGGAATGTAGTAAAAGGATACTATCAACTATAGTTAAAGTCTTACGCTGATTCGTATGCCCGGACGCGCATAATAGCCCCATCTTCCGTAATAGGGATATCCGTAGTAATAGCCTACGGGGTACGCAACGATGTAACCTCCGTACGGCCGCCAGTAGCGACCTCTGTAATAACCGGCATACCGCCAGCGTGGCGGAGGTACCGGCCGGTGATAGCGGTGGGGCGGCAGGGACGGACGTACATAGACGCGGTCATGACGTGGTCCGCCATGATGGTGCCCGTGGTGGATAGAGGCCATTCGCCCGCCTACAGGGCCGTTTTGTCCGTGGGTTGGTGTCATCCGTACCCGGTTTCCGGTAGGTGTGTGCATCCGGTGAGACGGATTAACATGCACTCGATGGGAAGAGGCAATATGAGCCGGCGGACGTTGGCTGGTAAACACACCGGGCGGCAAAGCGGCGAAGACAGATCCGGAACTGCAAATTATCATCAGTGCTGCCGCGGCAGCAAGCACTTTTTTCATGGCAGCCTCCTTTCAAACGTAAGAGATAGTTTTGGCTTAAATTATATTTATTATTATTTATTATAGCAGGTAAATGTGACTTTACTGTGGCAGATAATTCTTCTTGCTTTTTCATAGGAATTATGTATAATTTGATAAAAGAAGTGTGCCGGCACATATGGATTCACGAGAATGGAAAGGACTACTATGGACACAGTTACTTTCATGAAACATCTGCATACCTACCGTGCCCCCCGGGTCTTCAACCCCTGGCGGGAATACGAACCGGGGCTGGATATCGGGCCGTCGGCGCCGGAGATCCGTTATCTTAATTTGCAGCGTTATCTGGAACTGCGGCTAAACGCGCATTACCTGTTTATTGCGGAAGGTTTGGGCTATCAGGGAGGGCGTTTCTCCGGCATGGCCATGACCAGCGAGCGCATCCTGTTGGGGCATCACCCGGAAGTGCGGCCTGAAGAAGTGCTGGGTGAGTGGAACTATCAGCGCACCAGCAATCCGGATTCCCCTTTGCTGAAGGGAACGCAGAAAACGATGGGCTTCAACGAACCCACGGCTACCGTCATGTGGGGCAGTCTGCACCGTCATCATCTGGGAACCTTTGACGCCGTACTGTGGAATATTTTTCCCTTTCATCCCCATAAAGAAGAGGGGCTGTTAAGCAATCGCACTCCGGACGGCAACGAATTAAATGTAGGAATCGTGTATGCCAAACAGTTGCTGGAACTTTTGCCCAACGCGCAGGTGGTAGCCATCGGGCAGAAATCTGCCGGCACGTTGCAAAAATTCGGCGTGCCCTGCCGCTGCGTGCCGCATCCCTCCATGGGCGGGGCGAACCGGTTTAAGGCGGCCATAGCGGATTTGTTTGGGAAGTAAATGAAATACAGGAGTTTTTATGTCAGACCAAAAAACTGAAAGCGGTACAGAACTGAATAAAGTTACCCAGTCCGCCCCTCTTCCGGACCTGCCGCCCATGACCAAAAATCAGGTGATGGACCTGGCCATGGACATGGGCAAGATATTGCTGAAAAGCGGCGCCGAAACCAGCCGGGTGGAAGATACCATGATGCGCTTCTGCCGCAGTTACGGATACTACGACCTGAATGTGTTCTGCACGCCTACCATAATTATTTTAGGTGACGAAAGCCCCCGGGGCAAAAGCCGTGTCTTTCGCGTGCGCTGGCGTTCCACGGATCTGGGGCTGATTATGGATGTGAATCAGCTTTCCTATAATTTCCGCTGCTGGAAGATGGGGTATGTGGAAGCCAAACGCTGGCTTCAGGACAAGCTGTCCAAGTCGCATCCCTACGGCAACAGGGTGGTCTGCGTGGCTTCCGGGCTAGGCAGCGCCTGCTTTGCCATGCTGCTGGGTTCCGCCAGCATCTATAATTTTGTGGCAGCGTTTCTGACCGGCTTCATCGCCATGACCCTGCTGAAGATGGTGAACAACTTTCATCCTACGCCTTTCTGGGAAAACTTTCTGGCAGGTTTTGCCATCGGCATCGTAGCCCAGACCTGTTGTCTGAGTCCCTACTGTACCATGGAAAACATCATTGTTGGCGCCCTGATGCCCTTTCTGCCGGGGTTGGCTTTTACCAACGGGGTGCGGGATTATATGGCGGGTGACCTGTTAAGCGGCAACAGCCGTATCGCGGAAGCCGCTCTCTTTGCCCTCTCCATAGCCATTGGACTGGTATTTGCACTGAAGGCCTGGACCTGGGGAGGCTTGCCATGATGATGCACTATCTGCAGGCTTTTGTCTTTGCGTTTTTTGCTACGGTGGCCTTCGGGGTCCTGTTCCAGGGACCGAAGCGGATCTTGTGGCGCAGCGGGCTCATCGGCGGCCTGGGCTGGCTGGCCTTTATCGGCATGAAAGAACTCTTTTCCGTGCATTCTTTCTCCGCCAACTTTCTGGCCACGGTGCTGATCGCCCTGTTCAGTGAAATTTTTGCCCGCATCTGGAAGGAACCCGTAACGGTCTTTGAGATTCCGGCTATCATCCCCCTGGTGCCCGGGCTGGGCATGTACAAAGGCATGAATTATATTTTGCAGGACTATGTAAGCTACGGCAGTGAAGTGTTGTTGGGAGCTGCCGTGGACTCCTGCGCCATCGCCCTGGGGATCATGATGGTGTCCGGCATCTTCCGGGCCCTGAAGACCGGCAGCGATATGGCCCTCCAGCGTCAGCAGGATCTGTTGGGCACAGCGGTGTCCAAGGATTTGTACGTCAGTGATCCGGATGAAGAGGAATGAATATAAATATAATTAATTGTTCCGGAAAAGACTCGCAAACACGGAAATGATTGCTATTTTATGGATTCATGAGCCTGTGGCTTCGAAACTCGGGCTTTGCCCTCAGACACTCTCGCCACTACGGCTCATTTCATCTCATAAAATTTCGCAATCGTTTCCTATGGTTTGCTTCTGTCTTTTCCGGAACGATTTTATAACGATTCTCCCCCACAAGAAAATCTATGCAAAGATACGACTTTTATGTTATAATATCTTAAGTGAGGTTTTTACACTGGCTTACTGGTGGTGCTGGTCCGGCTGCCAGTATGGAGAAAAGGAGGAGTTTTTATAAAATGAAAAAAATTCTTGTTCTGTTGTTCTGTTCGTTAGTACTTGTGCTGACTGCCTGCGGCGGTCCGGAAAAGAAGACGGAAAAGCCTGCGGAGCCCCAGAAGAAGGCGGAACCCGCAAAGACCGCAGATGGGAAACAGATTCTGAATCTGTTTAGCTGGGCTGACAATTTTGACCCCGAGGTTCTTGCAGATTTTGAAAAGAAATATAATTGCAAGATTAATTATGACGTATTCGCCAACAACGAAGAACTCCTGGCCAAGATTCAGGCCGGCGGCGCACGTTACGACGTGATCCAGCCCAGTGATTACATGGTAACCACCATGCTGAAGCTCAAGCTGCTGGAAGAAATGGACCTGAGCAAGATGCCCAATACCAAGCATTTGATCAAAGATCTGCAGGCGCCGGCTTACGACCCCACCGGAAACCATTCTGTAGTGTATTCCTGGGGCATTACCGGCATTGCTTATAATAAAAAGTTTGTTAAAACGCCTCCCACTTCCTGGAGAGACCTGTGGAACCCGGCTTACAAGGGCCGCGTGGTTCTGCTGAACGACGTGCGGGAAGTCATCAGTTTTGCCATGAAGATGAACGGGTATCCCTTAAACAGTGTTGACAAGAACCATCTGGCGGTCTGCATGAAAGACCTGAAGGCGCTGGCTCCCAACATTCTGGCTTACGACACGGATACCATCAAGCAGAAATTTATCGCGGAAGAAGCCTGGATCGGCACTATGTGGAGCGGCGACGCTTACTTCAGCAATAAGGAAAATTCCAATATCGGATTTGTCGTTCCTAAGGAAGGCACCGGCATCTGGGCCGACTGTTTCGCCATTCCCAAAGGCGCCAAAAACAAAGAACTGGCCCAGCAGTTCATCAATTACCTGTATGAGCCAAAAGTCAGTGCCAAAAATTACGAGTATATCGGCTACAACGACCCCAACCTTGCAGCGGCTCCGTACCACACGGAAGAGTTCAAAAACGATCCTATCCTGCAGACGGCTCGTGACTACATCGGCAACTCCGAATGGACAGATGACGTAGGCGACGCCATTGAGCTGTATGACCGTTGCTGGACGGAACTGAAGACTGGGAAATAAGCCTGTCTTCCTTACCTCAAACAAATATGCGCCGGACCTGTCCCGTTAAGGGATATGGTTCGGCGCTATTTCTATTTATTATAAAATATATATTAGGTTTTGGAAAAGACTCTAAAACACGGAAAGGATTGCTATTTTATGGATTCATGAGTCTGTGGCTTCGAAACTCGGGCTTCGCCCTCAGACAGTCTCGCCATCACGGCTCATTTCATCTCATAAAATTTCGCAATCCTTTCCTATAGTTAATCGTTTCCGTGTTTGCGAGTCTTTTCCGGAACATATACATATAAAAAAGCTCCGGCTTCCGCCAGAGCTTTTATTTTAAAACCTACTTCCCAGTCTTCAGTTCCGTCCAGAACTTATCATACATGGTGATCGCGTTCCCGATATCATGGAGCCATTCGCCCTTGTCAGCCTGGCTGTTAGCCGCCTTCAGGATCGGGCTTTCCACCACTTCCTTCTTCTGCAGCGGGATCGCCTTGGCATTGGCGTTAGGCACCCGGATGTAGTTGAAGTTCTGTGCGCTTACCTGGGGATCATAGATGTAATTCAGGAACTTCATGGCCAGTTCCTTGTTCTTGGCCCCTTTGGGGATGGCCATGTTGTCGGCCCAGATCAGGGTACCTTCCTTGGGTACGCAGAACTGGATATCGGGGTTGTCGAAGTTGCAGAAAGACGCATCGCCGCTCCACATCTGGGCGATCCAGGCTTCCTCGGCAATCATCTTCTGCTTGTTGTTTTCCGTATCATACGCCAGCACGTTGGTGTTCAGCTTCTTCAGGTCGTTGAAAGCCGCTTCCACTTCTTTTGCATCCGTGCTGTTGTTGGATTTTCCCAGTTTCTTCAGAGCCAGGCTGAATACTTCCCGGTTGTCGTTCAGCAGGATGATGTGGCCCTTGTATTCGGGTTTCCACAGGTCAGCCCAGCTGGTGATGGGGTCTTTCACATATTTTTTGTTGTAGGCGATGCCGGTGATGCCCCAAACATAGGGAATGGCATATTCCTGCTTCGGGTCATAGGCCGGGTGTTTCAGGCTTTCGATCAGGTTGGCCTGCACATTGGGCAGTTTGCTGTGGTCCAGCTTCTCCAGCATGTCCAGATGGATCATGGTGGTGACCATGTAATCGGAAGGCTGGATGATGTCGAACTGGGCGCCGCCGGCCTGCATCTTGGCCAGCAGTTCTTCGTTATTGGAATACACGTCGTAATTAATGCGGCAGTTATTGGCTTTTTCAAAAGTGGCCAGTACCTGGGGATCAAAATAATCCGCCCAGCTGTAGATGTTCAGCACCTGCTGTTCTTTCTTGCCGCCGTCCTTGGGCGCATCGGTCTTCTTATCACCGCCGCCGCAGCCGGTGAGAGCCAGGGTAAAGCATACAACGAGTAAAAGCATTAAAGTGAATTTTTTCAAATGGTATCAACTCCTTTTCATAAAATGTTTTATTGGAAATGAGTATAAACTTTACAGATTACGCGGTATAAAAGGTTTGTGCTGCCGCCGGAGCGAATCGGGAAAACCTGTGTCGCCGCCTGTTGCGGAAGCGATTTAAACTATACCACAGCAGGAACAAAAATGCAACAGAAAATTTTCCGTTTTCGTCTGGCGCTGCGTCGCAGAAAAACAGACTGCTGTAACCCTGACTGTCTGTGGCTGCGCTGCCAAAATCAATCTTCTGCTTTCACCTTGTGGCTGGGCTGCAGAAATTCCGCCAGCAGCACCAGGATGATTTCCACTACCATCATTAAGGTGGACAGGGCGTTGATCTCCGGGGAGATGCCCCGCTTGACCATGGCGTAAATGTACAGCGGCAGCGTGGTGGAGTTGGGACCCGCCACGAAGAAGCTGATGACGAAATCATCGATGGAAAGGGTAAAGGCGATGAGGGCTCCGGCTACGATGCCCGGCATGATGAGGGGCAGGGTGATGTAGCGGAAGCATTGCCAGGGAGTAGCGTACAGATCGCTGGCTGCCTGCTCGTAATCGCTGCGCATGCCGTCCAGCCGCGCGCCCACGGTGATCACCACGAAGGACAGGCAGAACGTGATATGGGCCAGGATCAGGGAGCCTTTGCCCAAAGGCATCTGCACCTGGGAGAACAGCACCAGCAGGGACAGGCCCATAACGATTTCGGGGATCAGTATGGGGAGATAAACCAGGCCGTTGATGACGCTCTGCATTTTGTATTTGTACCGGTGCAGGGCGATGGCGGCGATGGTCCCCAGCGTGGTGGAGACGATGGTGGAAGCGAAGCCGATGATCAGTGTGTTGATGAGGGCTTCCAACACCCGTCGGTTGTTGAACAGCTGCTCATACCAACGGAAGGTGAAACCGGTCCACACCGCGTTGATGCGGGAGTCGTTGAAGGAGTACATGGCCAGGATGACCAGCGGTACGTACAGAAATGCCAGAATTGCCAGGGAATAGGCTAACAGCAAGTGGCTACGCCATGTTTTTTGCATTTTCGGCACCTCCGTTCTGCGCCTGGATGGCGCGGTAGTAGAGGATGATCAGCAGCAGGGAAAGGACTGCCAGTACGATGGACAGGGCGGAACCGAAGGGCCAGTCACGGGCGGAGAGGAACTGGTTCTGGATCAGGTTCCCCACCAGGGCGGACTTGGCGCCACCCATTACGTCCGGTACCACGAACATGCCCAAGGAACATGGTCAGGGGCAGGGTAATCTTCCGGAAGGCGGTGAAGGGAGCGGCTCCCAGATCGGAAGCGGCTTCCAGCAGCCGGCGGTCCAGCTGTTCGATGGATACATATATAGGAAGGATCATGAAGGGCAGCAGGGAGTAGATCATACCCAGCATTACGGCGCCTTCATTATATAAAAGCTGCAGGGGCTGTTCGATGAAGCCTGCTTTCATTAAAAATGTGTTCAGCACGCCCTGGGCCCGCAAAATGATGACCCACGCATACGAGCGGATCAGGAAGTTGATCCAGAAGGGGATCATGCAGAGGATCAGGCCCGGCTGCTGCCAGCGTTTGGGCAGCTGGGCGATGTAATAGGCCAGGGGATACCCCATGAGAATCGTAACTACGGTAGTGACAAGGGCCACTATCAGGGTCTGTGCAAAGATGGAAAGATATAAAGGCTCCAGGAAACGCAGGTAGTTGTTGATGTTCCAGTTAAAGACCACCTGACCGTAAGGGGTACGGGCGGCAAAGGACACGGCAACAACGATGAGCATGGGGATGATAAAGAAGAACCCCAGCCACAGCATAGAAGGAGCAATCAGTAATTTACCGTTTTTCATGTCTCCGCCTTTCTGTTTCAGCAACGTGATTGGATGTTACGCGGCGCGGGAGGTGCCTGTTCAATCTGTCGGCGCTTCCGTTTATTCTTTTTCTACTTTTACGCCGTCGCGGTCATACCACCAGATTCCGACCCGGTCGTCGGCCTGCCAGCGGTGTACGTCGTCAAAATACTGGTAGGCGATGACGGTCTGGTTCGTGTTGTCAAGACGGATAAAGACTTTGTCGATGGTGCCGTAGAAGACGATGTCTACCACGGTGCCGAAGAATTTGGGATCCGGATGGTCCGCGTTCTCTTCGTCTTCCGGACACAGGTTCAGTTTCTCCGGACGCAGGGCATACGTGTCGCTGCCGATATCAAAGAAGTTGCTTTCGCCGATGAAGCGGGCCACAAAAGTGTTTTTAGGATGATGGTAGATGCCGTTGGGGTCCCCGTCCTGCTGGATGACGCCGTCGTGCATGATGACGATGCGGTCGCTCATGGTGAGGGCTTCTTCCTGGTCATGGGTTACAAAGACGAAGGTGAGACCAAGGCCTCGTTGTAAATTCTTCAGTTCCAGCTGCAGTTTTTTCCGCAGCTGATAGTCCAAAGCGCCCAGGGGTTCGTCCAGCAGCAGCACTTTGGGGCTGTTGACCAGGGCCCGGGCAATGGCAACACGCTGCTGCTGCCCGCCGGACATCTGGGACGGGTAGCGGTCCCGCAGCTGTTCCAGCTGGGTCAGGTACAGCACCTGGTTGATACGTTCCTGGGCTTCTTCATTGGGAACGCCCTGCATCTTTAAACCGAAATGAATATTTTCCGTCACGGTCATGTGCGGAAACAACGCATAGTTCTGGAAAACCATGTTGACATTGCGTTTATAGGGAGGCAGCTTGGTGATATCTTTGCCGTCCAGGATCACTTTGCCGGTGGTAGGGGTTTCCAGACCGGCGATCATACGCAGCAGCGTGGTCTTGCCGCAGCCGGAGGGACCCAGCAGTGTTACAAATTCACCGTCGTTGATGGTAAGATCCAGCGTAGGGATGATAAGATGCTCGCCAAACTTTTTGGTAATCCCTTCCAAACGGATTAATTCATTCATTGCGATCACAACCTTTCCTGAGAAACCACAGGGAACGTGATTTCTGTTATGTAGTATTGAGGAAGCTGCCGATGCGTCGGAAACCCCTGGTGCCGGCGCTTCCTTAAAGCAGGAAAGCCATTTGGAAATTGAAATTTCGGGCAGGCTGACCCAATTTAATGTTAGTAATTTATTGTACTTGCATTATACATGCAAAAGTCTGAGATTACAATGTTTTTTTTGTAAAAAAAGAAATTTTTTAAAATTGTTGCCAACCCGCATGTCTGATAGGGTCGGCATGGGGTCGTATTTGACAAAAATGAAAATCTTCCCAAAGCCCTTTTTATACAGTTTCGTTTTACATTTATTATGCAATGTGTTATAATATTTTCAGGAAAAATGTTGCAATATTTATGGGATTTGCGGCATTTAGTAAAAACCATATCACAGGTCATTTGTGCAGTATGTTGAGACTGCATTGTATTATCCATAAAGGAAAAAATTTATTATGTAAGGGGGAAACCATCATGGGACTGATCGAACAATCTATGATTCCGCTGAACAAGGCTATTAAGGCAATGAAACTGGACCCGGGCGCGGCTGCTATCATTGCGGTACCGGAAAAGACCACGGAAGTTCATATTCCGGTAAAGATGGATAACGGCAAGGTGCAGGTATTTACGGGCTATCGGTGCCAGCACAGCACCATTATGGGACCGGCCAAGGGCGGCGTCCGGTATCATACGGCTGTCAATATGGATGAAGTGAAGACTCTGGCCTTCTGGATGACCTGCAAGTGCGCAGTGGCAGGCCTTCCCTACGGCGGTGGCAAGGGCGGCATCATCGTGGATGTGACCAAGCTGTCGGAACGGGAACTGGAAGCCTTGACCCGCGGTTACATTGACAAGATTGCCGGCGTCATCGGCGAAAAGAAAGATATTCCGGCTCCGGATATGAACACCAATGCCAAGATCATGGGCTGGATGATGGATGAATACAGCAAGATCACCGGCCAGTACGAACCCGGCTTCATCACCGGCAAGGATATTTCCGTAGGCGGTTCCCTGGGACGTACGGCTGCTACCGGCCGGGGCGTGGTGACCGCAGCGCTGGAAGCCCTGAAAGTGAAAGGCATGAAAGTGAAAGGCGCCACCGCATCCGTACAGGGCTTCGGCAATGTAGGCAGCTGGACCGCCAAGCTGGCCTTTGACGAAGGCATGAAGATCGTGGCCATTTCCGACGTGTATGGCGCCATTGCCAATAAGAAGGGCATCGATCCTTACAAGCTGGCGGAATACACGGCTACCAGCAAGGGTCACAGTGTAGTGGGCTATCCTGACGCGGATCCCATTGACAAGGAACTGGTGCTGGAGCAGAAAGTGGACGTGCTGTTCCCCTGCGCCATGGAAAACCAGATTACCAAAGACAACGCGAAAAAGATCAAAGCTACCATCATCTGCGAAGGCGCCAACGGACCTACCACTCCGGAAGCTGACGAGATTCTGGACAAGAAAGGCATCTTTGTGGTTCCCGATATTCTGGCCAACGGCGGCGGCGTAACGGTTTCCTATTTTGAATGGGTACAGAACCTGTACCGTTTCTTCTGGTCGGAAGAGGAAGTAAAGAACCGCCAGATCGACATGATGGTGAAGGCCTTCAAGGAAGTGTATGACCTGACCCTCGAGTACAAAGTGCCCATGCGGGTAGCGGCTTACATCGCAGCCCTGAAACGCCTGGCGGTAGCCATGAAGTTCCGCGGTATGTATTAAAAGAACCGTTCCCTGACTATTAACAACTGAAAAGCGCCGAAGTTGTCCCTCCTTCCCCCGCGAATTCTACGGCGGCATCCCGCAAGCGCGCTTGCTATCGCCGCCTAAAAGATTCGCGATGGGGCAAACCCTTCCGGGACAAACTTCGGCGCTTTATTTATGTCCTGCAGTAAAAAGTGTGAAGCTTTGTTGACACTGACATTTGCAAGTGATAAAATTTTTTATATATGAATATGAAAGAGGGGATTCTGCTATGGAATACAAATTTGCATCGCGTATGGATCGGATGAAGGCGTCCGAAATCCGTGAATTACTGAAACTGACGGCCCGGCCGGAAATTATTTCCTTTGCCGGCGGCCTGCCTGCCCCGGAACTGTTCCCGGTAAAAGAGATTGCCCAGGTTTCCCATGATCTGGTATTAAAAGAAGGCCAGAAGCTGCTGCAGTATGCAACCACGGAAGGCCGTCCCACCCTGCGGGAAAAAATAGCGAAACGCATGACGGAAAAATACGGCACCCCGGTCGATATGAACGACATCCTCATCACCACCGGTTCCCAGCAGTGCCTGGACTTTGCAGGCAAGCTGTTCCTGGACCCCGGTGACGTGGTGCTGTGTGAAAGCCCGTCCTATCTGGGCGCGCTGAATGCGTTTAATGCCTATCAGCCTGTGTTTAAGGAAGTCCCCACCGACGGGGAAGGCATCATTCCGGAAGAACTGGACAAGATCCTGGCTTCCACCCCGAAATGCAAATTCATCTATGTAATTCCCGACTTCCAGAATCCGACCGGCATCTGCTGGAGCCTGGAACGCCGCAAGAAATTTATTGAAGTCATCAACAAGTATGACCTGCCGGTATTCGAAGACAATCCTTATGGGGAACTGCGGTATCGTGGCGAGAGTTTCCCCACCCTGAAGTCCATGGATACCAAAGGGCTGGTTTCTTTCCTGGGCACCTTCTCCAAGATTTTCTGCCCGGGCCTGCGCTTAGGCTGGATCGCCGGTCCTCATGCTATTGTTGAAAAGTTTGTCATGATCAAACAGAGTGCCGACCTGCACACCTCTAACTTTGACCAGGGCGTGGCCGACGCCTACATGGACACCTATGATCTGGATGCTCATGTGAAGGAGATCGTGGAGCTGTACGGTCATCGCCGTGACCTGATTCTGAAGACCATGGAAGAGGAGTTCCCGGAAGGGGTGGAATTCACCCGTCCCGACGGCGGCCTGTTCCTGTGGGTGACGGTGCCGGAAGGCGTTAGCGCCCGCAAGGTGTTTGACAAGTGCATCGAGCAGAAGGTGGCGGCGGTCATCGGCGACGCGTTCTATCCCAATGACAAGACCGACCGCAGCATGCGCGTCAACTATTCCTGCATGCCTGACGACAAGATTGTGGAAGGCGTAAAACGCATGGCCAAAGCCATTAAAGAGTGCATGTAAGGGATATTTCCGGTTGTTACGCAGTACAGGCTGGCGGGCAGATGCCCTTCAGGGCCTGTGAGATCTGCCGTGCTGTTGCCGCTGAGTTTGCCCAAAGGGCAGGAGCTAAGGAGACGCTGATTAAATGAGTTTGTGCGATGACCGAGGGCTTTTTGCGACTGACAAGGAAATGGTCCGAAAGCGCAGCCGTAGCTGCGTTGAGGGACATTGACGCAGTCAGTCACAAAAAGCACCGGTCAGCGTGCAGACGAATTAATCAGCGTTTCCGTAAATTAAGAAAAGAGGTTACCGTTATGCCGTTTATTATTATAAGTGCAGTTGTAGCGATACTGGTTGCGATTCTGGCCATCCAGAACTCGATGATGGTGGACCTGACGCTTTTCATGTGGAGCTTTCGCCTGAACCTGGTGCTGGTAGTGCTGCTCTCTGTTATTTGCGGTCTGCTGCTGGGACTGGCCTGGGGCATTACGGTGAAGACCCGGAGCCTGTGGCGGATGCGCAAGCTCAATGAGCAGATTTCGTTGCTGGAAGATGACAAACGCATTTTGCGTGACAAGGTGGAGCAGCTGATGAAAGCCCAGGGCGGCGTAATGGACCCTGCCGATACCTCGACGACTCCGGCGGCGGCTGCGGTAAAGCAGCAACCTGCGCCCACCCCAAATCCGACAGCAAAATACTGACAGTTTCATTATATACAGGCAATGGTAAAAACTGTTGCCTGTATTTTTTTATTTCATATTATGTTATAATAAATTATTCAGCATTTATAGTTTTTTTTTGTAAAAGCACCTGTTTAAGGAGATGGCTATGGCAGATAAATTTTTGGTAATTGACGGAAGCAGCCTGATTCACCGGGCCTTTTTCGCCCTGCCGCCCCTGACTACCCGCAAAGGGCAGCACACCGGGGCCGTGTACGGATTTTTGCGCATGTTCCACAAGCTGTTGCAGGATGTGAAACCCCGCTGGGTCGCTGCGGCGTTTGATAAATCCCGAAAGACCTTCCGCACGAAGCTGTATGCGGATTACAAAGGGCAGCGAAAACCCACGCCGCCGGAGCTGAAGGAACAGTTCCCCCTGTGCATGGAGGTGCTGCAGTCCATGGGCATCCCGGCGCTGGAGCTGGATGATTACGAAGCGGATGATATCATCGGAACCTTTGCGAAAAAAGCAGATCCTTCGGTGGAGGTGTATATTGTTACCGGGGACCGGGACGAGTTGCAGCTCATCGACGACCGCACCCGGGTCATGTACACGAAGAAGGGCATTTCCGATATCAAACTGTATGATAAAGCTGCTTTTGCGGAGGATTACGAGGGGCTGGTCCCCCTGCAGCTCATTGACCTGAAAGGCCTTATGGGCGATACTTCGGACAACATTCCCGGCGTGCCCGGGGTAGGTCCCAAGACGGCCCTGAAGCTGATTGGGGAATACGGCAGCGTGGAAAACGTGCTGGAGCATGTGGACGAGGTAAAAGGCAAAAGCCTGAAGGAAAAGCTGGCAGGCAATAAGGAGCAGGCTCTGCTTTCCAAGGAGCTGGCCACTATTTATACGGAAGTGCCGGGGCTGGATCTGCAACTGGACTCCTATGCCCTGAAACCGTTGGAGGAAAAAGCCCGGCAGCTGTTGGCAGACCTGGAGTTCCGGGGTTTCTTCAACCAGTTCGGACAGATCATGGGCGTGGCAGAAGGTGTTGACGTGCCCTCTGCTGCGGCAGCCGGGGGAAATGTCAGCTCTTCTGACAGTTCCGTTGCAATGAATGGGAACATACAGAAGGATACAGCAGGAGGAAATCTGTTTGCAGCGGCAGCTTCCGGCAACGGGGCGGAAAATCAGTCTGCAGATATAAATCGCGTTTCTGCTGTCGCCGACGACGGTATGGGCAGCCTTTTTGGCACAGTGGTGGCCGCGGCGGAAGTAAAAGAAATCGGCTTTGCGGCCCAGTGGCAGGAAGCCGCTGCCTCTATGGATCCGTCCCAAATGGTCTGGTTTATGACGGAAACTGCCGGCGAGATACCTGACCTGCAGTTTACCGGCGCCCGGGTGCTGTGCGGGGAACAGGAGTATCTGCTCAGCGGGACGGAGGCCCTGGCTGCGTTTACCCAATGGCTGGGCAAAGCGCCCAACCCCAAAGGCACGGCAGGCAGCAAGGAAGTATTCCGTACCTGCTTCTGCCAGCACGTGGAACCCGTAAATATAATAGAAGATATTACCCTGGCAGCCTATCTGGACGACCCGGGACGCAGCGGATATGCGCTGACAGACCTGGCCTGGCATTATCTGGGGCAGGACCGGACCCCGGACTGCCATACCCTGGTCCGGGTGGCCGAAGTGGTAAAGCAGGCCCTGCAGGATAAAGAGCTGACAAGCTTATATAAAGAAATGGAACTGCCTCTGGCCCGGGTACTGGCAAAATTGGAACTGGCCGGGGTCAGCGTGGACGAAACAAAACTGGATGCCATGAGCCGGGAGATGGCAAAAAAGATTCTGGGTCTGGAAGAGCTTGCCAGAGAGCAGGCGGGAGATCCGGGCTTCAATCCCAATTCTCCCAAACAGCTTGGGGTAGTTTTGTTTGAAAAGCTGGGGCTGCCCGTGATCAAAAAGACGAAGACCGGGTATTCCACCGATGTGAAGGTGCTGGAAGAACTGCGGGATAAACATCCGCTGGTAGAAACCATTTTGCAGTACCGGGTGCTGGCCAAACTCCAGTCCACCTATCTGGAAGGGCTGAAACCATTGATCAACCAGACCACGGGGCGGATCCATACCCATTTCCAGCAGACAGTGACGGTGACGGGGCGCCTGTCCAGCACAGACCCCAATCTGCAGAACATCCCCACCCGTACGGATATCGGCCGGGAGATTCGGGCACTGTTTGTTCCCGCCGCCGGTTATGACTGGCTCATGTCCTGTGATTACTCCCAGATCGAGCTGCGCATTCTGGCTCATGTGGCACAGGATCCCCTGATGCTGGAGTCCTTCCGGGAAAATCAGGATGTGCACGCCCGGACGGCCAGCGAGGTCTTCGGTATGCCTCTGGACCAGGTGTCCCCGGAGATGCGGCGCCGGGCCAAAGCGGTCAACTTCGGCATCGTGTACGGCATCAGTGATTTCGGCCTGGCGGTACAGCTGGGCTGCAGCCGGCAGGAGGCAGGGGAGTTTATCAAACATTACCTGGAGCGGTACCAGGGCGTGAAGGAATACATGGAACGGATGAAAGCGCTGGCCCGGAGCCAGGGCTACGTGTCCACGCTACTGGGGCGTCGCCGCTACCTGCCGGACATCAACAACCGCAACTTTAACCTTCGCAGCTTTGCGGAGCGCACGGCCATCAACACTCCCATTCAGGGTACGGCAGCGGATATCATGAAGCTGGCCATGCTCCGGGTAGACGCGGCCCTGCAGCAGTCGGGCCTCTCTTCCCGTGTATTGCTGCAGGTGCACGACGAACTGGTGCTGGAAGTGAAAGAGGCGGAGCGGGAAGCCACCGCGGCCCTGGTGCAGACTGAGATGCAGAACGCGTTTAAGCTGGACGTGCCTCTGTTGGCAGATGTAAATTACGGAAAAGACTGGGCGTCTGCAAAATAGTTTTGCGAGGCATGGAAAAGGCATCGCAAACACGTCAACGATTGTTATTCCATGGACTCATGAGCCTGTGGCTTCGAAACTCGGGACTGCGTCCCTCAGACAGTCTCGCCACGACGGCTCATTTCATCTCATGGAATGACACAATCGTTTCCTACAGTTTGCTCCTGCCTTTTCCATGTCCTTCGCAAAAAACTATTGCTATTACTCCTGTTCATTTCATCAGTGTTTTCTAATGTATTTTTCAGGTATTTTGTAATACAGAAAGCGTGGTACTATGATCGTAATCGGACTGACCGGCGGCATCGGCAGCGGGAAAAGCACAGTATCTTCTTACATGAACACCTTGGGCATCCCCGTCTTTGACGCGGACGCCTCCAGCCGGGCGGCAGTGAAAAAAGGCAACCCCTGCCTTCAAAAGATCGTAGCTTTTTTCGGACCGGAGTGCCTTCTACCTGACGGGGAACTGAACCGTCCCTGGGTAGCGGATAAAGTGTTTCACGATAAAACGATTCTGAAGCAGTACGAAAAAATCGTACAGGATCAGGTCTGGGCGGAAGCGCAGCAGTTCCTGGCAGAAGAACGTGAAAAGAACACAGCGGCGGTTGTGCTCGACGTGCCCCTGCTCATTGAGTGCGGCTGGCATACGAAAATGGACAGTGTGTGGCTGGTGAAGGTTCCCAAAAGCGTTCAGATACAGCGGGCCATGATGCGGGACGGAGCTACGGAAGAAGCGGTAACGGCCCGGATCAACGCCCAGATGTCACTGGCGGACAAAGAGAAGTTCGCGGATGTGGTCATTGACAACAGTGGGACCCTGGACAGTACAAAAGCCCAGGTGACCGCACAGCTGCAGAACGTATTAGGCGCAGTCTGAACCGTTTCGTTACAACTGTAACGTACCGGCAGAAAAGGTGCGGATTCGTTTTGCACGGGAAAATCCAACAGTATAAAGTCTGTACAAAAACCGGGCAAAGGGTTATAATGGCATTTGATTTTGTATGGCAGCTTTGCATGGCAGCAGATGGGAGTCCGGAGTTTTGGCGGAAAAGAAAAAACAGGCTAAAAAAGATAAACAGGAAATGCCGGCCCGGGAAACAACGAAACCGGAAAAGGCCGGACGCCGGCGCGTGAAACGTGTGCGCCGTCCTGTAAAACGGAAAAATGTAAACGCAGAGCAAAAAGCAAGCAGCAGACGTATGTGGGTCTACGTACTGCTGCTTCTTGTGGTGCTGAGTTTTGCAGGCTGGCGTTTATGGCGCAGCGACGCGGTGCAGATGCGTTTTGTGTACATGTGGCCGTATCAGAATGAAATCGTCACGTATGCCCGGCGCAACAACATAGATCCTTTCCTGGTGGCCGCAGTCATCAAAAATGAAAGTGAGTTCAAACCGGGAGCCGTTTCCCCGGTAGGCGCCATCGGTATGATGCAGATTATGCCGGAGACGGGAGAGTGGATCGCAAAACAGATGGGACTGGATAACTATTCCATCCATTCCCTGTACAACCCGGGCGTCAACATCCGCATGGGCTGCTGGTATCTTTCCGAACTGAAATATGAGTTCAAAGACAATCTTCTCCTGATGATGATGGCCTACAATGCGGGCCGGGGCAATACCCACGGCTGGATGAATGCCAATGGCTGGGATTATAACTTTGGGGAGACAAAAGCAATTCCCTATCCGGAGTCCCGGAACTACGTGGCCTCGGTGCTTCGTGACCGGGATGAGTATTACAGGCTGTATAAGGATAAGGTAGATACAGGGAAGTAATGTTTTGCCCGGGTTGCCTGATCCGGCGCTGCTTTCTCCGTACTGTTTTGCCGATACATCCTTTTTGCTGGTGTAAAACGATCTTTTTATTGGTGTAAAACAAAAGGAAGGCGAGGGTGCCGAGAGGGGTGAATGATTTAGATTTTTGTAAATTGTGAAATAAAATTCACGAAAGTTTTACAGAAATTCAGATTTCAGCCATTAGTTTTTATGATATTGTAGACTCTTTTCAACAAATGTGATATAATTTTCACAATTTCCAAAGCATATTGAGGGAGGTTCTGATTTCCTGCTTCCGGGCAGGTGCACAACGTTTCCTCAGGGGTACATAACAGGAACATTATGGAAGCGAAAATTGAAACAGTAATCGAACGTCTTCTGTCCGGTTACCGGCGTTATTATAATGTGACACGGTTTGACGGCGGGTACAATCCGCCGCCGGAAGAGTTTAAGGGGATTTGTGAAGCAGAAAAACTGACTCCTCCGGTGCTGCCGGGGGATGTTTGTTTTAACGCCCTCTGCGAGTATTACGAAAAGGCAGAGCAGTATTTTCTTTTTCGACACAACGAACTGTGGGCAACCCATCAGGAAGAGTTTATCTTTTTGTTTTCCGTTCCGGTACTGACGCTGCAGGTTTTTGAGGCCTGCCGGGATTATGCCTATGAAGAGGGCATGAAGCTGGCCCACATCGGCCCCGGCCACATGTACACCTACATTTCGCCGGTGATTGTCTGTGAAACGGCGGAACCGGAAGCGGTAAAGGCTTTGGAAAAATGCAAGATTTATAAAAGCTTCAAGTTTTCCTTCCACGGATGGATGGATTTTCATGCAGCCTGCTTTGAGGCGTCAAAGCAGAAACTGCATTTTAATCATAGTGGTCTTTGTATGAAAAAGAACCTGGAAAAAGTACTTGGGATCCGCTGATGTTTTTTTATAAATGAAAAAACATTTATGAGTATTTCAGCAGCAGCGCGTTCCCAGTAGCGCAGCATACCAGGCGCTTCTGTATTAAGGAAACACTGACTGAACCGTGTTTCCGTAAGCAAGGGAGGATTTATTGTGAACACACTGGTATTACTTCTCATTTCCATTGCTGTGCTGTTCTGCGGCTACGTCATGTATGGCGGCTGGCTGGTGAAACAGTGGGGCGTTGGGGAAGGGGACATTCCCACACCGGCCCATGCGCTGGAAGACGGCGTGGACTATGTACCCGCAAAAGCCCCCGTACTGATGGGGCATCATTTTTCGTCCATTGCCGGCGCAGGTCCCATCACCGGTCCAATCGGCGCAGCCATGTTCGGCTGGCTGCCTGTCACGCTGTGGATCCTGATCGGCGGCGTCTTCTTCGGCGGTGTCCATGACTTTGGCGCTCTGTTCGCGTCCGTACGTCATAAAGGCCAGTCCATCGGCGAAGTTATTTCCGCCAATATGTCCCGCCGGGCAAAACGTCTTTTCATCATTTTCTCGTACCTGACCCTGATTCTGGTGGTTGCGGCCTTTGCGGCTATCGTGGCATCTACTTTCGGTGCTAAGGTTGTGAACGGCGCCATTGACTACAAGGCCAGCGCTACCAACGCATCCGTGGCCATGGTATCCATCATGTTCATCCTGATTGCCATCGTATTCGGTTTTGCCGTATACCGCCGTCATGCCTCCATGGTGACGTCATCTGTTCTGGGTGTCATTGCTATCGTGCTCTGCATGGCTATCGGCATGAACTTCCATCCGTTCTACTTCAAGACCGGCACATGGATGTGGATCATCGGTGTCTACATCACCATTGCTTCCGTAACCCCGGTCTGGATCCTGTTGCAGCCCCGTGACTACCTGAGCTCCTTCCTGCTGTATGCCATGCTGATCGTAGCCGTCATTGGCATTGTAGGCGCTCATCCCAATATCGATCCGAAACTGTTCCCGGCTGTAACCGGCTTTGCGGTTGATAACGGCAACGGCGTACAGCTGCTGTTCCCGATTCTGTTCACCACCGTAGCCTGCGGCGCTATCTCCGGGTTCCATTCCCTGGTTTCCTCCGGCACCACTTCCAAACAGCTGGATAAAGAAAGCGACGCCAAGCCTATCGCTTACGGCGGCATGCTGCTGGAATGTGTACTGGCCATCATCACCGTCTGCGCCATTGCCTATGCCCGGACCACTGGTCACACCAAAGGCGCTACGGATATTTTTGCCGGCGGCATCGCAGCCATGGTTGCGGCCATCCCCGGTTTGGAAGGCATGGAAAATTCTTTCTATACCCTGCTGGTGCTGACCTATTCCGCTTTCTGCCTGACCTCGCTGGATACGGCCACCCGTCTGGCCCGCTTCATGTTCCAGGAATTCTGGCTGGAACCCGGCGAGACTGTACATGACGTGAAAGACGGTTTCCGTAAGTTTATGGTAAATCCCTATTTCGCTACGATCCTCACCGTAGTGCTGGGTGTTCTGTTAGGCCTCAACGGTTTTGCCAAGATCTGGGGGCTGTTCGGCGCGGCCAACCAGCTGCTGGCCGGTATCGGCTTACTGGCAGTGGCAACCTGGCTGGGCAATGCGGGCAAGAACAACAAGATGTTCCTGTTCCCCATGACCTTTATGCTGATCGTAACCATCTGCTCGCTGATCCTGACCATTAAGAATCAGCTGGGTATCATTGCCAAAGGCGCAACGCATTGGGGTCCTTACGCACAGGCAGGCATCGGCACTTTGTTAGTGTTGCTGGCCTTTGTACTGGCCATTGAAGGCTATCAGACCATTGCCCATCCGAAAGAAATCGCGAAGAGATAATAGTTGATACCTGAGGGCAGAAAAGTAAATCCCTGAACTTCAGCCCCGCCAGCCTCAGGAGCTGGCGGGATATCTGTAAAAAAACACATTTGATTGGCGTCTCTTTGAAATAATGATTGACGAACTACGTCAAGTGTGCTAATATAATTTCGTTGCAAACCATTGCTTTATGCGGTTGTGGTGGAACGGCAGACACGCCACTTTGAGGGGGTGGTGAGGGTAACCTCGTATGGGTTCAAATCCCATCAACCGCACCAAACATTTTGTTTGCAGCGCAGGTAAGAATTGTTCGTAAAAATCAGAAACATGCGGTAGTGGCGGAACGGCAGACGCGCTAGCCTCAGGAGCTAGTGGGGGTTGACCCCGTGGAGGTTCAAATCCTCTCTACCGCACCAATCATAAACGCAAGGCCTCACATCGGGTGTGTGAGGCCTTTTTTATATTTCTGTAGCCGAAATCACTTTGATTATGCGAAACAGAATGGTATAATCTTTTTGAGGTGATCCTGCCATGAAATTGACAGAACGAAGTAAAAGAAACTGTAAACTCCTTACCCTTTTGCTTACTTTTGCAGTGCTGATCTCTGCTTTCTGTTTTGGCTGTTCCGGGTCAAAAAAAACGGCAGCCAACGATCCTGTGTCAGAAAAACCGAAAGCGCAAATGCCGGAAGTCCCCATGGATAAGACGGCTGCACGTTATGGGACGGTGTATCTGTATTCCGAACGTACGCAGGAATTCAATCTGTATCAGGAGCCTGCCAATGCAAAAAGCCCGGTGACCGGTAAGGTTAAGGCCGGCGATCAGTTCAGGATCCTGGATGAAAAGGACTTTTTTGTGCTGGTCGAAAAAGAAGACAAGCGTAAAGGCTGGATTTTTAAACACAACGTGGCGGAGTATTTCTTCTGGTCTCCGGAAGAGAAAAAGGATGGGAAACAGCTGCCCGTTCCGGATGCGCTGGCCGTGTTTGGCCCCGGCTTTGAGGAAAATCCGGTGGAGCCTGCTGTCTGGTATGAAGTTTGTCCTAAAACAGAGCTGGATCTGTATGAGTTCCCCCATGTTAAAGCGGCTGTGGTGGCAAAGGCAAAAGCCAACCATCGCTATCTGATTACGGATACGGCCATGGTGGGTTTCCCCAGGCTTTCCTACCGGGAATTCCCAAATGGATCCAAGGGCAGCCATATTGTGGGGCTGGGCTTTGAAGATTCTGTGTTCTATCAGGAAGGACGGGTATTCCGAACCGGGCACGGTTCCCCTTATGCAGCGTACAGCGGGTTTAAGAATATAGAAAATTTTGATCCGGATTTTAAAAATCTGGCAAAATACCGGAACCACTGGCTGCGGCTGCAGACAGAAGACGGAACGGAAGGCTGGACAAAGAGTTACCAGTTTGAAAAGCCCAAAGAGGATTTGTGGAACCGGGCTATTATCTTTGCGGGATATGGGGGCCCGAACATGTACCTGCATGTGAAAGAACATCCTGTTAAGATTTTGTTCAGGACATATAAGCAGCCCCTGTATGCAGACAGCGGCAAAGAAAGTGTTGCCTTTTCTGTCAAAGAGAGAGAATATTACGGTTTTAGCAACAGCCGTGTAAAAGTGTTGGAAGAAAAGGGGGATATGAGCCGGATCCAGTCTTATAAAAACGGCTTTACCGTCTGGGTTCCGTCCCGGTATCTGGTCGACTATAAACTGGCTTACGGGCATGAAATTGAAAAAGTCAGAGAGGGCCTGAAGATAGGCGGAACCAAATCCTATTCCGATTTTGCGTTACGGGAGTTTCCGAAAGAAAGCGAGATGCCGAAACCGGATCCTGCAGTGATCCGGACCGGCGTGATCGCCGGCACGGAAGTGCGTATGCGCAAGGAAGGAAATATGCGGGGAGAAGTCCTGGGTTATTTTGATAAAGGCGAGAAAGTAACCATTCTGGAAACCAAAGAAGGATGGCATAAAGTGAAACGGGCCAACAACGCGGTTGGTTGGGTGTCCGGTCAGTTCTGCAAAGAGGAATTTGCAAGATAGTTCTGTAGCTGCGTTGCGGGACATTGATGCAGTCAGTCACAAAAAGCACCGGTCAGCGTGCAGATGAATGAATCAGCGTTTCCTTACCATGCAGCAAATAAAAACAGCGTGGCTTTGCGTTTGTGTTCAAAGCCACGCTGTTTGGTTCAGGACTGTTTTTTCTTTTTCTTTTTGTTTTTGTCAGTGCTTTCTGTAGTTTCTTTTGGTTGGGACGTTTTGTCTTCCACCGGCTCTGCTTCTTTCAGCTTTTCTTCCAGCATAGGCCAGACTTCCGGTTTTTCGAAACCGTAGCGCCAGGTGGCGAAGCCTGCCAGGTTATACTGTTTCAGCAGTCCGGCCTTGTGTGCCAGGCTGGTTTTGTTTTCCTGCCAGAAGGAGTAGGGCACATCGTTTTCCACGTAAGAATAATACGTCACTTTTTCCTTTTCCAGCCAGCGGCAGCGGAAGGTCTCGTCGCTGCTTTTTTCTGCGATGAGCTTTTCGGAACCGGGCATGGACAGGGTTTTGGCGTAGAAACGCTTATTGTCATTGTCGTAGTGCCACAGCCGCATGTAGAGGGGCATCCCCAGCACCACTTTGTGAGGAGGAACTTCCTCCAGGGTGTTTTTGATACCCCGTTCCACCCAGTCGTAACCGGCGGTTGGACCGGCTTCGGGGCTGCCGCCGGAATACTGGTCATACGCCATTACCATCATGTAATCCAGATGCTCCGCCAGGGCCTTCCGGTCGAAGCATAAAGACCAGTTGGGACTGCCCTTGGGCACGGTCACATCCATGCTCAGGATCAGCTTGTCCTGCTGGGTGGCTTTGCGGATCTGTTTTACGAATTCCGTGATCCGGTCCTTATCCGCTTCGTAAATATTTTCAAGGTCCAGGTTGATGCCGTCGAACTTATGCTTCTGATACTGCTGGCGCAGCTGCTCAATGACAAACCGTTTTGCGTTTTCATCATCTAACAGCTTTTTGGTACGATCCGGCTTGAAACCGTTGGTGATTAACGGCCACACCTGGTAGCCCCTGGCATGGGCCCGTTCCACGTAGCCCTCCACACTTTTGTCTTTGATTTTGCCATATTCGTTTTCGATTTCGTACCAGCAGGGAGAGACCACATTGACCCCCGGCACCTTGTCCAACGTAGACAGGTCTACCTCCGGCTTATGATCATGCTGCCATACCAGATTGATTTTGTAAGGCAGGGCCGGCTTGGGCGGGGGCGCAGGCGGCTGCTCTGTGGTCGTGCATGCCGTGCAGGCCATACATCCCAGCGCCAGAAGGCTGATTAACACTTGTGCAAAAAGTTTTTTCATAGTTAAACTCCATAGGTAATGATAGTTTAAGGAATGAGACCGCCTGCACGCAGCGACCCGTTCCCGGAGGGCGCGAGGAACCCTTGTGTGCAGAAGGTCAAACAGGACACGAAACAATACGTTACACTTAGCTGCGCGACGCGGGACAGGCCCGAAGCGTTAGGGTCGCAATGTAAAGGCGGTATCATTCCGATTACACTACCATTATATCAAAAAAACGAAATCTGTGCGCAGGTGTTTTAATTCATTTTTTCTTATGTTATAATAGTTTATACTTAGAAAGAAGCTGTAAGGAAAAGACATGAGCAAAACGTCTTGAACGATTGCGTTATTTCATGAGACAAAATGAGCCGTGGCGGCGAGGCTGTCTGAGGGGCACAGCCCCGAGTTCCGAAGCCGCAGGCGCATGAGTCCATGAAATAGCAATCATTCACGGTTTTGCGTTGTCTTTTCCTTACAGCATGATTCACAAACTTTATATTTTTAGTCAGGAGGATCTCACATGTTAAGAAAATTTAAAGGAATCAGCCCGGATGTTGATCCGAAGGCTCACGTATTCGAAAGCGCGGATGTAATCGGTATGGTAAAAATGAAAGAGTTCTCCAGCGTATGGCCCAACTGCACGGTCCGGGGCGACGTGAACCGCATTGAGATCGGCCGCTACTCCAACATTCAGGACAACAGCTGCCTCCATGTGGCAGACCGCTATGCCTGCATCGTTGGAGATTATGTGACCGTTGGCCACTGCGCGACCCTGCATGCCTGCACCATCGAGGACCATGTGCTCATCGGCATGGGCTCCGTGGTACTGGACGGCTGCGTAGTAGGTACCGGCAGTGTGATCGCGGCGGGCGCCGTGGTGACCAAAGGCACCATTGTAGAACCCTATTCCCTGATGGCCGGCATCCCGGCAAAATGTATTAAAAAACTGCCGGAAGCCAATATGAAAACCATCCACAGCCAGGCTATCAAATATAAAACCCTGTGGACGGAAGGCTACGGCATTCTGCCGGACGCGGACGGGGAGTCCTATCACGGCGAAAAGATTATGGACTGATGTGTCCTGCGGTCCGAAATGAGGGAGGGTTTGCCTGTGCGGATATAATCGCAGGAAAAACTGTCCCCGGCAGGGCGCATAGGTTATGCAGTGTTAAAATGTTTAGGAGATTGTGTTTACGTAATTATGGCTAAAAGGGAAAATAAATTTGCGAAGACGGTACGGAAGGAAGATGTCTCCAACGAGAATTTCGGTCTGGGCCGGCCTTTCGATTTTGATGACAGGTTTAACCGGGTCGCCATCATAGGCGCGTTGATTGCCACGATCCTTCTGCTGATCTTCCGTCAGGTAACGGGGAGCGGCACGGGCAGCGTCATGCTGGACGGCGTTAGTTATGCCGCCGGCTTCTTCTTCGCCTACCTCATCGGCAGGGAAGTGGATCCGGAACCGGGGCGTGAGTGGGGCGCCCTGCTGGGGGCTTTTATCACCCTGGGGCTGGAAACCTTTATGGGCGTGAACATCAACGGGGTCGTAGGCCTGTTGTGGATGCTGTTCGTCTGCCGCATGTTCAACCGTACCTCCGGTTCCCGGCACCGCATCGGGGACAACGTCATCATCCTGGGTTCCGCTTTCTGGATGGGACACATCGGCTACTGGCTGTTCCCGGTGGTGACGGGGATTTGTTATGTGCTGGAAAGCCAGATCAAGGAAGGCTATTTCCGCAGTCTGTATCTGGCCGGTATTGCCTTTGCTATGTGTGTTGTTACGGGACGCGGCACGGAAGTACCTGTGTTGTCCGCAACCTATCTTTATATGATGGGCATCGCTTTCATTTTGTTCCTGCCTCAGCTCACTATGGCCGCGTACAGTACGGCCCGGGATGACCGCCATAACCAGTATCTGGTCCGGACCCGTCTTCAGTGCGCCCAGGCCGTGTTCCTGCTGGCCACAGGGCTGCTGCTCTATTTTGGCGGCAATACGGCCGGTATTATTTTCCTGCCCTGCATCGGGACAGCCATCGGCACGGGCCTTTTCCTGCTGCTGTATCTGGTGAAGAAGAAGCAGGAGGAAGAAGGAAAGCAGTAAAGCGTATCTGTTATACAGAAAAACTGTTGCCGTTCCCTCTCGATCCGCTTCCGAAACGTTGGTTGAGAAAAGGTAAAATATATATAATTATATAATGAAAGCAAGGAGATTTTCAGATGGCAGAAAGAAAAATTCAGTTTACTACTAACAAAGGGGTATTTGTGGCTCAGATGTTTGAGGAAAAGGCGCCCCAGACCACGAAGAACTTTATTGAGCTGACGGAAAAAGGCTTTTATGACGGTCTCATTTTTCACCGTGTCATTGACGGCTTCATGATCCAGGGCGGCGACCCCACCGGCACCGGCCGCGGGGGCCCGGGCTACCGGATCAAAGATGAGTTCGGCGAAGGGCTGGCCCACGACAGCGAAGGCATCCTTTCCATGGCCAATGCCGGTCCCGATACCGGCGGCAGCCAGTTCTTCATCACTTTGGCTCCCACGCCCTGGCTTAACGGGCACCATGCCATTTTTGGCAAAATCGTGAAAGGCATGGATGTAGTACGGGAGATCGGTTCCGTAGCTACTAACTTCCAGGACAGACCGGTGGACCCGGTTGTCATGGAAAAAGTGGAAGTGTTGGCAGAATAAAAATGTAGTTCCTATTTTTAGAAATAGAAACAAGCATTATTCTCCTTACAGGTATAAACGAACGTGCTGTATTTTGAATAACAATAATATTCTGTAAATATTTTGCTTGCATATTTGTCATCTTTGTCATATAATATGAACGTTGGCGAATGTGATACAGCGTCAGCTAAAGTATTTTTTTAGGAGGCCCGCAAGATGACAGGCAAAGTAAAATGGTTTAATGCAGAAAAAGGTTATGGTTTTATTGAACGTGAAGACGGCGGCGATGTATTCGTACATTTCTCTGCTATTCAGGTTGAAGGCTACAAAACTCTGGAAGACGGTCAGACTGTTGAATTCGATGTGGTTGAAGGCAGCCGCGGCGAACAGGCAGCTAACGTTCGTCCTGTAAAATAATCTGTTTTTCAAAATCTGATTGCACGATCGATCCGCATGAACCAAAGGGCATTCCTGAAAAAGGAGTGCCCTTTTTATGTTTATAGCGTTGTGACAGGCGGGATTGTTATGAAGTGTTTTATTCTTTTTTTGATCACCGTTTGGCTGCAGTGTGCTTTTTCGGGAACGGGATCGGCGGAGATGCCCCTTGGCAGCCTCGGATATTCCCCGGAAGACACGAAACCGGTAATGCAGCAGAAAACAGAATATAACAGAGCCTACTGGACTCTTTTTTCCCTGATTGCTTCTTCGGCGGCCTATGCGCCGGAAGATGGGATCGAGGCTGTGTATCTGAAAGACCATGGCTGGGAGTTTGCACCGAACCGGATTACGGACGGTAAGACCACGGTGCATTTTATTACGGCCAGAGGAATGATGGCGGACGGCAACCCGTTATATGTGATTGCCTTCCGCGGCAGCGCGGATAAAAAGGATTGGACAGCGGATTTTGTAACGGGCCAGGTGGTCTATGGCGGCAAAACGCTGGAAGAGTCGGAAAAGATATCCGGTTCCCTCCTCGGTGGAACCAAAGAACGGGACGCGATTCGGGCTGCGGCGAAAAAAGCCGGCTTTGCCAGGCCGCCCCGGGTGCACAAAGGGTTTAACAGCTACGCGGACCTGACTTTGCGTATGCTGCTGACTTCCGGTTCCTATGAGTTTCTGGAACAGTACCGTAAAGAAAAAGAAGCGCGCCTGCTGCTGACCGGGCACAGCCTGGGCGGTGCGGTAGCCACCCTCGTAGGGCAGCGGCTCATTGATTTCGGCTTTGCCCCGGACAGACTGCAGGTCATTACCTTCGGCGCGCCGGCGGTAGGCAACACACCCTTTGCCCAAATGTATGGGGACCGCCTTGACCTGATTCGCGTCACAAATTCGGAAGACCCTGTGCCTCTGACACTGCAGGCAGTACTGCGCAACTATAAACAGTTCGGGAAGGAGGTCCGCTTCCGCATTCCCAGGACTTTCAATAATATGAATCATTTCCTGCATCTGTATCTGGATGCGGGGCTGAAGAATTATTACAGCGCATTTGACGATACGGTAAAGCAGGGGCTCATACATAAGGAAACGGATGAGCAGCATAACGCTGCGGATAAGCCAACGGTGCTGTTGTATGTGGAAGGCAGTGAGTCGGGAAAGAAAAGGAGCAATACGGATGTAAAAACCACCATGGAGTTGCTGGAACGGTTTATCCTGAATGAGTATAAAGCCCTGTTCCCCAATTATGTTGTGGTGCGGTCTCCGCAAGATCCGTATGAGGCTCTGCATACGCAGGAGGCAGACTACCTGCTGCAGGTAAAATTTGATGCCGTGACCAATCAAAATAACAATAACTGGTTCCTGACAATGGAGCAGACCGTGACGGATAAAAATGGCAATGTGCTGCTTGCCGACACTGCATCCAGAAGGACTTCGCCCCTGGCGGGCAATATCCTGGCGGCTATGGAAGTGATCGGCGTCCAGAAGACGGAACTGCTGCGGCAGATGCCCTGGCTGAGGAAGGACGCGGAAAGATAACACCATCTGCCCTTGGTCAGTGTGCAGACGAATTAATCATCGTTTCCAAAAGTTTTGGACGCAATGTCTCCACAAATTTATTAGACATTTATGTAGTCTATGGTGTATAATACTTTTAAACGTTAATAAGAATTGTTCTTGATATGTTAACAATTTTTGCTGAGGAGGGATTGCTATGGATTCGAGATTTTACAGTTGCCGCAAATGTGGTGTGATCGTAGGATTGGTGGAAGGCTCTCTGACTGGAGTGACCTGCGAGGGGGAACCTTTGGAAATGATGCGCGCCAACAGTGTAGACGCATCCCGGGAAAAACATGTGCCGGTGGTGAGTGTGGCAGAATCGATTGTTTCTGTTAAGATCGGAAGCGCGGAGCATCCCATGACGGCGGCTCATCATATCAGCTGGATTTATCTGCAGACCCAGAAGGGCGGGCAGCGCCGGGCTCTCACCATTGATGATAAGCCGGAAGCAAAGTTTGCCCTGGTAGACGGGGATAAACCTGTTGCCGTGTTTGCGTACTGCAATCTCCACGGCCTGTGGGTGACGGAACTGTAAGAATAAAAATAAAAAGCGCCATTGCGGCGCTTTTTTATTTTAGGAATACAAATAATATGAAGTGTGTGAATCATGCGTAAGGATGGGACATAAGCAAAACATCGGAAAAGATTGCGACATTTCATGAGATGAAATGTGCCGTCGTGGCGAGACTGTCTGAGGGGCGAAGCCCCGAGTTTCGAAGCCACAGGCACATGAGTCCATGAAATAGCAATCTTTTACGGTTTTGCGTTGTTTTATCCTTGCAGCATGATTCAATCGCTTATAGCATTATATAATTTTCGTCGTCCAGTCTTCTATGTTCCAGACCTCGTCGATCCAGTCCTCATAGAATTCCGGTTCGTGTGATACAAGAAGCACGGAACCTTTAAATTCAATGATAGCCTTTTTCAGTTCCTCCTTGGCTTCCACATCCAGATGATTGGTGGGTTCGTCCAGTACCAGCCAGTTGACTTCCTGTAACATCAGTTTACAGAGCCGCACTTTGGCTGCTTCGCCGCCGCTGAGCACGAATACCTTGGTGGTGATGTGCTCGTTG
>ONAV01000001.1 GCA_900315925.1 uncultured Selenomonadales bacterium | reverse complement strand
ATACCGATGCGCAGCGCCTTGCCCGTTTTGGGCAGCAGCCCCTGCAATACACGCTGGGCTTTATCAAAATCTTTGGGAGCATTACTTTCGATCAGAGTAATCGCTTTGGATAACATCACGCGATTGCCTTCGCCTACCCCCTTTACAATCTCGTCAAGAGTGGGTTTCCTGCGCAACGGAACCCTGCGGACTGCATTGGGATCGTAGACTTTTTCTTCTGAGTTGGCGTTAACTTTCGTGTCGATGCCACCCATTACGGAACAGGCAAAGTTTTCATTTGCATCCTCAGGCACCCAGCTGGGATGTAAATCGGATTTTGGAATTTCAGGCATGATTATCATCTCAACTTTCTTCATATATAATGGCGCGGCAGGCGTCACGCTGCGCTGATCGCATGCGTTCTGCACCCCGTTCCCTATACATGAAATAAATGGGCTGTCTGCCCCCGTTACCACAACAGGGGCAGGCACGCACCATAATTCTTCTTACACTTGGGAACTGTCCGTCAACAGCCGGTCAGGCTGTCTTCCTTACAATTCCGTTATTCCTGAGCCGCTTCCTCTTTCGCACGGTCTACTAACATCTGCAGCAGTTTGATGCAGCACTTCGGAATGTTGGTACCAGGCCCGAAGATAGCAGCTGCGCCATGATCGTACAGATAATCGTAATCCTGTGCGGGGATAACGCCGCCGATGGTTACCAGAATATCCTCACGGCCGCGTTTGGCAAGTTCTTCCACCAGAGCCGGCAGCAGGGTCTTGTGACCGGCAGCCAGGGAGGAGAAGCCTACCATGTGAACGTCGTTGTCCACTGCGTCCTGTGCGGTTTCTTCCGGAGTCTGGAACAGAGGCCCTACGTCAACGTCCCAGCCCATGTCAGCGAAGGAGGTCGCCAGAACTTTCTGTCCGCGGTCATGACCGTCCTGACCCATCTTAGCCAGGAAGATACGAGGCCGGCGGCCTTCCAGTTTTTCAAACTCTTTAGCCAGCGCGTTGGCTTTTTCCATGTCGTCGTTGCCGGAGAATTCGCTGCTGTATACGCCGGATACGGTGTGGATCACCGCATTGAAACGACCGGATACTTTTTCGATCGCGTCGGAAATTTCGCCCAGGGATGCACGGTCACGTGCTGCCTGTACGGCGCATTCCAGCAGGTTGCCGTTTTCGCGGCTTTCTGCTGCTGCGGTCAGGGCTGCCAGATCGCGGGCAACCGCTTCCGGATTACGTTCTGCACGCAGTTTTTCCAGACGTTTGATCTGAGCGTTACGAACGGCGGTGTTATCGATGGACAATACGTTCAGCGGGTCTTCCTTGGCCAGACGGTATTTGTTCAGGCCGACGATGGTTTCCTTGCCGCTGTCGATATTCGCCTGACGACGGGCCGCGCATTCTTCGATACGCATCTTCGGCAGGCCGGTGGCGATAGCTTTGGCCATACCGCCCAGGGATTCAACTTCCTGGATGTGCGCCCAGGCACGGCGGATGATCTCGTTGGTGAGGTATTCCAGATAATAGGAGCCGCCCCACGGATCGATGATCTTGCAGACTTTGGTCTCGTCCTGGATGTACAGCTGGGTGTTACGTGCCAGACGTGCGGAGAAGTCGGTCGGCAGTGCGATGGCTTCGTCCAGTGCGTTGGTATGCAGGGACTGGGTGTGGCCCAGTGCTGCGGACATAGCTTCCATACAGGTACGGGAGATGTTGTTGAACGGATCCTGTTCGGTGAGGGACCAGCCGGAAGTCTGGGAATGGGTACGCAGTGCCATGGATTTCGGATTCTTGGCGCCGAAGCTCTTCAGAATCTTAGCCCACAGTACACGGGCCGCACGCATCTTGGCAACTTCCATGAAGTAGTTCTTGCCCATATCCCAGAAGAAGGACAGACGTTTTGCGAAGGCGTCAACCTTCAGGCCTGCTCTTTCACCGGTGCGGATGTATTCCATGCCGTCGGCCAGGGTGTAACCTAATTCCAGATCGCAGGTAGCGCCGCATTCCTGAATGTGGTAACCGGAAATGGAAATGGAGTTGAACTTCGGCATGTAGTTGGTGGTGTACTCGAAAATGTCGCCGATGATACGCATGGACATATCAGGCGGATAGATGTAGGTGTTACGTACCATGAATTCCTTCAGAATATCGTTCTGGATGGTACCGGCCATGATCTTCTTGTCTACGCCCTGTTCCTCACCGGATACGATGAAGAAGGACAGAATCGGAAGAACGGCGCCGTTCATGGTCATGGATACGGACATCTGGTCCAGCGGAATGCCGGAGAACAGGATGTTCATGTCCAACATGGAGCAAACGGATACGCCTGCTTTACCAACGTCGCCTACTACACGGGGGTTATCCGCGTCGTAGCCGCGATGCGTCGGCAGGTCGAAGGCGATAGACAGACCTTTCTGGCCCGCTGCCAGGTTGCGGCGGTAGAAAGCGTTGGATTCTTCTGCGGTGGAGAAACCGGCGTACTGACGTACCGTCCAGGGACGGAATACGTACATGGTGGAGTACGGCCCACGCAGGAACGGAGGAATACCGCTCATGAAATCCAGATGGTTGCATTTTTTGTAAATTTCAGCAGTGTACAGCGGATCAACCGGGATACGTTCCAGGGTTGTACCTTTCAGGGCATCCCAGTTTTCACCGGTCTTCTTTTCCAGACCTTTCTTCCAGTCCTCATAGGAGCAGGAAGGGTGTTCGGGAAAACTAATCTTGGTGAAATCAGGATTCAGATTTGCCATTATTCAATCATCCCCTTCCTCTTCTGCAAGTCTTTCAGAATATCAAAGCAGTTGGCAGATACGCTGATGAAGTCGTCTACACCCGCATCCAGATATGTCTGTTTCATATCTTTGGCAGGAGCGCCGGCCAGGAACAGTTTCATGGTCGGGTTGGCAGCTTTCAGCAGCGGAGCCATTCCCGGTACGTCTTCCGGATAGGTAGCGTCGGTGGAGCAGATAACCGCGCAGTCGTACGGGGTGCCTGCTTCGTCGATGCCGGCCTTCAGGGCAGCCGCAGCCTTTTCCCAACGGGAATTGGGCTTGCCTTCGTCGTCCTGGAAGCCATTGTTCAGATGCACGTTGAATTCACCGACCTGCAGGAAGCTGGTGGAGAAGTCAGCGCGGGCTTTATGCTGCGGAATCGGTCCCATGTTGGCCAGGAATACTTCCACGTTCTTGCCGGTCTTGGCAATGTAAGCTTCGGTATCTCTGCGCAGGGCTTCGAATTTTTCCGTCCAGTGATGTTCTGCAATCGGTTCAACCGCAACGTCGCAGCAGCAGGCTTCTTTGGCAGCAGCCTTGGCAACCTGTCCGATGGTAGCGCCGGCGGTGAAAGCATCCGCTTCCGCGTCGATCAGGGCGTCAGCGCCGGCAGCCTTAACAGCAGCCAGTTTGGCGTCCGTTTCTTTTGCGTCTACATCATCCAGATATTTATCTACGTTAGCAGACAGAATCTTTTTGATTTCTTCGGTATTTTCCGGACGGGGATCCAATGGTTCTTCCGTCATGTTCGGATACATGTTTACGCCGACCGCGCGGTCTTTGCGCAGTTCCAGAGCCTTGAAGCGGGCAGCCAGGATATCGGCGATGCCTTTCTGGATGCTGCCGTCTTTCAGTGCGGCAATTACGCCGCCGGCTGCTTCTACTTCCTGGAATTTAGCCCAGATCTTTTCGGTGATCTGTTTGGTCAGCGCTTCCACGGCCCAGGAGCCGCCAGCCTGATCGATAGGCGCCTGCATGCCGAATTCTTCCTGCAGCATGATGTGGATGTTGCGGGCAATACGGCGGGAGAAGGTGTCGCCTTTGCGGATCAGTTCGTCAAAGGGTTCGTTTTCGTAGGTGTTAACACCGCCAACTACGCTGGAGAAAGACTGGGTGCAGTTACGCAGCATGTTCACATACGGGTCGATCACGGTCTTGGTGAAAGATGCCGGACGGCCATGTACGAAGGAAGCGCGGTCCGCTTCTTCGGCGCCGAATTCTTTCATGATGTTGGCCCAGATCTGACGGGCTGCACGCAGTTTTGCGATTTCCATGAAGAAGTTTGCGCCCTGATTGAATTCGAAAGCGATCGCCTGGGAAATATCATGGATATCCAGGCCACGTTTCATCATCTGGCGTACATATTCCACAGCTACCGCATAGGTGTAGGCAACTTCCTGAACGCTTTCCGCTCCGCCCAGGGAGAACACGGTGCTGCGAACGAAAACGGTACGCAGGCCTGGTGCGTTTTTCTTTGCCCATTTAATGGCAGCAGCCATCTGGTCATACAGCGCATCCAGAGACTCGCTGGTCTTGCCGTTTTTAATCAGTTCGCCGATGGGGTCGGCGCCCACAATGCCTTTCAGCTTTTCCACTTTCTTGCCGCCGGCTTTCAGCGCAGCTACCATCATAGCCAGCAGGCGGGTGGAAGCTTCCCCGGTATATAACATGAAGGGAATCTTTTCCAGATCCAGTCCGTCCAGCATGGTGTGCATGTCTTCCACGGTGGTCAGGCTTACGCCCTTGTCGCCAGGTTTTTCGGCATCTTTTACGTCAACGCCGGCCAGGGTGGCTTTGTCAACGCGCACATGGTAAACCGTGCTGCCTTTGGAAATTTCGAATTTCAGCAGTTCGTTGTTTTCCTGCGGTTCGGTCAGATCGCAGGCCTGGGCGATGCCCCAGGGTTCGTGAACGTAACCATTTACCGTACTGCCGCGCAGGAAATCGCCCATGCCCGGATAATCATCCGTTGGCAGGATGTCCTTCCATTTACGCAGCGTGTAAATGGGATCGAAGGTAATGCCTTCATAGTTTTTGGTGTACATCATCTTGTCAGACTTACGCAGAAGTTCTTCCAACTCCTTGTCAGTCATCGGCTTGGATTTGGACTGCTCGATGTTGGTTTCTTCAGCCATAAACAATTTACCTCCTCATTAGATTTCGGAATCATCGGTCAATCATCCGTCCATTCTGCTTGTCCAAATTTTCCCGTACCTCGTTGTCGTCGCTCGGCGTAGCTGCGGCTACGACTCACTCCTCCGCCTTGTCCGGAAAAATTTGTTCTGCGCATTATGACCAGATAATTTCCCTCCAATTCCTTTTTGATTCTCCTCCCGGGAAATGCGCCCGGTCGCTGAATCTATGTAAGACCATCCGTCGCCGGATGGATGTTACCAAATGTTACCAATAAAAAAACCTGCTCGTGTGAGAGTGATTACTGCCGCTGCCGTTTCATCCTCTTCCTTCACCTTCAGACCCGTGGGGGTAACCCAGTGTCCGGCTGCGTTACCCCGCACGTGAATTTGGAAGGTTTGAGAATGGCAAATCATTATATGACGGTTGTCCAGGCCGTTATATAAACTAAATTAAAAAACGCCTTTTCGTAATGAAAAGACGGTTTGAAGGCAGCTGCCAGCACATAACGGCTGTGCAGTCATCTCCTCCCCGTCGCTCGCGGGTCAAGAAATGGTTTCCATACAGGCAGTTCTTCTGACTTAGGTTCATCGCTCGCTTCGCCTTCCCAAAACAGGACGTTTCAGTGACATTTGTGAAGTTCGCTCCCCCTTACAGCGGCGGGACCGCGCCGGACTTGCACCGGACTTCTCTGTTGGGCCCTTTCGGGCACCTGTACAGTTTGCAATATTCGATTTTTAACACTCTTCACCGGAAACCAGAGGATTTGATTTGGCCTTGCCAGTTTCCCTGTCCACTAATATAATAATAATTATCATTAAGAATGTCAAGCTATTTATTATTTTTTATTATAAGATTATTATTTTTACTTACTAATAAAAACTATTACTGTTTGCAGGGTCGATATCCAACTACCGTTGCAAAAAATGACCGGATAAAAAGACCGGCCAAGGTCCAATCTTCCTCCCCATCCGGCAGAGCATCCCGGCGTTTCCGCGCGGGTTCCGCAAAAACCTGCGAGCAGCTGTTATATATAATATTGAACTAAAGGGGGATATTTGCTATAATAAGTATGATTATACCATCAATTATAGCTAATTTTGTGAAATAACATATACATTCAGTACGGACACAGCAACAAAGTAATGACATACCAGGAGCGGATACGTTTATGAAAGAGCAAGGAAACACACAGCATTCGCTGTGGAAGATCCTGATCGCGCTGCTGCTGCTTGCAGCCGCATTTTTCGGGTACAGACACTTCTTCCCGGCCCGGGTAGTCACCGTGGGCTTTATCTACGACAACGACGAGACGGCGCCCTATTCCTACAATTTTTACCTGGCCCAGGAAACGGTGCAGAAGACCTATCAGGACAAGGTGCGTACCGTCATGTGCAGCAATGTGCTGGACGAGCATATCCACTTGGCCGTCGAGAAGCTGGCGGCCGGGAAATGCGATATTATTTTTACCAACAGCTACGGAAACATCCGCGACCTGGCTCCCAGGTATCCCCATATCCAGTTCTGCCAGGCGTCTTTCGACCCGGTACCCAAAGAAGCCCCGGCCAATTACCATACGTTTAAAGGCGAGGTATACCAGGGCCGGTATGCCAGCGGCGTAGTGGCGGGACTGAAGCTGAAGGAAATGATCCAGAAAGGCAAGATCAGACCGGAAGAGACCAAGCTGGGTTTTGTGGCCGCTTTCCCTTATCCGGAAGTCATCTCCGGTTTCACCGCGTTCCTGCTGGGAGCGCGCTCCGTGGTTCCCCAAACCGTGATGTACGTTAAATACACCAACATCTGGGACAGCTACACGCTGGAAAAGGCCTGCGCGGAAGAACTGCTGGAGGAAGGCTGCGTAATCCTGTCGCAGCATTCGGACACGGTAGGCCCGGCCATCGCCTGCGAAGAAAGTTACGCAAAAGACGTGTACCATGTCGGTTATAACATCGACATGACGGACGCGGCGCCCCATACGTCCCTGGCCGGTACGCGGATCAACTGGACACCCTACATCCTCGGCGCGGTCAAAGCCGTAATGGACAATAAACCCATTGAGAAAACCGTAGCGGGCACGGTACATCCCAACCAGGATATGAGCGCCGGCTTCAAGGAAAACTGGGTAGAGATGACCAGACTGAACACCGCCGTTTTGCCGGAAGGGGCACAGGAGCAGCTCAAAGAAACGATACAGAACCTGCGGGACGGAAAAGTCCAGGTGTTCAGGGGAGACTATACCGGGGTGAACCCCAATGACCCGAAAGATACCATTGATCTGCGCAGCGGGTTTACCGAAAACAAAGATTCCTCCGTTTCCTCTTTCCATTATATATTAAAAGACGTGGTTACCGTTTTACAATAAACGACGTTCCTGACAGGAGTGGTTTCGATTGAAGATACGCATAAAGACAGCGTTATATGGGGTCATGGCAACGGCCTTCTGCCTGATTTTGTCCGCCTGCGCCGGGCCGGCGGGGGATAAATCCGCCTCCGCTCCCAAAACGTCCGCATACCTGACTTTTCTGGACACGGAACCGGCTTTGGCAGATCCCCAGCGCATTTCTGAAAAATATACAGTGGTCCTGAATGTGTTCGACCGTTTGGCAGAAGAAAAGGAAGAAGACGGCCGCAACCGGATGGTCCCCTCCCTTGCGGATTCCTGGGAAGTATCCGGGGACGGCCTGGTCTATACATTCCGCCTCCATCCCGGCGTAACGTTCAGCAACGGGGCCGCCCTCACCGCGGAAGATGTGGAATTTACGTTCCACCGGCTTATTTCCCATCCGGAAAGCCGGAACCGGGACCTGGCCATGAGCATCCTGGGGGCCGAAGCACTGCGCGAAAAAAAGACCGACAAGTTAGCGGGATTTAAAATCATCGACGACCTGACCTTTACCATAACCCTCGCCTATCCCTGCGCCACCTTCCTGGAAGGACTGACCACGCCGGGAGCGTCCATCCTTGACAAAGAGACCACGCTGAAAGCAGGAGACGCCTTCGGCAGGACGCCGGAAACAACCGTCGGGACCGGTCCCTTTGTGCTGACGGAATGGACTAAATATAAAGGCATCGTTATGAAAGCCAACCCGAAATGCTGGTCCGGCCCACCCAAATGCGACGGCCTTTCCATGCATTTTTACGCGGAAAACAGCCCGCTGCGGCAGATGTTCCTCAACGGGGAGCTGGATATCCTGGATTTGGATAAACTGGGCATTGACGCGGAGTATTTCCTGCGGGGGGACATTTACCGGAAGAATGTGATCCGGGGCCATCGCGTGGGTATCTCCTATATCGCCCTCAACCAGTCCCTGCCTCCTTTGCAGGATGTGCGGGTCCGCAAGGCGCTGCAGCTGGCGCTGGACCGAAAGATCCTGATGCAGACGGCCATCAGCAACCGTGGCATTCTGGAAAACGGCATCTTCCCCCGGGGGCTGAAAGGACATAACCCCGGCCTGCCGGAAATCCCCTTCGATCCCGCAAAGGCCAGGCAGCTGCTGCAGGAAGCCGGGTATCCGGACGGGTTCGATCTGACGATCAGCTATTCCGATACCACGGCCCAGCGGGTGAAGGAAATGTTGAGGCTGACAGCGGCCATGTGGAAGAAGATCGGCGTCCGTGCCTCCCTGATGGAGATGGAAAACCGTTCCTTCCTTAACCGCAGGAACCACGGCGAGCTGGCCTGTTATACCGGAACCTGGTCGGCTGACTATAACGACCCGGACAACTTCATCAGCGCCTTCTTCGGCAGCAGAGAGAATTCCCTGGGCCGCAGCCTGTGCTATCCGGACGAAGCGGTGATGAAGCGGGTTGTGGATGCCCGTTCCATCGTGGACCCGGAAGCGCGCATCCGGGAATACCGGTTCCTGGAAAAGAAGATCATTCAGGACGACGCGGCGTGGATCCCCCTGTATTCCGGTTACCATTTCTTTGCAGTGAACGAACGGGTCAACGGATTCCATGTACGCTGGAACGGCTGGTCAAGCAACCGTTACGCAGATGTTTCAATAAAAGCGGAAGCGGATCGGGGGAACTGAGATATGCATTCTATACGTACAAAAATTACAATCCTCACAGTTTCCGCCATACTGATCTGTTCCATCCTGATCGGCACCCTGTCGGCCTTTACGGTCAAATCCAGGGAAGAACAGAACTCCCAGCGGCTGCTGAACACGATTTGCGCATCGAAGCTTGACAAAATCAACAGCTACCTGAACATTATAGAGAATTCGGTGGACTCCATTTCCCGTTTCGTGTACAACTCCTTTGACACCGTTGTGTTATCGGATGCGAACGCAATCGGGGCTACGGGTTCCGGCCGGAGCCTGCGGAAACGGACCCGGACCGCCGCGCAGCAGGAGGCACTGGACGCGTATCTGCAGAAGCATCTGGCAGCAACACAGGAAATGTGCAGGACCATCGCGGCGAATAACTCCAGCATCCTGGGCTACTATTACCGCATCAATCCGGAACTCAGCGACCATATGAAAGGGTTCTGGTATTCCCGTCAAAACAATGGCCATTTCAAACAGCTGGTGATGACGGAAATCAGCGAGTACAAGCCCGACGATTTTGCCCACGTGGGCTGGTATTACCTGCCTCTGGAACGGGGCCGCCCCTCCTGGCTGGATCCCTATGAGAACAAGAACCTGGGGGAAACCGTTGTATCCTACATCATGCCCCTTTATAAATCCGGTACGTTTATCGGTGAGATTGGCATGGACATCAGCTACTCCACCCTCGTGAACCAGATTAAGGAACTGAAGATCCTGGAATCGGGATATGCGTTCCTTACCGACCGGAAAGGCAAAATCGTGTATCATCCGCAGCTGAGCCACGGAACCCTGTTGGGGGATGTCAGCGAGGAAATGAAAGCCGCAGGGAAAAGCAGTGATACCCGGCTGATCCGCTATACCAATAACGGCGTGGAGAAAGAAGCCGCCTGGAACACCCTGTCCAACGAACTGATCCTGTTTGTTTCGGCGCCGGTCAGTGAAATCAGCGCCGGCTGGCGGAACCTTTCCTGGCTGACGCTGGCAACGGCGGTGGCCACGGTAGCCCTGTTCATCATCCTGACCCTGTCCCTGGTGCGGAAGATCACCAATCCGCTGGTACAACTGGTACATGCTTCCCAGCAGATCTCCGAAGGGAATTACAACATAGACCTGAATTATGAAGGAGACGATGAGATCGGGATCCTCACCAAGTCCTTCCAGCAGATGGTCAACCATATGCGGATCTTTATCAGCGACCTGAACAGCAAGGCTTTCCGAGACGCCCTGACCGGCGTGAGGAACAAGGGCGCCTTCGACATCTTCCTGATGGATAAGGATGAGAATATCCGACAGTCTGATCCGAAAGACGTAGAGGATTTCGCAGTCGTTATGTTTGACTGCAATGAGTTAAAAACCATCAACGATACCTACGGTCACGAAAAAGGCGATCTCTATTTGCAGAATGCCTGCCGTACGATCTGTAAAGTATATTCCCACAGCCCGGTTTTCCGTATCGGCGGCGATGAATTTGTGGCGATCCTGCAAAAGGAAGACTGGAAAAAGCAGGCGGAACTGGAGCAGCAGTTTACACAGGCAATGGCTGATGTCAACGCAACTGCTGCAAACCCCTGGGACCGGGTCAATGTGGCCATCGGTACCGCCAATTACAATCCGGAAACAGACCCGGATATGGAGTCCGTTTTCCGCCGGGCCGATGTGCTCATGTATGAAAACAAGAAGCAGATGAAAGAAGCAAACGCAAAATAGATGGAACAGTAAGCAGCATGACTGCACTGTAAACCGGATTCAGATTCCAAAAGCGAAAGGGCCTGCCAACTGGCAGGCCCTTTTTTGATGCCATTTTTCTTCCGTTTCGATTTCAAATTCGCCTTCCTCTGCGTCTGTAATCGTATAAAACGCTCCTCAAATCACATCAGAATGTCGCCGACATCACAAAATCGAACCGGGTGCTGCTGACCTTCTTCGTGGTGAATTCATATTCTTTCTTCAGCGGGATCCCTAACGTCAGGCTCGCGTACAGGTTCTTATAGGACGCCGACAGGCCCAGGCCCGTGGAATAGGCCGAATAGTTGCCGGCGTTCAGGTCAAGGTCGTCCGAGACCCACCCGTAATCAAAGAAGGTAAAGACGTGGTATCGCTGCTTTTTATCCAGCGGCACCTGGTAGGTCAGCCCCACCGTTACGCCCTTATTGCCGCCGATGAAGCTTTCCTCATAGCCCCGTACGCTGTTGGCTCCTCCCAGATAGAAGCGGTCCGCCGAAGAACGGTCCTTTTTGTCCGCCAGCTGTCCGTCCAGCCGGGCGGAGAACATCTGCCCGTGCTTATATTTTTTCTGGTACAGCATGTTCAGCTGGTAGCTCACATAGTTGGAGTTGTTTTCCCAGTCGCCGGAAGCCGTGTTTTTAAAACTCGTTATGGGGAAGCTGTGCTTATGATACAAAATGCTGCTGTCCCCGTAATGGGTGAAGGATATGTACGGGATGAACGTACTCCTCTTATCCTCTGTCCAGTAACTAATGCTGCGCCATTTTGTCTTGGATTTCTGGTTCAGGTACTGCAGACCCACCTCGTCCCGGCGCTTCTGGTCTACCCGCAGGGGATGACGGATGGCCAGTCCTATGGAGGAAGCTTCACCTTTTATATCCAGCGGCTTGGCATCGCCCTTGATGATCTTCGTCGTGTTGCCGCTGTAATCAAAATCCAGCCGTGTGCCCATCTTGCCCACCGGCAGGGAGTATCCGATTCCATATATATTCGTGCCCTCGCTGCGCATATAATTCAGTCGCAGACTGTCGCGCATGCCGGTCAGACTGCGGATGTTATAGAATATTCCCTGGCGGAAACGGCCCGAAGTCTCGTAGCCGTTGTTGTCCAGGTATAGCGTAACGGACTGGTTCTGCTTCGGTTCATAGGCCGCGATCTCGTAATCTGTGGTTCCCGGTTCTTTCCCCGCATGAACCAGAATGCGCAGCTGCACATCGTTGGTCCCGTTAAAGCGCTGCAGCTGTTTGTTCAGGGCAGCCGTATTGGCCACCGTCCCCGGTTTCAGCGGCACGCGTGCAGTCACATACTTTTCTCTGGTATTCTTCAGTCCCTGCAGGGTCACCAGCCCGGTTTTGCCTTCCAGCAGCTTAATCTGCACCACGCCCCCGTGAATACGCTGAGGAGGCAGATAGGCCTTGCAGACCATATATCCTTTGTCGTTGTACAGGTTATTGATCGCCCCGGTAATGGCATACAGATCCGCCAGCGACACGGTCTTGCCGATATAAGGCTCTGTAATCTTCTGCAGTTCCGCTTCCGTCAACACTTCGGAAGGGTCCGTCTGAATTTTTGTCAGGGTAAAGGTAAGATTGGCGGCGGTTTCCTCCGGCGCTTTCAGCTTGGATTCCACCTGCGCTTTCTGCTTTTTCCGGTCTTCTTCCAGCTGCCGTTCCGTGAGCTCCCGCTCCATGTATTTCCGGGCCTGGCTCAGCTGGGCGCCGGCGTCATTGCGTTGCACGATTGTTTCCTGTTCAGGCGTAACCGGAGTCGGAGTTGGCGGCGTCTGTTGGGCCGCCAACGCGACGGAAGACCCCGGGAGGAACGTTCCCGGTATCCGGGCAGTCGTAGTGTCTGAAATACCAAGTTCTACAGGAGACGTTAAAAGAAGCGTAGAGACCGTTGCAATCACAACTCGTTTCTTCACAGATGTACCATCCATGTCATTCACCTTTCCGTATTGATTTCAGTTAAATCAATGCTATCTTTCTATTTCATGTTATTCCGCAGTAATCTCGTCAGGATCTGCATCCGAATATAAACCGGAATCATCAATCTCAATCAGATTATTCCGGTCAAAATACGTAATCTTATCACCCATTGGAATGGGCTCTGTCCGGATCCGCATCGTGTCCACCATGCTGACCGAATCGCCATATATATTGCGATACCAATGGGCATCCATCAGCACGCCGTAACGGGAACCCACATCTCCGTTGCCGAACAGGTCCAGATACATCCACTCCGGATCACTGTAGGACCGGTCGTACCAGCGGGCCAGCCGGCTGGAAGGATTCTTCGCCTCCGCATCGTTCCAGTAAATCATCCGCGCCCCGTCATGGTACGGCGGAACCCCGAATACCCCTACCGAAATGATGTCGTTAGCCACATGGAGTTTCTCTTTGACCACAACTTTGCTGACATGCAGGTTCGTATCGCCCTTCATATACAGCAAGCCCCTTTCTGTCCACAGGTCCTGCACCACCGCGCCGGACGCGGACTGGATGCCGCCAGTATATACGCCGTCAGCAACCCGTACGCCGATGTTGATATCCTTCATAGGCTTGTCTTCGTAACCACCCAGAGTTGAAATGGTCAACGGCGTATTGTTATGGCTGTCATTTACGATCGTGCCTACCTTCACATGGCTGCCGCCCAGCTTCACATCCTCTGCACCGGTGCCGTTTGCGTTACCGCTGGCCTGGGCATGAACTGCGTTGGCCTGCACGTGTCCGTCTTCGCCGCCGTTGGTCAGGGCTACATACCGGGCATTAGCCTTGCCGACAGTAATGTCGCCGTTTCCGGTAGCAGCCACGATGCGGTTAACTGCTGCTACATTCCGGTCAGCGTTAATGTTACCGGTATCGGTCTGCATGGTTACACTGCCGTTCACCTTCAGGTCATTATCCAGGAACACATCACCCTTACTCCGAGTTATGGCATTCACATCACGCTGCGCCGTCACTCTGTCCGTCACGTGGAGGTCGCCGTTCTTCGCAATCAGCGTAGCATCCTGTCCGGAGGCAATCTGTCCGTTATGGTCGATGATAATGTTCTGACCGTCCGGGCCGGCTGTATACGTCGGATTAGCCGCTTTTAGCGTAATATCGCCGTTTTGCGTCGACGTTTTACCAAAGACTTCAATGGTACCGTTTTCCGTTACCAGGCTGACATTTTCCTTCGCGGTTACCGTCTTCACATCCGGACCGTTGTCGCCGATGTGGATGTTGCCTTCCTGGGTCGCGATATCGATGCTGCCTTCCTGAGCCGTTACGGTCTTCACAATCTTTACATCACCCTGGCCCGTCTGGATGGACACATCTCCAGTCTTGGAAAGAACATTGCCACCGTCCCCCGTTTTTGTGTCGCCTACAACGACATCCCCCTTACCGCTGGTAATCGTAATATCCTTGGCCGCTGTAAGATCTTTGCCAACCTTAACATTGCCATCATCCACTTCAAAGGTAAGGGAACCCTGCGTATCTACATCCCGGCCGAAGGAGATATCGCCTTTGTTTTCCACCTTGGCATAAATATCGCCTTTTGCTTTGGTACGATCCGAAATTTCAATATCGCCATTGTAAGTCTGCAGCTTCAGGTTGCCGGTTGCCTTTGGATCGTCCGACGTGCTGGCCGCATCCAGTTCCCCGTTAAAGTCAATCAGCAAGTTTTTCGTATTGTCCTTATCCCGCGCCAGTACCGTAATATCGCCCACGTCCGTCTTCGTTTTGCCAAACACTTCAATGACGCCGTCCTGTGCGGTAAGCGCTATATTCTGTTTTGCATGGACCGTAAGATCTGTCGGGCCATTTCCGTTGTTGCCGATATGAATCTTACCTTTTCCGGAAGTAATATCAATGCTACCGTCCGTAGAAGCAACCGTCTTGTTGATGGTCACATCACCGGCCCCTGTGGCAACCGTTACGTCGCCGCCGCCTTTTACATTGCCGGCAGATCCGTTGCCCACAGTTATATGGCCCGTACCGGTGGTTAAATCTACCGTTGTGCCGGCAGTTACGTCTTCTCCTACGGTAATATCTCCGGAGCCTGTCTTAACTACAACACTATCCGTTTTAGCCGTAACTTTTGCACCGATGTCAATATAGCCGGCGCCGGACGTTAAGGTTACCGAACGGCCTGAGGTTACGTCCTCTCCTACCGCAATATTGCCGGAGCCAGTCGTCATGACAATTTCTTTTCCGGCGTCAATAGTTTCACCAATCCGGATATCTCCTTCCTTTGTCGTGGCAGAGACTTTACCGGTCACATCGACATCCTTCTTAAAATCTACACTGCCTTTGTTGTCAATAATTACGGTAAGATCCCGCTGAGCCGTGGTGTTGTCGGTTACCTGAATATCACCGTTATAGGCATGCAGCGTCAGATCCTGTCCGGAAATCAGTTTGCCATCCTGGTTAATGACAATATTCTGTGCGTCTTTTTCATTATGCGCGTACATAGTAATATTGCCTGTGGCGGTTTCTGTCTTGCCCTGTACCTTGATTACACCCTCTGTGACGTGCACGTCAATATCGCCTTTGGCATAAACCGTCCGCACATCCGCTCCGTTACTGCCGATCCCGACATTTCCGTAATCAGACGTTACCTTTACATTGCCATCATCGGATATAACCGTTTTTATAACCTCAATGTCCCCGGCTTTGGTTGTAATGTCTATGTTGCCTTTAGCCTTTACATTGCCGCCGTCTGCATCGCCTACCGTAATATCGCCTGCATTCGATGACAGTTCCACCATTGTACCGGCCGTTATGTCTTCTCCTACGGTCACATTGCCGTCGCCCGTCTTAACTACAACACTATCCGTTTTAGCCGTAACTTTAGCACCGACGTTCACATGGCCGGAACCGGTCTCCACAAAGATCGATTTGTCCGCCGTAAGATCTTTCCCAACGGTCATATCGCCTTTGCCCGCATAGGCGAAAATATTGCCGGACACCGTTACATTTTCTGCAAACTTGACGTTCCCTTCATTTTCTACAATCACAGTAAGATCCCGTTGCGCGGTCGTATCCTTCGTTACGGTAATCCCGCCGTTATACGAATGCAGCGTCAGGTCACGGGCGGAATCAAGTTTTCCGTTCTGGGTAATCACGATATTATCAGGCTTGTCTTCATCGCGCGCATACACGGTGATATCGCCTTCATCCGTCCTCGTTGACCCGTTGATCTTTATCGTGCCGTCCGCTACATGTAAATCAATGTCTTTCTTCGCGGAAATCGCATTGGCGACCTGGAACTCGCCCACATTGATATTGCCATTATCGGAAGAAATCGACACGCTTCCCGCCCGGGATGTGACAGAGGTCTTCACGGTCGCATCACCTTTTTGGGTATCAATGATCACGTTGCCATACGCGGTAATGTTTCCGCTGACGGTGTTGGTTTCGTTTATTTTGCCCACCGTAAGCATACCATCGCCTGTAGTCAGCGTCACCATTCCCACTAATCCGGGATCCGGTCCATCTTCCGTAACCGGAATACCGTTTCCGGCTGTCAGATTTTCTCCTACATAAATATCTCCTTTTAATGTATCGGCCAGTATGCTGTCACCTGCCACAATGCTGGCGTTGTAGGAAATTTGCCCCTTGTCCGTCAACGCGGTTACGCTGCGACCGGCGGTTACAGTCTTATCATACCGAATATCCCCTTGCGCCGTGGAAGCAATCACATCCTGACCGGCCTTGGTTGTGCCATCATACCAAATCAGGCCGTTTTGTGTCGCAGCTCCTATAATATCAGTCCCGGCTTCCACATCACCAACGAATATAATCGCCCCGGTTTTTGTCAGCGCGTTTACGTCGCCTTCGTTCGCCTTGACCTTGCCTGTCACTAACATTCCCGTATTTTCTGATTTCAGGTTCACGCTATGTCCGGCATACACATTGTTTTTATCGGAATTACCATTCCACACTTCAGCTCCTGTCAAAACATTGCCTTCCCGGTACCCATTCAGGAAGATTATGCCGTTGCCGCCTGTTTCTGCGATGACGTCATGACCCGCATCAATATCACCGGTCATATAGATATTACCGGATGTGCTTTTTAATGAAACATTGTTATATTTTGCCGTCACATCACCCTTTGCGTCTATATCGCCGGTGACCGTTTTCGCAGTGATATACGTTCCCGCGTCTAAATCGCCCGTGACCGAAATTTTACCGCCAACGGAGGTAAGAGTTACACCATACGCTGTGGCTTCCAGTTTGCCAAGTACATTAATTTCTCCGTCTTCTGCGGTCAGATCGACATTGTGCCCGGCGCTTACCTGTGCCGGAACAAGCTGGTTATTTTCGTCTACATACGCAATGTTCAGATTTCCCGTACCGCCCGTTGTAACATTTAAATTCAGTCCGGCTGTAATATTGCCGATGAGGCTCACATTGCCGCTCTTGCTTTCTACCCGGATCGTCGGCCCGGCGGATATGCTTTTCTGGACTCCGCCCATTAAGATATTCCCGTTGTTGGTTTCGACAACCATTTCATTTCCAGCGGTAATATTACCCTCCAAGATTATATTGCCGTCTGCTTTGTCAAGGATTTTGGCGTATACATCGCCGCCTGCGCTAACATCCCCGCTTACCGTTATATCCCCGTTTTTCGCATACAATTTCGTATCAAGCTCGGAATCAAGCGTCCCGTTAATCGTGATATTACCGTAGTTTGCGTCAGGATCATCCTGTACTGCAGTAAACCGAATCGTCCCTGACTCATTCGGTCCTCCCTCAAGTCGGGAGCCAGACTTCACATCGGCACTATTATTAACGACAATATCTCCATTCACTGCAGTCCCTGTAATGTTGCTGACTGCCGTGATATCGTTATTCAGCCTGACCGATCCTCCGGTTGCCAACAGGTCAATCACGCCTCCCGCGCTGGCCGTTCCCTCAAAGGTGACATCGCCATCCTTAGACTCTGCCACGATAGATCCGCCAGCTACAACCGTCATTTCAGGGTCGGTCAGACTGGTCGCTTTTCCAAAGGTAACTGATCCGTTGTTGGTGACGGCGGCAATCGTGTTCTCGGCTTCCACCTGGCCGGCGAACTCTATCGAGCCGTCTTCCGTGAACGCCGAAATATTATTGACCGTACCCGGAGCACTGTTTGTCGCGCTTACATCGTTATAGACTATATTTCCTGTCGTATGGACTTTCGACTCAACGGAGCCGCCCGTGGAAACATCGCCGTAAAAGTGGATGTCTCCTCTGTCGGTTTCCGCCTGCACCAACCCGCCGGCAATTACCTGTACACCGGTAAAGGAAGCGATGGAGCCGTTTTGCGTGCTCAAAGTAATCGTATCTGCCTGAACCGCATTCGTATTCGTAACCACGCCATGCTCATCGACAAGTTCGCCCAGCCAGATATTTCCCTGCTGCTTAACGGTTCCCGTGTACGTAGTCGTTGCCGTCAGAGCCTTCGTAGCCGATACGGTGCCCGTAATTGAGATATTGCCGCTGCCGTCGCCGCTTGGCGTTCCGCTTGTCAGTTCTATATTCTGCCCGGCATGCGCCGTACCCTGCAGATCAATATCCCCAACCAAAGTTTTCACTGTTACATCCTGGCTTGCATCCATGTATTTTTCTGTAATAATCGATGCACCCAGCGACGCAACAGTAATATTTGTTGCAAATACATCACCGGAAATCTGGATTTTGCCGTCCGTTGATGCTGTTGACGCTGCAATTACATTTTCTGCTGCCGTAATTGTTCCGAGTGTATGGATATCGCCGGATGTCGTTCTCAGTGTAACATCCTTCCCCGCCTGAATATCTTTTTCATTTGTTATCGTTCCAGCACCGACTATTCCCTGTTCAGTTTCCTCATATCCTTCCTCAGTTACATAACCGTCAGCCTGCAATGTGCCTTTGACTAGAATATCACCCTGCTGTTTAAACACGATGGAACCGGTTTCGCCGTTCTTGCCTTCTTTGGCCGTCACATCCGAAAGAACGGTTAACCTGCCCGCATCCAAGTTTTTCAGAAGTACGTTCCCGTACACGGTATCGGTTACGCTGGCGTCCAGATTGCTCCCTGCATGCACCTGTACCAGCACGCTGCCGTCAATCCGCTCTTCTGTTACAGGGTTGCCTTCTTCGTCTTTAATTACATTTCCATTTTCATCGGTGTTCACCTGTTCCACGCCGTTGGCCGTGAACGTCCGGAAGAGATTATTCTCGTTTTCCAGCACAATCGCATTTCCGCTGGTGACGGTCACGGACGCCGCAGTCAAAACGCCTTCGTCCTCCTGGACAACCGAACCGTCTTCCGATGTGAGAAGGATGGCGCCGCCGCCCTCATAAACCGGAAGCGCGCCTTCGGCCACCGCATCCGCATTGCCGGCAACCGGGTTGCCGGATTTCACCGTACTGTTCAGCGTGACGCCTTCCTTGCCGGAAATGGCAACCGTTTGGCCATTCTTTCCTGCCTCGACAAGCGCGCCTTCATTGACATGCGCAACTTCTTCCGCACTGATTGCAATATTGCCGGTCTTTGCAATCACTTTGCCGTTGATTTGTGCATCGGTTCCGGCCGTGATCGAGACATCACCCGTATATGCATAAACACCGGTGTTTTTATCATTGATCCGGACTTGCGTTCCCGCAGATATGGTAATATTGCTGTCTTTGGATACAACCGGACCATTCACGACCACGTCTTTTTCCGCACCCAGTTCTACGTTGCCGGTAGCCCGCGTGCTACCGCTGATTCCCTCGTGATCAGTATCCGCAAGCCGGATTGCTCCCGCTTCCAGATAGCTTTCGCTGTGCGCCACAAGGTTACCAGCCAATTCAACCAGCCCTAAGCGCATGGTCGTATTGTCACCGCGTGTACCGTTGACGCCCTCCACATACGCATCTTTGGCGGTAAGATTGATGAGCATGCCCTTATTTGCGGTCGGGTCGGCGTATTGTTCCGGTGTTCCCATATTATTCAGAATCCGGATGGGATCTGCGGCGGTGCCGATGACGCCCGTCGTCGGATTGGTAATCAGGTCTAACTGCCGGCCGGCATTCAGATACCCCATCTTGTAGGCAGTATTTTCCGTCATCGCGAAGCCTTTTTCCGATTCCAGATGAACCGTGTCGCCGGCATAGACGGAGCCAAGGCGCAACAGGCTGTCTGCGACCTGATTCTTAATATACACGTTGTGGTCCGCATTGGCAGCCAGCAAATCACCGGTTAAGTTTACGGTCACCGGATTGTCCTTCGTGCCGATATCTTTGGTGCCGCCGTAGGCGATCAGATCTTTTGCATGGATGTTGCCCGGATTTTGGGCAGACGAATCCAGCGCACTGTAAATGCCTTCCTGGGTATACAGGCGCACGTCACTGTTGACATCGGTCCCATTGGCGCTGCCGGCGGTAATCACACCCACACGGAGGGGCGAAAAACCAGCCTGCGCATTATCCGCTGTACTGGTGTTGCTGCGGCCGGCAATAAATACGCTTTGGCTGATGCCCGTCACATCAACCTGCCCGGTTGCATACACGCCCAGCGGACTTAAATTGCCGATGACAAATTTCTCAACAATCTGCCCGTCGGTAGCAACCTCTGTCGTCGGATTGTCCGCATCATAGGCCTTGATTACCTGGTTTCCGTTTTCATCGAAGGAATACTTGAGGATATTGCCGTTGGAATCCCGGATGTCCACTTCCTTCGACGGATTATCGACATCATAGGCTTTCCAGCGGTAAACTGTCTTAGTGCCCTCACCCACCGTAACGGTTTCCGTCACATACCGCAGTATATTTCCTTTGGCATTTTGCGCGGCGCCCTTGGCCTTGTAGCCCATGATGGTTACGTCTGTCGCATCCGCGTTGGCCAGCAGTTTCATTTTCTTAATGGATTCTTCGGTGCCGCCGGTCAGCTCGCTGGCAGAGATGGGCGTCGTCTCGTTCGTATTTACACCGATTCCCTGCGCCAGAAGCGTCACGTTTCGGCCCTGTACGTTGGCCGCCTTCTTCTGGGTTTCCGCACTCACACCGGTTTCCTTGTTCACAATGGCATTGCGGATGGCATATAAAAGCTGATCCTTCGTCCATGCAAATTCCGGGTCGGTGTACTTTTTAACCATTTCCTTATAGGTATTATCGTTTTGAAGATACGTATCCGCGGTATACGTGGTGCCGTCTTCCTTAGTAAACATATCTGTCAGCGCGCCGTTGCTCTTTGCATTGCTGAAGCGGGAGAATTTTTCGTAAATGTCCACCTCGTAATCCGTCTGGGCCTTGGTCATGTCCAGATAGCCCGGTGAACCGTCCGCATGGTTTTCTTTCCTGTCTTCCAGGAGGAACTGGGACACGCTGTCATATGTTGTTCCGTCTTTCCTGGTAAACATGGCCTGATACCGGGTATCTCCGTTCTTAAAGGCCGTAAACTTCTCGTTGACGTCCCGTACATAGCTGTTGGTATTGGCCTGGGTATCCTTCACCAGCTGCTGATAGGTTGCATCCGCCTTCAGGTATTCGTTGGCCGACGTGTAATACGTACCGGTCAGATTTCCCTCCCCGTCCTTTTTGGCGAACATCGTACGCAGGTCATTTCCCCCGACAAAATCGGTGAAATCCTTATTCGCCTTCTTTTCATACTGGGCCGACGAATTTTTCAGGTTCTTGTAACTGTTATCGGTTTGCGAATTTTCCAGATCGTACAGATACGAGGCGGCATCGCCGTAGCCTTTATATTTGGCCTGCAGGTCCTTGTCTCCGTCTTTCGCCGCATATTCCTCCCTCACGGTAGTAACATAGGTGGAAATAGAATTCACCGTAGTGACATACCGTTCGGCGTCAGTGCCCTGATACGCCCGGGCAGCCGTCTGCATCTGCTGATACTCCGGATTACTGTTCAAATAAGCATCCGCGTCCGCAAACCCCCTGTATTTTTCCTGCAACGCTTCGCTGCTGTCCCGGATGGAAAATTCTTCCCGGACGGTTTCTGCAAACGCGGAAATCGAAGACGCCAGTTCCAGATAAGCATCCGCCGCCGTCTTCTTCGCCTGATACTGCTGCTGATAGGTCGCCGCAGCCGCCAGCATATTCTTATAGGTATTGCTTTCTTCGGATTTGGCAAGCGCATCCAGATAGGCATCCGCACTGTCATAGGCCTGATACTTGCTCGCGATTCCATCCGCATAGGTACTGTCGGCTTTTACCTTCTTAAACTGCGCATATTCTGCCGGAATGACCTTTTCGATTTCGGCAGTATACTCGGTTATTTCCCCGGTAGCTACCGCGCGTTTCTGAAGGGCTGTCTGCATATTAGCGTACGCAGTCTGCTTTGCTTCCTGAGTGCTGGTCGTGTCATCATAAATCGCCTTGTTAGCCGTATAGATGTCGTTATAATAGTTGAACCGGTCCTGCAGCGACTGATAGTACGCGTCGTGATTCTTGTACACATCGACCACATCGGCGTCCTGCACGTTGCTATACGTATCGTTGTCAAATTTTTCCAGCAGCCTGTAATCCGTATACTCCGCCTTAGCCGTTCTGGCAAAGTCTGCGATTTCCTGTGTTTTTGCCGTATACAGATCCACATACTGGCCCCCGCTGTACGTTTTGGCAGCATCCAGCATGGTTTTATAGCTGTTCGTGCCGGTCGAAGCCGCCTGGGCGTCCAGATAGGCGTCCGCACTGGCATAGCCTTTATATTTGGCCTGCAGGTCCTTGTCGCCGTCTTTTCTGGCAAACTCGGCCCGGACATTGGCTTCATAGTCGGCAATAGACGCCACCATTTTCTGATAGGTTGCATCCTGCGCCAGATAGTCTTCTACGGTTTCATACACGTTTCCGTTTTGATCCGTGAACCGTTCTTTAAAGGATTCTTCGCCGCCCTGCGCCTTTATCTTCAGATACTCCTCATACTGCGCCCGTACTTTCGCCTCATAATTGGCTGCATCCTGCTTCAAACCCTTAATATAGGCGCCTTCGTAGTCTTCCGTGCCGGCAATCAGGCCCGCATCGATCCAATGGTGAACCAGATCGTTCTCATCCACATTGTTCACATTATCCTGCCGGGGCAATGCGTCGATCAGGCGGCCCGTCTTTGCTTCCAGGCGCACGTCGCCTGCCTTGGCAATTATGGATCCTACACGCATATCCCCATCTTTTTCCGCCAGATAGATATGCTTCTGCGCCTGCGCGTTGACACCAGCCGTATCCTCACCGGATCCGAAGGCTGCCGCAACCGAATCCACGAACACAGCCCGATCCGGACTGCCGTCTTCCTTCCATGCGCCGATGCTGCCATTTGTGCTGGTCAGCCGGATATTGCGGCCCCGTACGGTTGCGGTGTCTTCCGTCGAGATCCGGGCAAATTCCTGTCCAATCTTTTCCGCATAAATCTGTTTTTGGATGCCAGTCAGCCCCTGATAGGCAGTATCTTTCTCCAGATAGGCGTCCACATTGGTGTAAAGGCTGCCGCTACCCGTATCGGTAAACTTTTGTTTCAGCGCCGTATACCGGGCAAACTCATCTTCCACCGTCTTCCTATAGTAGGAAGCATAGGAAAGCTTGCTCTGATAGACCGCGTCCTTGGCCAGATAGGCGTCCGCGGTGGCAAAGCCCGCAAATTTACTGGTTAAATCCGGATCATTTTCCCGGTTGGCAAACTGACGCTCGATTGTGTTTACATAGTCGGCATTGGAGCGTTGCAGCTGCAAATAGATTGCATCGTTACCCAAAAATTCCGTGGCGCTGGCATACGTACCGCCCGCTGTGTCGGGTTTGCTGAACTTCTGCTCCAGCGAAACAAACTGGGTAATGTTGCCTTCTGCTGTCAGGGACACATCGCCCGGCATGCCGGTTGTATTCTGCTGCCCCTGGCTGGCCAGTTTGTCAATCACGACATTGCCGGACAGCCTCCTGCCGTCTTTCGTGCCGCCCTCAACATCCACGTCGATGTTCCCGGCGTTATAGGAGACCGCACTCAAATTAACCCGGTCGTTTGCGGTAACAGAAGCAATTTCATTGCCGTCATCGCTGCGGGTCGTGGTGGCGATCCAATCGCCCATCGTGGCGATATGGATGTTTTCGATATTATTTTTTGCAGACAGGTTCGCATTGCCTGTGGTCAGTGTCGTTCCGCTCTTCTGGACGATACTGCCGCCGAAGGACTCCACCGTAAGCGTTGCATCTTTTGTATTATTTGCAATGTTGCCGTTTATATTCACATTGCCGGCCTGTGTATTCATATTCCTAACACTGATACTGCCGTCTTTTTGGCCGATAAATCCCACGCCGATGGGTTTATTGGCTTTCAGCGAGAAGGTGTAGGACTGGGTAGAGCCGGATTTGGTCGTCCAGGTCACCCAGTAGGTCGGATTGGACCAAAGCGCCCACCAGTCTCCGCTTTCTTTACCGCTGCCGGTGACGGTGCGGGAATTAGTCGTCATGACATTTTCAAAGATTGCGGCAAATTCCGAATTGTTCAGTCCATACTTTGCGTCAAGCGCGCCGCCGACGAAATTGCCTTCGCCTAATTTGCTGGCTGTTCCGGGTTTGGGCGTAGACGGAATCGAACTTTCCAATTTACCTAATTCATTCGTAGTGTCATCGTATTCCAGGCCGCCCCAGAATAAGGATTTCGTTTCCAGCCTGTAATACCTTGTGGTGGTGGAATCTTCACCCTCGGTCCAGTTGTAACGAAGATCCTCCTTCACTTGATACTGCCCTCCCGGCGTTGTGCCGCTGTTGTGAGTCAGTCCGTCGCCGGAGACAATCTTAGCCTCAGCAATCTGCGTTTCCGTCGGAGTCCCCAGGATTTCGGCTCTTCGCGCATCCGTCGTGGCAGGATTTGCATATTCGGTTCTTTGTGTATCGGTAAGATTCAGATACGCAACCTTCTGGGTGTCATTGAGTTTTGCAAAATCGGCTTTGTAGGCGTCCGTGAGCTTCAGGTATTTTTCGTAGGCTGGAATCGACATGGAATTGGTGGCCGAACGGGTATATTCCGTCCAGGTCTTCCTGGCCAGGTCGGTAATGGAAATCTTGCCTTCGATGTCGTTGTTCAAAATCTTTCCTGTGGAAAGATCCGCCTTGGTCCGATTGGTAATGGCAATTTCCGCACCGCCGTCCGCGGCAAAGACTCTGCCGTTGCCGGTGCTGGAAATGCGGCCGGTCAGGTAAATCTTGCCGCCCTTGGTATCAATATCTTCCACAATCAGGCCCCTGGTCTCGGGGTCATAGTACACCTGAATCACATATTCGTAGGCGTCGGTGTTTGCATTATATACGGCCTTGTTACCGTCGTTGACCTTATACAGGGTGCGGCCGTTGATGGTAACCTCACTGCCGTTGTTCTTCATTCGCTCGATGTTCGCTTCGCTTAAGGCGTCTTCTGCGATATCCACCACGTATTTGCCGTAGCCGCTCTGGATCAGGCCTTTTACGTTGATATCCGCCGCGGCCAGATAAATGCTGTCCCCGGCAATATGACCTGCCGCATTTTCCGACTGCACCGGTGTCGTAGTAATCGGGTTATACTCATGACTGTCGTTTTCTTTGTTAAGACTCGAATTTTTTATCATGGAGGCCGTAATGGTCTTGTTCAGATCCTCGGGACGCCCACCGATATTTAAAATCCCGTCGATATAATCCTGGGAGATGCTACCCTGGGTCGCAATCAACTGCACCATACGACCGTTCACATTCGCCTTCGAATTCACGCCGGTGCCGATGGCAATATTCCCCTTCTTGTTTTCAATGCGGACCAAACCGTGACGGTTGTTGATGTTGCCAAGGACCGCCACATCCGGAACGAAGGTATACTCCCATTCCTGATTGTTGCCTTTTACACTAAGTGTATTTCCGTTTCCAATCTTGGGATCGTTCAATACGGTAATAGCGCTTTCCCGGCCGGAAGCTGCATCGCTGTACAGTTCCGCAAATTCCGCTTTTTTGTTCGTATCCTTGTTCAGCTTATTAATCTGTTCTTTGCCTGCATCCCCGGCGCTAAGACTGGTTCCCCTGAAACGGATGTCGCCGCCTTCCTCACCAACCGTGATATTGTTCAGCTTCAGATAGGCGTTGGACTCATTGGTAATCTGGATCTGGGGCGCACCGCTGGCCTGGAGTTTTCCTTTCCCGTACAAATTGTCAGACCATACCACAATACTGCCACCGCTGACAGTAATATCCGGAATCTCCACATAGCTGATGGTAAACCCTTTGGTGGTATATACCCGTTTAACCCCTGGTTCATATTGAATCCTGCCGTCTGCATCCCGTACGGGAATTAAATTCCCGCTGTTATCTTTTTTATAGCTGCCGTCTTCATCTTTCTGATATATCGGCACCAGTTCATCCTTAAACAGGCCCCGTTTTTCCATCTCTTCCAGAATGCGCTGCCGCTGCTGCACATAACCCAGATAGGCAGCAGTCTTCTTTTCCGTCTTATCCTGGTCCGTACCGTAATCGCTGATCAGTTTTTCCAGCGCAGCCAGCTGCTCACCCAGTTGGGTGGCATAATCCATATCGCCGTTCTTTATGTCTTCCGGTTTGATGATCGTGTCGTCCGTGGACCCTTTTTCAATTTTAACGTTGTTGACATACACATCGGCGCCGTTATAAACAGGAATCCCGGCGTCCGCCGGCACCGGCGTATATTCCTGGCCGCCTTCAGGTTTCACCTTCGGAACCAGCGCCCCTTTAATGTCAATTCGTACATTGTTCTGGATTCCCGTCTTTAAGAGACCTTCCACATTTACATAGTTGTTGTTGGTCTCATCCACTTTCGACTGCCCATTTTCTGTTCCGGTAGTTTTGGAGTCTTTGTTCTGACCAAGGAACAGCCAGTAAACCGCCACTGTATCTTTCTTAATGGATTCCGTGCCGTTATCCGCCGTCACATTGATATTGCGCACAGACGTAGCGCTGCCAGTTTTGCCGACCTTCACCTGCTGGTTGTTCTTCAGCTTCAGGTCGACCTCCGGACTTGTATAGGGCGGAATCACCGTATTGTTGTGGGCTTCGGCCAAAGCGGTAATGTTCAGGGAGGATTTGGTTCCGTCCGGGTTCACGCCTGCATAGAGGTTCGTGTCATAGGTGCTTGACAGCTTTCCGTTCACGTCCACCCGGTTGGTCCGGGTAACCGGTGCATCCACCAGGGCCCGCACCATTCCTTCCAACCCGCCGGTATAAGCTTCGGCCACCAGATTCATCTTAATTTTGTCGCTGCTACTCAGGGTGATGTCGCTGCCGCTTTCGTATTCGCCTTTTTGTTCCAATACCGCATTTTCATTGACGGTAATCGTATTAGTCGAAGTAACAAAGGCATCCGTATAGGTATAGATATGTTCCGCCAGGCCTCCGGCTTTGCCTTCCACCTTATTGGTCATGTCAATATCAGAATGGGCGTCGAAAACCTGACCCCTGCTTGTGGCCACTTTGGTTTTCGGGGTACTGGAAGAACCGTCCGTGCCGCCTTTGCCGATATCGATGCTGGCGTTGCTTTTGATTTCCTGTTTGGATTTAATGTCCGGCGAGACCTGGATCACGCCGCCCACATTCATATGGTTGTTGTAGTTTTCCCCTTCATAGGCATTGGTGTATACCTTGTTGGCGGCCATCACATAGCTCTGGCCTGCCTTAAGCTGGGTCCCTTCTTTCAGCTCCGTTTTGGTATTCATCTCCACCGTGTCGTCGGAGTTGGCCCATGTGACGCTGATGACCCCGCCTGCACCGGTCTTGGAGGTTCCCCGGGACGTAACCTGCTGCAGGCTTCCGATGTCGGCATTTTCCGCCACATCCCACGCGCCGGACAAGGAGGCCGTATTGGTGGTCTTGGTGCTCATCGTAATGGTCGCCGCGGCGCCCCAGGCCGTAATGCCGCCGGAATCGCCGTCCGCAAAGCCGTTGGCCGTAGCGTTGCCGGCAGCGCTGATTTTCAGGTTTTTCAGTTTGGAGGCCGCGTTGGCGTCGGTTCCGCCTTTGGCCGTCACCAGGCTCTTATCGTTGCCGGTGGCCTTGGCGTCGCCGGTGCCGATGGAAACGCCCAGCCCGATAGTCGTGTTGCCTAAAATGGACCTGCGGCTGGCATTGTTCTGGGTAATGAGGGCCAGGTTCGTATACGATCCCGTAACGGTCTTTTCCGTTTCCTGTCCCTGTTCGTCTTTCGTTTTTTCTTTCTTTTCCGTCTTATAGGTTACGTTGCCCATGTTCACACTGGCCGTGGTTTCCGTGATAGCCTTGGCCTTGTTGGGCGCAACGCTGATTACGGTTCCGCTGACGCCATGGGTCTCGGCATGGGTCATGTCGGTTCCTTCTTTGCCGATCACCGCCTTGGCCAATACGGCATCTCCCAACAGTTTATAGCCGTCTGCCACCTCCACGGTGGCGTTTGAATATGCCTCCGCATTGCTCTGCATGACGGAAACGCCCAGAAGTGCCACACCGGTACCGCCGGCTTCCGCCTTCACGACGGGCGCATTCACCGCTTCCAGCCGGATGGCATCCGCCGTTAAGGTATTCCACGCCGCCGTATTGGTATCGGTAGTCGTATTGGTATCGTTGTTGGTATTGGTATTGTCGGGGCCGGTTCCGTACTCCAAGGTCACCGAAGACGTGCTCTTGTCGTATACCTTGGCCGTATTTACAATCACAGCCCCTACGCCTACGCCTACGCCGACGGTCTTGGCCGCCACCCGTCCGGTGCGTTCTGTCTGCAGGTTGATATACGCCGGTGTTTTTTCCGTGGTCTGCTGGCCTTCCTGTCCCCCGTTTTCCTCCGTTTCCTTGACGGATGCGGACAGCGTGCTGCCTTTGATGGTCACAAAGTTATTGGCGATATTCGTATTATGCGCCACGCTGACGGGAATGGCAACCACGCCCGCCGATACGCCTATCATGTCGGCCTTGCTTCGTACGTCATCAGTGGATTTTACGGTCAGATCCCCGTTGGTGGCGGTCAACACGCCCTGTTCCACCGCCACGCCGGTCTGGCCTTTGGTCGTAAGGCCCGCATAACCGACACCGATGGCAAGGGCGCCTACGCCAGCCTGCACCGTCTGAAGATGGATAGCTTCATCTTTGTTCTTCGTCACATTCCCCTGATGGGTTGTCAGGGACACACGGCCGCCTTCCAGGGACGAATTTTTGACCGAAATGACATTCAGTTCGTTCAGATGATAGACCACGTCCGCCACGTTCACGGCTGCCGCGCCCATAGAACCGCTGCCTCCGTTTAAGTCCGCATCATTTAATTCAGTATTCGTGATCGTCAGGGCGCCGCTGTTAACCTTTAATTTGGAATCATTTCCCACTTCCGTAAGCAAGCCCGTGCCGGTCACCACACTATGATTCTTTTGGTCGGATTTCATCCGCTTTTTCATCTCGCCCTTTTCCTGATCAGTCATGCCGTAGAGACTTTTGGAGAAAAGGTCGTCGATGGTAGTGTCCATGGATTTTTTAACGGTAGAAAGGGCCTGGTTGATCGTACCCGTATGGCTGAAGGATGTATCCTTTCCGTCCGCATCCTGTGCCACACCCAATTGCTCAATCCCTTCGTTGACCGTAACGGCCAGTACATTGACGGAAATGCCGCCCGCGCCGATGCCCACACCGGCTACGGTGGATTCAATTTCCCGCTGGGTCTTGGTATTAATCGTAAGATTGTCGTTTGCCGTCAGCATACTCTTATCCAGAATCGTACTGACGCTGTCATTAAAGGTGCTTACATCCACGCCAACGCCGATCCCGGCCAATAATGCGCCGGCGCCGGTGCCGGTCGCGTCGGTGACTTTCAGCCGATTGGTCGTGTCGATGGCAATGGTATCCGCCTCCAGATTACTGTCTTTAATCCGGCTGGTTACATCGGTATTGATATGGTTCACAACGATACTGCTGCCCACGGCTCCGCTGAACAAAGCGGCCGATACGCCGACGGAAGTCAGCGTCGCGTCCAGCTTGCTGCTGTTGGATGCGCCAACGGATAATTTGGATTTTGCCGCAACACCCTGTGTTTTCGGCGTTACTTTAATATCGCTGTATTCTACATCGGCCACGATGACAGAATTATCATTCACCGTGCCGTATCCTACATTCAGGGAACCGGCCGCACCTCTGGGGTCCAGAGAGACTGCTACACCGGCCTCTACATTCAGGTTATAGATGGCTTCTTCATGGCTGGCCAGCACCTTCGCTCCCTTTGTCTCATCCTGCGTATCGTCGGCAGAGGCACGGACGGTAGCATTGGTCACCATGGCAACGGTGGAACTGTTCAAATCATTAGTATTCACATTGTCGCCGGTCTGCAGACTGCCAACCTCGCCTCCGGCCACGGCGCCGGTCAGGTTAAAGGCGGACATCGCCTGCTTCGCGTCCGCCGTCACCGCAAAGTTGTTGGCAAATACCTTATTTTTTTCTTTGGAAGAATCGGTCACTGTATAGCGTTTTTCGGTTTTGTCCCAGGTAGCAGACGTGGTGGAGATGATCGCTGCCGTCACACGGTCAACGTCGTTGGTGGTACCGGTAAAGCCGGCTGCGCCGGCGCCCTTGCCGCCAATACTTACCGAAGCTGCGCCGCTGAATTCCGCCACATTTGTATAATCGGCCGCACGCACGGTTACATCACTGCGGGTTGTGTCCGTATTCAGCTGGGAATCCAGCACTTTCGCGGTTGTTTCGCCGCTTACATAGTTCAGGTTGATCACGCCGGCCAGGGAAGCCCCTATCCCGCTGTCGCCCAGTCCCACAGCCACGCCGCCGTTAGCCATGACCGAGGAAATGGAATGGGTCGCAGAAGCATCCACGACCACGCCGGTTTTTTGTTCTTCCCGACGGCCTTTTTGCAGCCGGCTGACGCCGTATTTTTTGGTATCCCCTTCCCCTTCTTCAAAGGAACCGCTGGACCAGGTATTCCGGCCTACCGCGCTGTCGATCATGTATTTTTCATTGTCTGTGTTATTTGCCAGCGCGCTCGCCGTCTTGATCGTATGACTGCCGCTGCCTGTGGCCACGACGTTGCTGTTTTCAATCCTGGCACTTGTCTTCCCGGTAAGTTCGTTATACGATCCCGTCACGCCAAGAGCAGCAGATACCCCCTGCCCACCGGCCGCAACGTCCAATACGCCGGCATAGTTGGAGATGGCTTCATCGCTTTGCGCTACGACGCCCACATTCCCCGTGCTGTTGATATCCGCCTTTTCTATGGTAGCTGTAACATTGTTTTCAATATAGTTATGACTGCCGGAACCGCCTACGGCTGCTATTCCCTTGACAGCGGCCGAAGCGCCCATGCCAACGCTGAGGATTTCCCCCTTGCTGACGGCGCTGATATCCAGATTTCCCACGTTCATAGAAGTCTGCGTCGGCTTGTCCGTATAGGTCACTCCGCTTGTGGTGCTGTCCTTAATCCGGTTTACGCCTACCGCTACCACACCGGCCAGGAAAGAATCCGGCCCGGAAAGCTGCATGGCAGCCGCACCGGTTTTTAAGGCAGACGTTGTGGTTGCTTTTGTCGAAACCAGCGCAGCTTTGCTGCCGCTTGTGGCGTCAATGGAGGTGTCCTTCAGCCCCGCGCTCACGGTTTTATTAATCCGGGCGTCCGCCCCGACACCCTGTGCGGAGAATTTCGCGCTTTTCACAAGGCCCACGCCCACGGAGACCGTGGTCGCCTTGGAAGTATCCTTTGCTTCCGCGCTGATGACAGGCGCCTTGTCACCAACTGTTACCGTCGTAATCTCCGCGTTGTTGATTTCGGCCCGGACGGTTTCTTTGCCGTCACCCTTCGTGGATCCCTTGTCGCTTTCCGTTAACGCAAGGCCCACGCCCAAGGCAACTGTCGAAGATTTAATCGATAATTCGCCGGATCCGGCAATGGTCGTCTTGCTGGTTTTATCGGTGGCCTTTGCCACAACGGAAGACGCATTGATAATTTTATCTTTTACGGCCCAATCCCCACTGCCTTCTTCGGGGTTTTGTTTCCATTGATGCCCTCCGAAATCTTCCCCGATTACGGCAACCGTATCGTTATGGCCCCGGTTCACGCCCACGTTACCGTGGGCAGCCACCATGCCGTTATCTTTATATGTCGCTGCCGCACCTACCGACAGGGCCAGCGCATAGGCATCGTTGTCCGCGTTCAGTAAAACGCCCACGCCGGTTTCCGCGGTTTTCGCCCGGATCTGGTTATTAGCCGCGTAGACGCCGGTGGTGTCATCCATACGGTTATAGGCAATACCAAACCCCACCGCATTCTTGCCACCGGCAAAATCGCCGGTGACATTCACAATGTGGCTGGTGTTCTTTGCGGTACCGCTCAGCGTATTGGCTGTAATCCCGTTTGCGGTTCCGCTCCGGTTTCCGGTCATGGACACAATGTTATCCTGGTCCAGATCATTAAAGGACAGGGAACCTGCGCCGCCGAAGTTCTGCGTACTGACACTGACGCCAGCTGCCACCGACACAATGTTGGTATGTACGTTAGCTTCGCCTTTCACAGTATCTGCGACGATGTTCTGGTTGTTCTTTATATCAGAGCTGAATTTGTTGGTTACCTTGCCAACTGTAATGGCAGCACCCGCGGCAGTGCTCTTGCCGCCGGATACATCCACCGCAATGTTGACAATATCGCTGCCGGCCACCGCGCTTTTGGCATTTTTCGTATCGGCGCTCAGATACTTTTCTCCGGTCGGATCGATCTTACGGTCTTCCAGATACTGCCTGTATTTATTTTTCAGCTTACTTTCCGTTTTACCGGATTGCTCGTCCGTAACTTCTTTTTTGGTACTGATATCCTGGTTGGTGACGGATACTTCGCCTGTCGCGTTGATTTCAGTTGTACCGCTGATATATCCGTGATTGATGTTTTTCAGGTCTGCATAAGCCAGGGAAGCCGTTCCGTTGAAGCCCTTTTCCGAAGTGCTTCCCCCCAGGGCTACGGCTACATTGACTTGGGTCAGGGCGTCTTCACCCGCAACCTTCATATCCTTTACACCTGTAAAGGAGCCGCCCTGAATGCCGCTTTGCATATCGTTTTTAATCTCACTGACGGAAGCAGTAATGCCTGCGGCAATGCCCCTTCCGTTATTTCCGGCATTGGTATAGGCAATGTCCAGTCCTCCGGCCACCTGCACGTCTCCGTCATAGGAGCTGTTGTTGATCACAGTTTTCTCGGTTTGGCCGTTCGTGGAGGAGGTATCGATCAATAACGCGTGCACGTCGCTGTCATTCTTATTCAGGGAAAGCCCAAAGGCCACGCCGAGGTTGTTACCGGCCCCCTGGCTGTCGTTGGTTACTGCAATCCCCAATGCGGCCGCCGCTGCGGCCCCTTCCTTAATCGCCATGTTTTCAATCCGGCCGGCTTCATAAATCGCTGTTTTGCTGATGACTGCCTTCACATCACGGTTCAGGCTGTTCACGCCCAGGGCCGTGCCCAGACCGCCCTTATGGGCGTTGTTATTGGAAGCGGAACCTGCGCCTCCGGTAAACCAGTTCACGGCAGCGGCACCCGACCAGGCGCCGCTGAACACATCGTCGGAAGCCGTATTCAGCAATGTGCCCGCCTCTGTACCATTCCCAAGCGTCAGGCTCACATTGTCAATAAACGACGCCGTGCGGCTGGTCACATTGTTCCAGCTGACACTGCCCGCCGCGGCTGCGTTAAAGGTATTGGTCGACGGATTGTTGTTGGGCGCCTGGATAGGCTGCAGAGTTGTGAAATCCCAAACTTTGGAAATTTCTAAGTTATTAACGTCAAAAAGCCGGTCCATCACCGAAAACGGGACACCGACCAGGCCTTTTAGCGCAACGGTCGCCTGCTCATGGGTCGCTTCGCCTATTTTGCTCCATTTATTCATCGCATCAAAGCCGCTGTGATTTTCCGAATTATACGCGCCCTCCAGCGCTACGGCATTTAACGTACCGCCACTGTAGCTGTTCGCACGGACGTCTTTGACGGTCAGCGTGCCTTTGGAAGATCCCTGCGTTTTAACCCCCAGCGATGTAAACAGTTTGCTGTCTGACAGGGTAAAATCTGACCCCATCTTCCTGACAACCGCCCGTTTTTCCGCAAGTTTTCTGGCCTCTGCCAGGGTATTATGCTCTTTAATTTTGTTCTGATCTTCAATCGTCTTTTTCGTAAAATCATCCGTGTCCGTTTGCGTAACGACCTGATTGGCAATCGTCCGGGTATCGGCTGCTTCGCTGGTTTCGTTTCCGCCTGCGTCTTTTTTCGCCTCCAATCCGTTATCACCAATGACCGCAATGCTGTTCACACCCAGGTCATTGATGGCCACGCCTGCGCCTATGGATGCGTTGGTCTTGGCACTGCCCAGCGCCAGACCACCTACGATATTGGTCACCGTGGTATCGTTGTTGGCAGACAGCTCCAATACGCCTTTCCCGTTGATCGTGGTCTCATCATCCATCAGCACCAGACTGTTGCTGTCGCCGTTGAGCACGTTTACGCTGCCGGATACGCTCATCATGTTATCCGCTTTGCCGGCGCTCAGGATGATGCCATTCTGATTCATATGGTTGGCGGCACGCAGAGCAATCGTACCGGAAACCGTAACGTCTTTATTGTCCTTATCCTTTTCCGTCCAGGTGTTCCCAGCCGTATTTTGCGTCATGGATACATTTTTTCCGGACAGGATCAGGCTGTCCCCGGAAAAATCCTGCAGGGCAAAGCTGGCGCCCACGCCGCTGCCGTTGCTTTCCGAAAAGGCAAAGTATTCGCCCCCGTTTCCGGTACCGCTGATCACATAGGTATCCGTCTTGGCGTCCACCGTAATATTTTTTCCGGCCCTGAGATCTGCCTTTTCGCCGAGGGACACAATACTCTTGTTATGCAGGGTCGCAATATTAAAGGACCCTGCTATCGCCACGTTTTTCCCCTGTTTGTCGTTCGAATCCACGGCATAGCTGCGGGAATAATAATTGGTGTAAGAAGAAGGACTGAAAATATCGGAAATATCCGCAACCAGTTTCTGCACCTGGGAGTTAACGGACCCCGTATGTTTGATCTGATTGTTGAGGAACGTAAAAAATTTATTACCGATATCCAAAAAATCGGTCCGGTCCGTTTCCGAAACCGTATTATTGGCCTCTACCCTTCTTTGTAGTGTAACCGCCTCAGAATGCAAATTGGATAAGTCTTTCCAGTCACCGGCAAAATCTTTGCTCAATACTTCCCACAATTTTTGAAGCCGCTCCGGCACCGCCTTAATCGGTTCCAGCGGATCGTAGGTCTGCACGGTTTTAGCGTTCAGATTTACACTGCCCTGCACAGATTCCAGCGTAACCCCCGTACCACTGTTTCCCTTCAGATCGATGACAGCGTTGTTTTCAATTTTGCTATACAGTACACCGGCGGCCACATCGACGTTGGAAGACGTATTCGGCTCCATCTTGTTGGCCACGCCGGTTACCGTATGATGCAGACTGTCCATGTGCGTATTTGCCGAAATGGCTACGTCACCGTTTGCTCCCGTTGCTTTGAGTACTGCTCCCGGCGCCAGGGTTACATTGGCAGAGTTGCTGTTTTCCACCACCCCGATGCCGGCTCCGGCTGTAATATACTTCTGGATATTTTTGAAGGCATTTTCCAGCCCCTGCAGACTGCCGCCGGTTTGAACGCCCGTCCAGCCGAACTTGTTTTTAATGGCTTCTGCGATTACATTGGCATTGGAATTTCCCTTAATGAGCAGTTTAATATAGTCGGCATTGCCCACGTACGCGCCGTTGCCTTCTCCGAAGCCGTCTGCCGCTGTAACATGCATATTAGCCACTTCGTTTTCGGCCTTCACGTCAATGGACTGCGCCTCTACGGAACGCTCCAGGTTTACGTTGGCAGCCGAATCGTAATCAATGACCGAAATCGCAGTGGAAAAGAAAGTTTCATCCGCTGCGGCCACAGAAGTCTCTACGTCCATGTCCGTGATAGAATGCGCCTTAGCCGAGAATTTTCCCCCGGCGGTAATTTTGCTGTGTTTTCCCTCCGTATCTATTTTATCCTTGACGTTAACCTGAGCCAGATTGTCTCCGGCAGCCCAGGCCACAGCCAAATAAATCTGATTCGCAGGATCAGCATCGTTCTTGGGAAGCGTTTCCGCCCGGGCCTGTGCATCCGTAAAACTCTTTGCCTTCGCATCAAGCGTTACGTTCCCAGTGGTCGAAGAAAGATCACCTTCCACATCTACGACCGCTTTGTTATTGGTGCTGACCACAACCGTAGAACTGACCGGAAGGGCTGTGGAGGTTCCCTCCCCCTTCTTGCCGGCTGTAGCGCCGCGCAACACAACCTTTACGTTGGCATTGGCCCCAAGGGACGCATCCCCGACCGCACTGATGCTTCCGGTATTGGCCAGTTTAACGGAAGCCGTATTGTTTTTTACCGCCCAGTTTGCGGTGATATTAAAGCCCAGATTGTTCAAAAGGTTTTGCGCAATGGCGCTGGGATTAAAGAACTTATCGATCAGGTTCCAGGTGGAGTTATCAAATGTGGTCTTGGCGTCGGCCGAAACATCCGCCTTTCCGTCCGACTCAATCTCACCGGCCACGTTCACCTCAGCCGTGTTGTTTCGATTGGCAATGGCATCATACGTCTCGCTGGAGATTGGGTTTTTGGCGTATTCGCTGACCGCCTCGGCCCTAAGAATGATGTCGCCAGTGGGTGCATCCTGAACCATGGTCAAAGAAACATTCATATCGTCTGCAAATTGAACCTGGGTGTTTTCGGCATTGACCAGAGTTTCAAAACTGATTTTATGATTTGAAGTGAGCTTCGCCCCGGTCTTCACATCGATAATGCCCGCACCTAATACAATGCCGCTACGGGTATTGATATGCCCGGAAATATCAATAAAGCCTTCCGACGGCATGCCGTTGCTGCCCCTTTTTCCCTCCGCCAATTTCAGGTCTGTTGCGTTATATTCACCGCTGCTGTTCTTCCGCCCGAACTTAAATAAGCTGTTGTTGAACTGATAGGCAAGTTTGTTGGGTTCGTTCTCATTCCATAACGAGTTGAAGGTTCCGTCAGGGTATAGCCCAAGATCATCTAACCGGCTTCCTGGTTCCAGAACCAGTCCGGTAAATGTGCCCGCATTAATGACGCCGTGGGGTCCTACTGTCAAGCCGGTGGGAGTGATAAAGAACAGGTTGCCGTCTATTTTTCCGCCCTTGATTGCATTGACGGTACCCTGGATATCAATTTTACTGTTTACCAGATTGATAAGGCTCCCTTTATCGGCTCCGTTCTTATCCAACCGGAAATACAGATTCGCAATATCTCCCCTGGTAAGTTCAAACTTCTGAAAACGGTTTAAGGCAAAGTCGTGGGTTGTTGCTACCTCCTGTGCATACAACTGATGCACTTTATCGGTTGCATTAATAACTGAATTATCGTTTTTGTCCGTAATCGTGCTCGCCCACGCGCTCACCGGCTGCAGCAGGATGCCTGCCGTCACAAAAGGCAGCGCCCAGCGGCCGGCCCGGGCCAACGAATGGGCGGCCAGGCCTTCCACGATCGTGCGCACGTTACTCTTGCCGCGGTTCCTGGCAATTTCCGCCACAACCACGTAGCACTTTCTAACATCGCTCCAGATAATCTTGTAAATCTTATTCATAAATGCCCCTCAAATCACATCCGAATGTCGCCGACATGACAAAAACGAACCGGGTGCTGTTAACTACATTATATGCCGCTATGATAAGCAATTAAAACCGGACATAAATCATCATTATTATTATAGCACAAAAATAGTGTCAAAAGAATGGCTTGTCCTACTTATTTATACAAAATCACCCTGCTTTTTTTGACTTTCTAACCGCATGGGCCTGCCAAATTTCAAAAATTCACAAAATCGCGTTTTTTAAATCCGCAGTTTTCATTTTTTGCACAGATTCTTTATTTTTCTGCAGACTGTTTTGCTTCAAACAGAAAAATCCGCAGCAAAAAACGGCCTGCCATTACCGGCAGGCCGCTGCACAAAAAAACGCCCGCACCCTGTTACAGGTACGGGCGTTCGTTCCGGAGTTTTCCGGACCTTTGCCTGCTGCCAGACCGTATACGGTTCTGCCTTCGATTTGCGTTACGGAAACGCTGATTAAATGAGTTTGTGTGCCAGCCGGGTTAATCAGCGTTTCCTTAATTCTTGATTTCTTCCTGCTGCATGTCTTCCAGCACCGCCACAAGGGCCAGTTTGGCCTCTTCCAGCCGGTCCAGGTCGTAAATGATATCCCGCACCAGGAAATCTTTGGTGCTCACCGTGTTGCTGATGCTGTCGATAACTTCATCCATCCGTTTCAGTACGCCATACAGAATATCCCGGCGCGTTACGTCCCGGTTTACTTCCATGATTGCATCCACCTCTTTTCCCTCTCGTTTATCAATAAATATTACTATTTACGATAATTTATAGTTAATATATCATAACAAGCCTTAATTTGCAATTCATTTTTCAACAAGACCCGCATCCGGACCATGCGGGTTTTTAGTATTACACGCAGCTCATTATTCTTTTGCGACTTTTATAACGCGGTATTGTCGAAATGTATACTTTCTGATAAAATAAGTTAAGAAGAATTATAATAACTCTCACAATTAGTCTAATGATAAAGGAGCCTTTGTTATGAAAAATCTGAAAGCTGTTTGCGCCTTGTCTCTCGCCGGCCTCTTGCTGTTCTCCCTCAGCGGCTGCGGCGGTGAAAAGAAAGAACCGGTTAAGACAGGTACCCAGAAACTTACGGTCTACTGGGGCGCGTTGGAGGATTTCATGGCAGCTGATGTGGCCGCCTTTGAAAAAGAAACCGGAATCAAAGTGACCGCTGTCCGTATGTCATCGGGCGAAGCCCTGAAGCGGCTGAAAACGGAAAAGAATGCGCCGAAAGCATCGGTCTGGTTCGGCGGGCCGGCAGACGGCCAGATTCAGGCCAAAGCGGACGGACTGCTGGAAAAATACGTTTCTGCCAACGCTGCCAAAATTCCCGACCGGTTCAAAGATTCGGACGGCTTCTGGACCGGTGTCTATGTAGGCTATCTGGGTTTTGCCTCCAACGGCAAACTGTTAAAGGAAAAGAATCTGGAACCGCCCAAAAGCTGGAACGACCTGCTGAAACCGGAATACCGGGGACAGATCGTCATGCCTAATCCCAAAACGTCGGGTACTGGCTACACCTTGCTGGCTTCCATGTTCCAGCTCCGGGGCGAGGAAGACGCACTGGAATATATGAAAAAACTGGACAAACAGATTAAGACCTACCAGCGGTCCGGTTCTGCGCCTGCAAAACTGGCAGGTCAGGGCGAATGCATGATCGGCATCTCCTTCCTGCACGACGCCATCAAATTCCGGGAAAGCGGCATGAAAGACCTGATCCTGACCTCCCCCTCGGAAGGAACCGGGTATGAAGTGGGCGCCGTGTCACTGATCAAGGGAGGCCCCGACCAGGAAGCGGCCAAAATGTTCATCGACTGGTGCCTGACGGCCAAAGCCCAGGAAATCGGCCAGACCGTCGGTTCCTACCAGTTCCTCACCCACCCCGATGCCAAACCGCCGAAACAGGCAGACGAACTGAAAGGCACCCCGCTGATCAAATACAATTTCCTGTGGTCAGGCAAGCACCGCGACGAAGTGGTGAACAAATGGGAAAAGGCAATCGACAAGTAACCCGGTACCGGGAGACAGGAAGCAGGACGAATAATAGAACCCCGTTTTCCGATTACTATTGACAAAATTATCAGGAATGATTATAATTAAGGTATCAAAATTAATTATGATAATTTCCGAAGTTTGATAGCAACCCTTATCCTTCTTCTTCACCTTTTAACACAGCAAGACGAAAAGCCCGCATGGAACCATGCGGGCTTTTCGTTTTATAGTAAGTATTATATCATTTACAATCTCAGTGCGGCATACCGGCGGTCCGGCCCTCTGTCACGTTCTGCAGGGCATCCCAGCTTTCCAGCGCCCGCTCCACAAAAATCCTGCGGACGGCAGGATTCTCACCCATGCCGTGAATGTAGGGCGTAACGGTAAAGCCTTCCTTCTGCAGAATCACTTTATGGGAATCGTCGTCGTCCCCGGCCATATCGTTGTTGGCATGATCCCCTGCCACCATCATCATGGGCATCAGGGTCACACGTTTCACACCTTCCTCTTTCAGTATGGGTATCACATGCTCCAGCATGGGCATGCCTTCCACACTGTACACGTGGATGTTGCCCCGCTCCAGTTTATTCAGGCGGTCCTGGATCACGGCATAGAACGCATTGGAAGGATGGGGCGTGCCGTGGGTCATCACCAGCAGCGCTTCGTCGGCGGCCAGGTCCGGGAACTGTGTGGCAAAGGCTTCCACCGTTTCTGCCACATCGTCCCGCTGTTCCTCCTGTCCCTGCCAGAACAGAAGAGGCAGACCCATGGTCATCTTCTTGAACTGATTGCGGTAATTCCGGTAAATGCCGCATTTATAGTCATACTCCATCCCGGGAATGATATCCAGCGAAGCCAGGGCGATACGGGTATAGCCTTCCGCTTTCAGCTGCTCCAGCGCTTCCTCCGGTGTGGGAATGACCACGCCTTCTTTTGCCCTGATGCGGTCGATGATAATGTGGGACGTATACGCCACCACCACCTTCACATCAGGCAGCGCTTTCTGAATTTCCGCTACCGTAGCGTTAATCGTTTTGTCTCTCGTCTCCTTCATCGTGGTGCCGAAGGACATCACCACCATAGCGTCCTTATCGGGCAGGTCCTGCATCGCCTTATTGTTAAACACGCGCACGCCGATCTCCGACGCTTCCAGCAGGGCCGGCGTAGGATTCTTCACTTCGTCGCTGAGTTTATAACCGGCATGGCCCGGTATGGCAAAGGCCATACCGCAGGCAGACAGCAACACATTCGTTAACAGTTTACGGAATTTTCTCATTGTGGAACCTCTTTCTGTGGAAATGATAAAAACGCTCTGCGAATGTACCGGCACTCCGCGGACGCCTCCCTGAAGGTAAAGGAATACGGGAATGCACAAATCGATATTCAATTAATTATAAGATATTACATATAAAAATGCAATACTAATAGAATGTATTCTTAATAATTGTGCGTATAAAACAAAAGTAAAACCGGCAAACATCTTACGTTAAGACATTTGCCGGTATGTTTCTTTGTAATCAGACCTTACCGCCCGCCGGCACCCATGCGCATCAGTACGTTTTTCCGCTCGTACATTTCGGCATCGGCCCGTTCAAACACAGTGTCTACATCGATATCCTGACCCGGAATGAAATCCGCCATACCAAGCGACACGACAGCCTTTCCTTCCGCCAGATTCTGTTCCGCTTCCCGGTTAAAGGCGGCCGCGATCGCATGACGGTTCTCATAATCCTGACCCTGCAGGATCACTTCAAATTCATCACCGCCAAAGCGGAACACCGGGCTGTGGCTGAAGTGACGGCAGATGATCCTGCAAGCGGAAATCAGCAGCTCATCCCCCGCTTTATGCCCATAGGTGTCATTCGTCATCTTCAGTCCGTTTACATCGAGAGAGACCACGGCAAAATCCCGTATCAGTCCCTCTTTTATCTTCGCATCCAGCTCTGCTTCGTAGTCTTCACAGGCCCGTTTGTTCTTTACGCCGGTCAGGGGGTCCTTATACGCAAGCTGTTTCGCGGAGCCGATTTCTACTTCCTGCTGCTGTTGGATCTGCAGCAGCTCTTCCAGCTTTTGCAAATACTCTTTCCGTTCGTCTTCCACCACAAATTTGTGGATGAGGCAGCAGCCCAGTAGATAGCCTAACGCGTACAGCGGCAGCAACGGATAAAAATACTGGGCTGTTATGGTTACGATCATAATGATGCCGAAAAAGCCCACCGTCTGAAACCGCTGTTTTTTCGTTCCCGTTGTTTTTCCCGCGATATACAGCGTCTGCGCCGAGGTCAGCAGGAACATCAGGATTTGCAGAATCAGCGCCACATAGCGTATTCCGCCTGCGTGATAGGCGCCGGCTTCGTCAAAGGTAAAGTAAACCGGCCAGAACAGATTGACGATCAGCCCGGCTATCTGGAACCAGAAAATGGCACGCCCTGCATGAATCAGAAAAGTGCCAAAGACGCTTTTCTCTTCCAGATACAGAATGACATACCGGGTCCACAAAAGGACGGACGAAGCCATCGCCACATAATAGGCCACGGTATCCGCATAAAGCAGTTTTACGGCCTGCAGACCGTTGAAAACGCCCCACAAGGCGTCTGTTACATAATAAGCAAAAACGGCCAGCATAAAATACCGGAAACTGCGTTTTACCTTGGAACCATCTTTCTTATTTTGGGGCCGGAAGACTTCGTAATTGAGAATCAAATGAATCGCAATCGCAAGAAGCCCGATTATTGAATAAGTCATGGATTATCCTCTTTGTTTGATTCTTTATCTTGCGTGTGTTTTTGCAAATCTGAGATTACACTGCCTTATAGTATTCCCTTTTGTCATTACTGTCAAGAAAGGCTTCCGGATTACTCCACTGTAACCGATCCTTCATGCACAGCATACGCATCCTCGTCGATCTGAATCAGGTTATTCCGGTCAAAATACACAACACCTTCTCTGTCGGGTTCATTGTTCAGCTGCTTGCTCAGCCTGTTCCCTATGCTGTAACCCCCGCCGGAAATCCTCGGATAATTCCGTGCGTAGATCAGGAATCCGTTTTCATAACGGATATCGCCGTTGCCAAACAAGTCCAGACTCATCCAGCTCGGATCGGAGTAGGACCCGCTATACCAGCGGTCCAGCATGCTGTCGGGAACATTACGTCGGCTGTCGTTCCAGAATACCACTCTTTCTCCGTCTTGAATCTCAATACGACCATATACAGACACCGTTACCATGTCGTTAGCGGCATGCAGTTTCTTGTTTACGACTAACTTACTGATATGGAGATTGGAATCGCCTGCCATATAAATCAGGCCCTGATCTGTCCACAATTGCTGGATGACAGCGCCGGAAGAAGACTGTATACCGCCGGTATAACTTCCATCCTCGTTTTGTACGCCAATACCGAAATATTTTACTGCCCTGTCTTTGGATGCGCCGGCAGTGGACAGGGTTAAGGGCGCCCAGCCGTTGTTTTTGTTCACAATACTTCTCACGGTTACATAACTGCCGGATAACCCGAGATCCTCTCCACCGGTGCCGTTGTCGTTTCCTCTGGCTTCCACGCGAATCGTATCCGCCGTTACATGCCCCTCTTCACTCCCGCTTGACAGCGATACAGACACCGCATCCACCAGACCGACAGTCACATCACCATTTTCAGCCCGGACGGATACATTGCCTCCGGCCTCGCCGTTCTTTCCGTCCTTCGCCACAATATCCGTGGTAACGGTTACGCTTCCTGCGTCCAGATTGGTAAAGGACACATTGCCGTAAACCGGTTGGGATTCTATACCAGCCCTCAGATTATCGCCTGCATGAGTTCTGACTGCCACGTTTCCATAGATGCCGTTGTCTTTATCAGACTGTACTCCGGTTTCCCCGGCGACTGCGCCCTCTGCTGTAAATTCACGGAATTGGTTGCCTGTACTGGTCAGCACAACCCCCTTACCGCTTTCGGCAGCTACACTGTATGCCGCAAGGGCACTGCCTTCCTTCTGTTCAATCCTTCCTTCGGTCGATGCCAGTTCTATGAGACCGCCGCCTGTGTAGACGCCGTCCGTAAGATCCAGGGTTCCTGCTGCAAGCTTACCGCCCAGGGAAATCCCCTTCGCACCGGAAACCGTAATCGCCTGACCCGCTGAAAGCACGCCGTTAAGGACAGCCTGATTTTCCGCCTCCAGTCTGATGTTGCCGCCGATTTTCAGACTTCCCGTAACAGCAGGCTCCACCTCGTTGCCTTCTTCATCATACCTGGCAGATTGGGTCGCCACTGCTTCCAGGTTGCCCTCACTGGAGGCCATAAAGTCATCGGCTATATCAATCCTTGCCAGTTTCAAAACGGCATCCTCGCCCCTGGTCCCGTTGACACCTTTCACATAGGCTTCTTTTGCTGTCAGATTGACAAACCCGCTATCGTTCAGAATACGGATCGGATTGGTTTCTGTTCCAATCACACCTTCCCTGCCGTCGGTTATCAGTTCCAGCTGTTTTTCTCCATTCAGATAGGCCAGCGTGTAATCCGGATCGATCGTCATTGCAAAGCCTTTGGCAGATTCCAGCGAAACCGTATCTTTGGCAAATACAGAGCCTAACCGGAGCTTTTCATCCGGAAGCACATTTTTAATGTACACACTGCCGTCCGCATACGCCTCCTGCAAATCACCGGAAAGGTTGACCAGCAGGGGATCATTTTTCGTACCGATATCTTTGGTTCCGCCATAAGCAATCAGGTTATGACTGCGTATATTGCCTCCCCCTGCTTCCGCCTCTGTCAACGCGGCATTATAAATTCCCTCCTGGGTATACAGGCGTACATCCTTCTGGTCCGCAACGGTGATCCTGCCAACATTCACCGCCGCAAATTCGTCCTCTTTATTACTCCGGCCGGCAATAAATGCGCTGTCGTTACTGGCTGAAATATCTACTCTTCCCGTTGCATAAACACCTAGCGGACTCAGGTTACCGATTACGAACTTGTCAATGACGCCGTCGGTTTCCACTTCCCTGCCTTTTGCATCATAGGCTTTCCAGACCTGCCGGCTCGTTACGGTTCCATCCGGCCGGGTTTCCGTTTCCTCTGCCAAAATCAACGTGTTATTGTTAGCATCTTTCATAGTTACGTCTGCCGCATCCGCATTGGCCAGTTGTTTCAGGTTTTCAATGGCCGTCTCGCTTCCGCCCATCAGTTTGTCAGCCTTGATCTCGGTGAGTTCATTTGAGCTCACGCCGATTCCCTTTGCTGTCAGCGTCACGTTTCTGCCCTGCACATTAGCCGCTTTTCCCTGCGTCTCGGCGCTGACGCCGCTTTCCTTGTTCACGATTGCATTGCGGATGGCATAAAGAAGCTGTTCCTTCGTCCAGGCAAATTCAACCTTTTGCGGATCATACGCATCCTGCAGCGCCTTATATCTCTTATCTGCAGCAAGATACTCGCCCGCATCGGCATAGGCCGTGCCATCTTCTTTTGTAAACATATCCTGAATCTGCTGATTGGCCTGCCCGCTGCTAAACAGTCTGAACTGTTCTTCTACCCGGATTCTGTAGTTTTCCGCATCCTGTTTCAGTCCCGTGATGTAGGCGCCTTCATAGTCCGCAGTACCGGCCACCAGGCCCGCGTCGATCCAGTGGCGGATCAGATCCTGCTGGTCTACGTCATTCCCGTCATCCGTCCTGGGCAATGCGTCAACCATGTGCCCGTCCCTGGCTTCCAGGCGCACATCTCCTTCCAGCGATACGACAGAACGCACCCGCATATCGCCCGTTGCTTCCGAGATGTTAATATTGTTCCTGGCCTTTGCGCTCAACCCGGCAGAATCCGCGCTTTTGCCAAAGGCTTCGGCAGAAGAATCCACCACCAGGGCCTGCGCATCCGTGCCAATGGCGCCGTTCAGACTGGTAATGCTGACCGTGCGGCCCCGCACCGAAGCTGCCGTTCCTTCCTGGGTAATATTCCCTTCGGCGGTCAGGATTATGCGGCCAGGCTGTCCGCTCTCATTCTGCCCCCGGCTTTCCACGTTTTGAACGATCACATTTCCCGGCAGCACCTTGCCCTGTGACATCCCGCCTAAAACATCCACATCAATGCTGCCTCCGTTGGTAGAGACCGCATTCAGCAAGACCCCGTCCGTCCCCATGAGAATATCCTGGCCGGCAGCGTCTTTTTCACCGGTAGCCGTAAATTCTCCCATGGAGTTGATCTGTATATTCAGTATACTCTTTTTTGCCTGCAGATCCGGACGGTTGGTCGTCAGACTTGTCCCGCTCTTCTGCAGGATGCTGCCACCGGCAGACCGGACCGTAAGGGTCGCCTCCTTTGTGTTGCTCAGGATATTGCCTTGCAGCGATATGTTACCGCCTGCCTCGTTCGTACTTTCTACGGTAATACTGCCGTTTGTCTGACCGATAAACCCGATGCCGATCGGATTATCCGCTTTCAGGGAGAATGTATAGGCCTGGGTCGACGCTTCCTTGGTCGTCCATTTGGTATGGTACTTGGGGTCAGACCAGAGCGCATACCAGTGTCCGCCTTCTTTATAGCTGTCAGTCACCTCCCGGGACGTGTCGGTCTTATTGCTTTCCAGAATACCGCCAAACTCCGTATCTACCAGCCTTGTCCCGTTCTCATCCTGATAGCCCTCAGAAATCGTATCCACAAAGGTACCGTTGCCTAAGGAACGGCCATTCTCCGGGTTAGACACTTCCAAAAGAGTGGAACTATTTTCCTCATTAGCTAATTCGTCCGTATCCTTATCAATTACAAGCCCGCCCCAGAACAACGTCTTCGTCACTTTTTCGTAATAACTGGTTTTGGTCTTCTCCTGTCCCAGCGTCCAGTTATAGCGAAGACCTGTCTTGGGATCGTATGTTTTGGCGTGATCTTTGTCAAACCAGGTAATAGTGTCATCTTCAACCGTCTTACACTGCTCCAGGTCGGCCCTTTCCCGTAAGCGTTCGCTGTACTTATCAATAGTTACCGTACCGGACCGGCTGTATTCCGTCCAGGTGTCTTTCGCCAGGTCGGTGATGGTGATCCTGCCTTCGATATCGTGATTCAAAATCCTGCCCGTGGTAAGGTTTGCCTTCGTGTGATTGGTAATGGCAATGTCCGCACCGCCATTGGCAGCCAGGATTCTTCCGTTACCGGTGCTGGAAATCCGGCCTGTCAGGTAGATCCGGCCGCCTTTGGTGTCAATATCCTCCACCACCAGTCCTTTGGTCAGGGGGTCATAGTACACCTGAATAATGTACTTAAAGGCGCCCTCTTCCTGATCAAACACGACCCTGTTACCCTCGTTGACCCGATACATGGTGCGGCCCTGTACTGTCACTTCGCTGCCGTTGCTCTTCAGCATCTGGATATGCTTGTCGCTCAAGGCTTTAATCCTGTTGTTGTCGCTGTCCAGAACATAATTGCCGGCTTCGTCTTTAACATATTCATCAATTTCCGCAATATACCGGCTGAACCCGCTCTGGATCAGACCGTTCACATTGATATCCGCTGCGGCCAGGTACACGCTGTCCCCGGCAATGCGGCCCGCTTCCGGTGTTTCAATATTCGTTTTTATCGGATCCAGGCCCAGTTTGCTAACCTTGTCGTCTCCGCTTATATTGGCCTCGGCAATTACTTTTTCCACCAGGTCCCGGTTCATATCCTGGGGACGCCCGCCAATACTCACAATGTCATCAATAAAATCCTGGGATATGCTGCCGTGTTCCGCAATCATCTGCACCATCCGCCCGTTGACGTTGACGCTTTTTTTCGCATTGCCGGAGCCGATCGCAATATTCCCCTGTCTGTTTTCAATGATCACATCACCGTAATTGTTGATAACATCCCCTATGACAGCCACATCGGGAATGGAAATATAGGTCGCCGTCCTGTCATTCTGATCTTTGACCTGAATTTCCGTACCAATGCTCTCGTTGTCGTTCACCACATGGATCGTACTGACAGCGGCGGTATCGCTGAACAGGTTGGTAAACCCGACTTCTTTTCCTTTATCTTTGTTCAGTTCTTTGATCTGCGCTGCTGCCGCACCGTCTGCGCCTATACTGTTCCCCTGGAACCGAATCTCGCCGCCGCCTTCCCCTACCAGCAGCCCGTCTACTTTCAGGTAGGCGTTAGACAGGTTATTGATGGCAATCCGGGGCGCGCCGTTAGCCTGCAGGCTGCCACTGCCATACAGATTATCGGACTGTACGACAATATTGCCGCCGCTGACGGTAATTTTCGGAATTTCTACATAGCCGATGGTAAAGCCTTTGGTGATATAAACCTTGTCTAATATAAAATTCCCTTGTGCATCCCTTTCATATTTGATTTCGCCATTTTCATAGACCGGGATTGGCTCTCCACTCGTATCAAACTTAATCGTGCCGTCCTCGTTCTTTTCATATACGGGCCTTTTTTCTTCCGTATACAGGTGCCGCCTGTCCATCTCGTCCAGAATGCGCTGACGCTGCTGCACATACCCTAAATAGGCAGCGGTTTTCTCTTCGCTGTTATCGCCGTTGTTGTAATCGGAGATCAGCTTTTCCAGTGCGGCCAGCTGATCGCCCAGCTGGACGGCGTAATCCATATCCCCCGCTATGATGTCTTCTTTCTTTACAAGGGTATCCGGATTGGTTCCGCTGTCGTTAGTGACTTCCACCTTAAATTCCGGCAGATTTTCTACGGTCGTAAGGTTGTGTATGACCACATTCTGGCCCTCCCCGCTGGTAACCGTCGAAGGCAGAAGCGCTCCCGTAATATCGATCTTCACATTATTCTGGATGCCGGTCTTCAGACTTCCTTCCACATTGACATAATTGTCATTGGTTTCTTCCAGGCTCGATACGCCCGGGGCATTAGTGGCAGTCTTGGTGCTTTTGTCCTTGCCGGCCAGCAGGTTCACGACCTTCACCACGTCTTTCTTGAAGGTTTCGCTGCCGTTGGCTGCTGTTGCGTTAATATGGCGAACGGAAACAGCGCTGCCCTTACTCCCCACTTTCACCTGCTGGTTATTCTCCAGGTCCAGGTTCAGTTCCGGATTGGTATAGAAAGAAAGCAGCGTATTATTATGCGCTTCCGACAGGCCCACAATATTCACTTCCGAATCCGACCCGTCCGCATCCACGCCTGCGTACAGGTTGATGTCATGACTGCTGGTCAGACTGCCGTTCACTTCCACAACGTTATTGCGGGTAATATCATTATTCACTTTGGATACGAGCACGCCTTCCAAACCGCCGGTATACGCTTCCGACGCTACATCCATTTTAATCTTGTCGCTGCTGCTGAGGTTAATGTCGCTGCCGCCCTTATATTCGCCTTTCTGGTCCAGCTTCGCCCCTTCATTCACCGTGATCGTATTTGCGGATGTAACAGTGTTATCGCTGTATACCCACATGTTTTCCCCGACGCCGCCGCTTTTGCCTTCTACCTTGTTGGCAATGTCTATATCTGCATAGGCGTCATACACCTGGCCTCTGGCAGAAGTCACGCTGGCGTTTTTGCCAATGTCTATGCCGGCCTTAAGATTCACAGACTCTGTGGATGTTACATCCGGCGCAAACTGGATCACACCGCCGATATTCATGTGGTTGTTCCAGGTTTCGCCGTCATAGGCGCCGCTCACAACCTTGTTGGCCGCCAGCACATAACTCTGCCCTGCGGTCAGACGGGCGCCCTCCAGCAGATTCGTCCGGGAATCCATTTCCACCTTGTTGTCTGAATTTGCCCAGGTTACGCTGAGTACGCCGCCCGCGCCGGTCTTGGAAGTTCCCCTGGAAGTAACCTGCTGCTGGGAGCCGATATCCGCGCTGCCGGTTACCTCCCAGACTCCGGATAAGGAAGCGGTGTTCGTGGTCTTCGTATTCATCGTAATGGTAGCCGCCGCGCCCACCGCAATAATGCCGCCGGAGTCGCCGTCCGCCAGGCCCTGCGCAGAATTGCTCCCGGTTGCCGCAATTTTCAGGTTTTGCAGTTTTACCGCCCCGGCACTGTCTCCGCCGGCAGCCGTTACCAGGCTTCTGTCATTGCCGTCCGCTTTGGCGTCGCCGGCGCCGATGGAGACGGCCAGGCCTACCGTAGTATTGCCCAGAATCGCCCTGCGGCTGGCATTATTCTGGCTGATGAGGGCAAGGCTGGTATAGGATCCCTGTACCGTCCTTTCCTCTTCTGCCCCCTGCTCGTTTTTAACTTTTTCTTTCTTTTCTGTCTTGTAGGTTTCCTTCCCTATGGTCACACCGGCCGTCGTTTCGGTGACAGCCTTCGCTTTATCGGGATTTACCCCAACCACAGTTACATTGATGCCGTGGGTTTCGGCATGGGTCATATCCGTTCCCTCTTTGCCGATAACCGCCCGGGCCAGGACGTCGTCGCCCAGCAGCCGGTTATTATCCGCCACCGTTACCCCCGCCTGCGATTTGGCTATGGCGTTGCTTTGCATTACGGAAACGCCGATCAGGGCCGCGTCGGTACCGCCGGCTTCCGCTTTCAGCACCGGAGCGTTCACGGCTTCCAGCACAATACGGTCTGCCTGGAATGTATTGCCGCTGTCGCTCACGGCTACCCGGGAGACGCTCTCGTCCCGGGACGTAGCTGAGTTAACCGCAACAGCCACACCGCCTGCGCCTACGCCCACCGTTTTGGAAGCGACCCGGCCGGTGCGTTCCGTCTGCAGACTCACCGCAGCGGATTTGGCAGTATCCTTTCGGGCTGCCGACAGGGTACTGCCGCCTTGTACCGTAATATATTGATCTGTTTTGTTCGTATTGTGGGCCACGCTGACGGGCACAGCCAGAAGCGCCGCCGAAACGCCGATCATATTGCTCCGGCTTTGGACCGTGTCGGCAGATTTCAGCGTCAGATCGCCGTCCGCAGCGGTCAGCGCAGCATGGTTCACTGAAACGCCGGTGCTGCCTTTGGCTGTAATCCCTGCATACCCTACGCCGATTCCTGCAACGCCGGCCTGTGCCTGCACGGTACGGGCGCGGATCGCATCCGTCTTGTTATCCGTCACGTTGCCCTGCGTCGCCGTCAGCGCGATACTCCCGCCTTTGACGGTGGAATCTGCAACCGCAATATTATTCTTTTCATTCCGGTGATACACCACGTCGGCTACGTTGACCGCCAAAAGGCCCAGCGAGCCGCTGCCCCCGTTCAGGTTCGCGTCGTTCCGCTCGGTGTTGTTTACCGTCAGGGCGCCGTTCACAGCCTCCAGGGCAGAGTTGCCCCGGACATAGGTATGGACGCCGGCACCGCTTACGTTATCACCGTAATCCGCCTTGGTCTCAGACTTTTCTTGCATTTTCTGTTTTTCGTCAGCCGTCATGCCGGCGACCTTATCAGCGAGAACGCGTCCGGTTGTGTTGTTCACTTCTTTTACTGCTTCGTCGAGCATATCTTTATGGCTGAAGGAACTGCCGGCTTCTTCATCGTTCACGTCTTCCAGATTGCCGATGCCGTCGTTCACGGTAACGGAAAGCACATTCACGGCCACGCTTAAGGCCCCGATTCCGACACCCGCTACAGTGGAATCCGTTTCACGCTGCGACTCCGTATTGATGGAAAGGGTATCCTTGGCTTTCACCGTACTGTTATCCACGATGGTGCTTACGGAATCGTTGACGGTAGTCACGTCCACGCCGACGCCGATCCCCACTTCCAGCGCGCCGGCCCCGGTGCCGACAGCGTCATGTACCGCAAGCGCGTTGGTTGTGTGCACATCCACCGTATCAGCCGCCAGCACACTGCCTACAATATTGCCTGTCACCTTCGTACTGATATTATTCACTGCAATACTGCTGGCGATGCCGCCGCTGAACGCCCCGGCCGCGACCCCTACGGAAACCAGGCGGGTCTCCAGCGTAGTGGTATTGGCAGCCCCTACGGAAAGGGATGACTTGGAATCCGGATCACTGTTGGAACTCTGTAGTTTACTGTGCTCCACATCGGCCGTCACCACGGAGCTTTCCTGCACCACGCCCACGCCCACGTTCAGGGAACCGGCTACGCCTTTTTCGCTGGGAGCAATGGCGGCGCCCACATCCACATTCAGGTTATAGATGGCATCCCCGTGACTGGCTTTCACCGCTGCGTCTTTTTGATAATCTACGGCGGTATTGGTCACCGAAGCCACGGTAGAACTCTTCATCCGGTTGGTATTCACGTTATCGCCGGTCTCAAAAGCGAATCCCGAAGAGCCCGCTACGGCGCCGGTCACGTTAAACGCAGACATGGCCTGCTTCGCGTCAGCCGTCACGGCAAAGTCCTGCGCAAAAATATCATAATTCCTGACACCGGTAGCTGACGTGTTCGGATCAGTACCGTTTTTCCACCCGGCGGAAGTCATGGAAACACGGGCCTCCGTCGCCCGGCTGATCTCATTGGTGGTACCGGTAAAGCCTGCCGCAATCCCGGCCTTCTCCCCGATTCCTACCGCCGCCGCGCCGCTGAATTCCGCCACGTTGGTGTAATCGGCCGCGTGCACGGTCACATGGCTGCGTTTATCCGCCGCCTCTTCGTTCAGCTGCGAATCCTCTACTTTCGCCGTCGTAGAGCCGCCCACGTCGTTCAGATTGATGACGCCGGCCAGGGAAGCGCCGGCCCCGCTGTCTCCCGATCCCACGGCCACGCCGCCGTTGGCCAATACGGACGCAATGGCATGGGTCGCGGAAGCGTCCACCACCACGCCGGTCTTTTCCTCTTCCTCCCGACCCGTCTGCAGCTTGCCGGCAGACCAGGTATTGGAGGTGACCGCGCCATTGATCAGGTATGTATCATCCGTCTTCAGTTTGCTGTTTGTTTTAATCTTGTTGCTGTCGCTGCCTTTGGCCACTACCTTGCTGTTACGGATCAGCGCTTCGGTATTGCCGCTGATCTTGTTGTTGGAACCGGTCACGCCCAGAGCGGCAGAAACGCCCTGCCCATACGCAGCCACATCAATTACGCCGGCATAGTTGGTGATGGCTTCGTCGCTTTGCGCAACCACGCCCACATTGCCCGCGCTGTCAATATTCGCATTTTCTATTTTCGCAGCAGCACTGTTAGCAATATAATTATGGCTGCCGGAACCGCCCACTGCCGCGGTTCCTTTCACTGCCACGGAAGCCCCCATGGCCACGCTGGTGATATCACCGTTGGACACGGCGCTGATATCCAGATTGCCAACGTTCAAAGAAGCCGCATCCGGTTTATTTGTATAAGTCACGCCAGCCACGGTATTATCTGTAATGCGGTTCACGCCCACAGCCACCACGCCGGCCAGGAAGGAATCCGGACCGGCGAGCTGCAACGCCGCCGCGCCGGTATTCACTTCTGAGGAAGTTTCCGCCTTCACGGAAACCAGCGCCGTCTTGCTGCCCCCTGTTGCATCAATCGTGGTATCGTTCAGGCCTGCCGTATTGTTTTTGTTAATCCTGGCATCCGCCCCCAGGCCCTGGGCGGCGACGGTTGACTGCTTCGTAATACCGACGCCCACTATGGCGGTAGTGGCCTGCGATCTGTCCGCAGAGGAAACCGTAACAGCGGCGTCTGTACCGTTCTTCTTAACCGTGGTAATGTCCGTGTTAATGATCTCGGCCCGCAGGGTCTCCCTGCCGTCGCCGCTCTCCGTTCCCGCATCGCTTCCCGTCAGGGCCACGCCGGCGCCCAGGGCTGCCTTGGCCCCTTGTAAGGCCAGCTGGGCAGAACCGGCGACGGTGGTTCTTTGGGTATCATCTGTCGCCCTTACTTCCACAGAAGCCGCGTTATCGATCCGGTCCCGGTCTGCGCCGGAAGCCTTGTTTCCGACCTTGTCCTCGCCGATCACCGCAACGGTATCGTTATGGCCCCGGTTGGCGACGAAATTGCCATAAGCCGCTGCCGTACTGTTCTCCTTATAGTTTGCGTCTACCCCCACGCCGATTGCCAGCGCAAAGGCATCGTTAGCAGCGTTCAGGGACACAGCCGTGCCTTCGTTCGCAACGCGTTCCCCGATCCGGTTCTTTGCGAAATAGATGCCGGAGATATCTTCCATCCGGTTCACAGCCACACTCAGGCCCACCGAATTCTGACCGCCGGCAAACTCGCCGGTCACATTCACGATATGGGACGTATTTTGGGCCGTTCCGGTCACCGAATTGGCCAGAATGCCGCCGTTTGCCGGATCCTCACTGTCCCGGTTCCCGGTGACAGAAACGATATTATCCTGCTGCAGATCGTTCCAGGAGACAGAGGCCGCGCCGCCGAAGGAACTTTCGCTGACGCTGGCTCCTGTGGCCAGGGAAACGATATTGGAATGGACATCCGCCACCCCGTTCACACTGGCGGCTTCTATCTGTTCGTTCCCGGTAATATCGGCGCTGATTCGGTTGGTCACCTGATTGACGGACACCGCCGCCCCGGCGGAAACGCCTTTGCTTTCCGCCACGTCTATCGCCACGTTTACAATCGTATTGCCTGCTCCGGTTCCCACCGCGTCCCTGACGGATTCGCCCAGGTAACTGAGGCCGCCGCTGTCTACGTTCCTCGCTCCCAGGTACGCTGTATACGGGTTGGTCTCTTCATCAGAAGAAGCAACATCCCCTGCCATGACCGTCACGCTGCCGGCTGCTGTAAGCCTATCTGTGCCCGCGATAAAGGCCCGGCTGGTGTTTTCCAGCTCGTTCAAAGCCAGGGTTCCGGCCCCGCCTACGCTGAAGCTGCCGCCGGACCGGGCTACGCCCAAGCCTACCCCCGCGTTCACCTGGGTCATGGTGTTCCCGGCCTTCACCGACAGATTGCTGAGACCGGAATAACGCCCGCCCTGGATACCGCTCTGGATATCATTATCCAAGTCGCTGGCCGCCGCGGTGATGCCCGCCGCGATACCGCTGCCCCCGCTGCTGAGCCAAGCCATATTTGCGCCCCCGGCAACCTGGATGTCGCCGTCGTGAGCACGGTTCTCCAAATCTGTGCCGCCGGTATAAACGTCATCCTTCACATAGGTGGCAGTGCTGTCAATCAGCATTGCATGAATGTCATTTTCCACCATGTTCAGGGACAGACCGAAAGCCGCGCTGCCGCCGGCGCCCTCTCCCCCGGTCTGATTCACCACCGCAACGCCTAACCCTGCCGCCACTTCCGAACCGTTTTTGACGGCCTTGTTCAACACCGAATCGGCCTGGGTAATATCGGAATTCATAATCAGGGAATTCACTTTCTGATCCAGTTTATTGACCGCGACAGCCGTCCCCAGGGCGCCCTTGTAGGCGTTACTGTTGGCCGCTCCCTGCGCCGCCCCGGTAAACCACATCACGGAACCGGAACCGGCCCAGGCCCCGGTGAACAGTTCGTCCGTTGCAGCCGTAACCAGCGTCCCGTCCGCTTCCGACGAAGCCTGCTTACGCAGGTTCAGGGTCATGTTATCTGCTATTGCGGCCGTCTGCGTATCCAGGTTGTTCCAGGCAAAGCTGGCAGCCGCTTCCGCGTTAAAGGACGCGTTGGCGTTCTGCCCGTTCTCATTCACCGGATTGTAATTGGCAAAACTTAAGCTCGTCTCGGTCTTGAACCCTTCCCGGCCTTTCTTTGTAAAAAGAGACGTCAGCCTGGCGCCCGGCCAGTCCGCCACATTTTTAATGGCTGCACGGCTCTGTTCCTTGGCATTATCAGCAATCGAGGTCACTTTATTGATGCTGTCCAACACGCTGTGGCTTTCGGAAACATCCGCCACTTCCAACGCAATGGCATTCAGAATGCCGTCGTTTTTGGCCGTAACGGAAATATTCCGTCCTGTAACGAACCCTTTGGCATCCTCCTCCGTCTGGTCGTTCGGGTCAGCGGTCAGATTCTCCTCCGTCTTGCTGCCCAGGCCGGCGGTCAGGTTTTTCTCCGTCATGGCAAACGGGTTGTCCGATGTGCCCATCTTCTTAACGGTTGCCCGTTCTGCCGCAAGCTTCCGGGCCGCAATGACGGCATTCTCCGCTTTTATCCGGTTCTGCTCTTCCGCAGTTTTATTTTTGAAAACCTCCGTATCCGTACCGGTCGCAGTGACGGATGCGCCGACGCCATTATCCCCCAGCACCGCCATGCTGTTCACATCCAGCTGGTTCAACGCCAGTCCGGCTCCCACCGTAACGTTGGAGCCGGCGCCCCCGATAGCCAGACCGCCCACGATATTGTTCATGACATAGTCGTTGTTCGATCCCACAGTCACGCCGTTGGCTGCGGTAATCTTCGCTTCGTCATCCACCAGTACCAGGCTGTTGCTGCCGCCGGTCTGTATGTTAATAGAACCGGAAAAGCCGTTTGCCCCGGATTTGCCTGCGCTGAAGATCAGCGCCTGCTCGGTCGCATCGCTGTCGGCGTTGATGGATACCGTGCCGCTTTTCGGTATGTTACTGTCACTGCCGTCTGATTCAACTGTCCCGTTTTGTGCGTTCAGGACTACATTTTTTCCTGCCAGGACAATAGCGTCGCTGGTAAACTGTTGCACGGCAATACTGGCGCCTACGCCATTCCCGTTGGTAACCGAATAGCCGAGGAACTCTCCTCCGGTCCCGGTAATACTGGCAAGGTCGGACACGGACTTGGCGTCAACCGTTATATTCTTCCCCGCATTCACGGCAACGCCTTCGCCCAGGGAAACTACGGCTTTTCCGGCCAGGCTCCCCACGTTCACCGAAGCCGCCAGGTCCATGTTGGTATCGCCACCCTGATTACGGTTTACCGAATAGCTGCGGACATAATGGCTGGTATAGGCCGCAGGGCTTACATAATCCAGCAGAGAATCCACCGCTGCTTTGAACGAACCGCCAATCTTATAATAGTCTCTCCACTCCGTAAATACAAAATTGGTAAGGCTGTTATGCATAAGGGCATTAAAAAATGAGCTGACATGTCCGTCCTGTATGCCTTGCATCTGCCCCCAGGCGCGCTGGAAATCTTCTTTGAGCTTTTTCAGTTTTTCCGCATCTTCTTCCACATTTTCAAGATTACGGATCACATTATTCACGCGGGTCTCGAGATTCTCGACGATTAAGCCCTCTCCGCTTCGGTGAAGCGTAGTAATGACGTGGTCTGTGTTCGTTTCCGTATTAGCGGTGACTGTCACGTTCCCGTTCTCGGAAGTCAGGGCACTGCCTGCGCCGCCCAGCACCTCTGTCGCCGCTGTATTCTCGATATTGCTCACAAGGACGCCGGCGGCTACCGTGACTGTAGAACCGCCGTCCTCGTCTGCCTTCTGATTGGACTGTCCCGTGACAATCTGGTTCAGGGTGGACAGAACGGTTTCCGACTTCAGGGTCACATCCCCGCCGTTTCCTGCCGAATCCGCAACAGCCCTCAGCGCAACCCCCGGGGCCACCGTAAGATTGGCCGTGTTACTGTGATCCACGACGGCTATGCCGGCTCCTGCCGTCACATAGTCTTTCGCGGCATTTAAGAAATTCTCGACAGGTAAAAGAACGCCGCCGTTTTGAAAGCCCGTGATACCCAGTTTATCTTTCAGCGCGCTGGCGATATTTGCCGCCATCCCTTTTCCGCCATTCGCCTCAAATTCCACGTAGGTTTCCGCGCCGTCGCCATTACTGTTGTCCGCCAGTATGGCCAGGGATTTAACATCGTTTACGGCTTCGCCGGTCACGGATTTTGCCGTTACGGAACGGCCCAGGTTCACGTTGGCTGCGGAGTTATAATCCGATACAGCCACCGCCGTAGAGGCAAAGGTCTCGTGTTTGCCTTTTGCCGTGGCCAGCACGGCCGTCTGGTTCGTACCCCTGGCGGAAGCAGAAAAAGCGCCCCCGGCAGCGATCGCGTTTCCTCCGGCTACGTTGACCTCTGCCAGCCCGTTACCGTTGAGGACAGCCACCCCTGTATAGATGCTGTTCGCCGGATCGTTGTCTTCTGTATTCTGGACCGCATGGGCCGACAGGTCGGCAACCGTATCCGCATTGGCAGCCAGCCGGATAGCGCCATTGGATTGGAGATTGCCTTGTACGTCCGTTACTGCCTGATTGGCAAGTTTTATAACCCCCACGGCAACGACCGGAATCGCTGTAGTCGTATTTGGCTCTTTTTTATTCACAACAGCAGCCTTAAGCCGTAAGTCCATTGCAGCGTCAGCCTGCAGGTTTACAGCTCCGCCCGCCTGTATGGTTCCCGTTTCCGTCAGCGCGACCTTGGCCGTATTGGTTTTATCCAGCCAGCTCGTCGTCATAGTGATTCCCATCCCGTTCAGGAAATTGGCGCCGATATCGGAAAGCAGGCTGGTCCCGGCGTAAGCCAGATTGGTAAACGAGGTTTCAGCTTCTGCGGATATATCCACAGCGCCATCCGTAACGATGGCCCCGCTCATGGTAACACTGGACTGAACCTCTGTTTTTAAAACGGATTCAAGAGTCTCAATTTGGGTAATGCCATTTACAAAGGAATGGGCAGACTCCGCCCGCAGGATGATATCGCCGGTGCTGCCATCCACGACAGCATTCAAGTCACTGCCAAGCCCGGCATTTATCTCCGTCCCGTCAGCATTTTTTATATTGACCAGAACGTTAAAATTAACATCTGCCGGATCGGCGGAACGTTTCAGGACGGCGCCCTGCCGTACCACGATATCCCTGGCCCCCAGCACGATGCCGTTTCGGGTATTGATCTGACCTTCAATTTCAATTTTCTTCCCTTTGGCGAAAACAAGCCTTGTATCGTTATACTTACCGTTCGTATCCCGTCTTCCGTAATTCTCGAAATCGCTAAAATTGTTCTCTACGTTTGTATCATAGTCCCACATTTCATCCCAATAAATCGTATCCGGAATGAAAACACCAACCCGCCCTGCGTTGATGACGCCCGTTGGACCGACTGTCATGCCATCCGGGCTTATGAAATACAGGTTGCCGTCAATTTTACCGTTTTTAACAGCATTCACCGTACCGTTAATATCAATTTTACTATTAACCAGATTGACCAGATTATTGGCGTAAACCGTCCCGTTCTGTTCATTGAAATGCATGTTGGCTATATCGCCGTCGCTGATTTTATATTCACCAAACCGGTTCAGGCCGATGTTGTTATTGTCCAGCATCGTCTGTACATACAGGTTTTGGACGTTTCCTCTTCGTATCAGGCTATTCCCGTTTTTGTCCGTAATCGTAGACGCAAAACCGCTCACCGGCTGCATCAACATACCGGCCAGTACCAGCGGTGCGATCCACCGGACGGCCGTGCAGGGACGGGCAACCGGCTGCCCGCACACAGTGAAAGCCTGCCCCTCCGCCGCATTACGGAGGGTTATGGCCTGCACCCGTGCAGCCAGCCGGCTGACGATGCTCTTTGTATTATTTTTGCCGCGGTTCTTCGCGATTTCGGAGACCACCACGTAACACTTCCGGGCATGGCTCCAGATGACCTTGTAGACTTTGTTCATAAAACCCCTCAATGCGCATCCGAATGTCGCCGGCATGACAAAAACGAACCGGGTACTGTTAACTACATTATATGCCGCTAAGATAAGCAATTAAAAATGGACATAAATTATCATTATTATTATAGCACAAAAATTGTGTCAAAAAAACGAGCTGTTCTACCTATGTATACAAAAATCCCCTGAATTTTTTGACCATTTTTACAGGATTAATCTATCAGGCAGCAATAATTCACAAAGAATTCACAAAATCGCAGTATTTAAATCTGCAGTTTTCATTTTTTGCAGTTCCTTTACTTTTCTGCAGATTGTTTTGCTTCAAACAGAAAAACCGCATCAAAAAACAGCCGCAGAAAATTCCACGGCTGTTGGATTTCAATAAGATGCCCTGATCATTCCAGGAGAAAACTCACGCTTTATAGACTTCCTCGCCGTCCACGATGGTAGCGATGATATTTGCCTGTGCGACCTTCTCAATGTCGTCGTGGAGGAAATCGCAGTCAAACACCGTCATATTGGCAAGCTTTCCGAACTCGATGGAGCCCATGCGATGTTCCTGGCGCCACTGACGGGCAACGTTGATGGTCATGGCGCGCAGCGACTGTTCGCGGGTGATGGCTTCCTTTTCATTGTTCGGGGAGTCTATGCCGCCAAGCACTTCTTTCGGATACGAACGTTTTTCCGCCGTGTAAATGCTGTATTTGACATTCATCATCGGAGAAACGGGATAGTCGGAATGGAAGACCACATTGGCGCCTGCATCGTAGAAGGACTTGATGGGATACGCATTCGCCGCCAGTTCCTCACCCACATACGAGACTTCAATTTCATAATGGCCCGGGATTTTCGCCGTCCACAGTGGCGGAACTGCCGGAACGGAACCGGTCTCCGCCATACGGCGGATATCCTCCTCGGTCACAAAGTGCAGATGGGCCAGTACGTTACGCTGATCTTTATTGCCGGTAATCTTTTCCGCATCCTCGATGCAGCCCAGCATAAAATGAGTAGCGCCTCCTCCTTCGGAGTGGACATGGACGGACATACCTTCTTTGTCCGCTTCGGTGATCAGCTCCACCATCTTGTCGTGATCGTTGAAGCGCTCCACACCGTGATAACCGGGCTCGTCAGCATAATCCTGGTTCTGCCAGCCCGTGTGCGCTTCGGTCACGCCGTCCAGAAATGCCTTGGCGCCGACAATATGGAAATATTCGCCGCTTATCGTAGCGCGCTCTGCTGCGATACGGGCGATCTCCGCCTTCGGATTTTCAATATTGTCCAGAACATACATATAAGCGTAGGTGCGCAGCTTCAGTTTGCCCTCCTCCTCCAGCTCATGGTAGGCCCGGGGAGCATCCCGGTGGACGATCTCCGCACCCGCGTCACAAACGGCAGTGAAGCCGCTCCTGAGGGCGAAATCCTGCCAGGCCAGCAGATATTCCTTGATATCTTCTACGGTAGTGGGAAGCTTCGGCACGATTTCAAACACGGGACCTTCACAGATATAGCCGTCCGGTTCACCGTTCTCGTCCACATGCACCTGGTCATAGCCGTACTTCTTCGCGTAGGCCGCGTCAATGCCGGCCCATTCCAGCGCCTTCGTGTTGAGCAGCATGGAATGTCCGCCGCCGGTTTGCAGGAGCAGCGGCTTATCCGGACAGATTTCGTCCAAGTACGCTTTGGTGACGTATTCGTCATTCTCGATCCACCCTGCGGCTACGTAAAACTCGCGTTTCGGGTTCTTCGCAATGAATTCTTTTATGATTTCACGGTATTTGGCATAATCAGTCAGGCCGGCCTGCATCAGGTCCGCCTGTCCGATAAAACGGAGGCCGGCCAGATGACCGTGGCAGTGGGACTCCAGGAAGCCGGGATAGATAAAGTTCTCACCGTAATCCAGCACCTGTGCTTCAGCTCCGGCCAGCTTTTTCGCTTCCTTCGCACTGCCGATATAGGAAAATACACCGTCTTTGACCAGCGCCGCCTTGGCAAAAGGCCTCTTCTCATCCATGGTGATGATGTTGCCGAGAATAATCGTTTGATTCATGGCTTATCTCCTTTTATGATAGTGAGACAGGAAGGAGCAGGCCCTCCCTGTCTGCCCGATTCAGCTCTGTCAGCTTCGAGGGGTACGTAATGAATCTCATCAGTTCAGCCTGAAGTTGTAATGCCTGGAATAATCTTCTTGAATGTTCAGGCGGAGCGTCCTGTTCGCCAGATCGTAAACCGCTGTGTGCCATGTCTGCCAGTAGTTATTGGGATGAATGTTCCTGTCGTGCAGCTTGTAGGTATCAATTTCGGACTGAATACCCGCTTTGAAATCCATAGGAGCGCTTGCAATTGTCAGGTTTCCGTCAGTATATTCCGTGTACCAGAACGGCTCTGTGTCCGCTTCATAAGTCTGGGTATATTTCACCCGCTCCATCAAGCGAGCCATTCCTTCCGCGGATTTACCGCCCTCTGCGTAATGCTCCTTCAGTATGGCGTAACGCTCCACTCCGCAGGCATGGGGCGTAAGAATGGGGAAATCCTTATAGGTCTTGCCCGCCACGGTCTGCCCTGTCTTCGCTATATGCTTTGCGTAAGAAGTATTCGGCGCGTAGTTGACATAGAAATTTGTCATGATGTTGTCCGTGTCTTTTCTGGCAACCAGTTCACCGTCAATACACTCGATGATATAAGTTTCCTTCTCGTCGGAGAGCATCCAGTGAAGCCCCCATGTGCCATAACCGCCATAAATATCCATGTTCTTTAACAGTTCTACACCGTGAGCGGCGGATTTGGCGTGATCAAGGACGTAGCGGACTACCGCAACAGCATGGATGCGCGGCTTACCGTAATTGGTTGAGAGCAGAGTCGCGAAGTCCAGGTCAATGGCGGGACAGACGTTGCAGTTCATGGCCACGCCGTTTTCATTGATGCCGTCAAACGTCAGGTTTGGCATTGCAAGCAACTGCGCTTCCGAAACACGGTCAACCTCATTGGATTTCAGCGTGAGAATTGCGGCCAGCCCTATACTTGCGTAACGTCCCTCAGACTTTTTGGGAGCAACCTTGATTACGAATTCCGGAACATCGGCGTAATCCAGATCCAGATTACGGCCGTAGAAGTTTCCGTTGCGCACAGCGGAGCAGGCGAAGCCGGTTTTGACCTGTTCACCCGTCTTTAAGTCAACCGAGTAGTCGGAGTATTCCATGTAGTACAGGTAATCAGCCAGCTTTTTCGGAGTTGTGAAAGAAGACGCCTGCGCCGCGGAAACGCAAGCGACGAAACTGAACGCCATAAGTGCGGTCAAAATGAGATGAAACGCTTTCTTAGAGATTTTCATTGTATCTCCTCCTATTAGAATATTTTACTTTAATTCGCCGCTGTCGGGATTTACTTCTCGCGGCGTATCGATTCCGTCTCTATTCCTTCGTTTCCTTACGCTTTATAAACCTCCTCACCGTCCACGATGGTAGCGATGAGGTTAGCCTGCAGGACCTTCTCCAGATCGTCATGCAGAAAATCGCAGTCATACACCGACATATTGGCGAGCTTGCCAAACTCGATGGTGCCCATGCGATGTTCCTGACGTAACTGACGGGCGACATTGATGGTCATGGCGCGCAGCGACTGTTCGCGGGTAATGGCTTCCTTAGTATTGCGCGGAGCGCTTCCGCTCATAATTACCTCTGGAATCATGCGCTTTTCCGCCATGTAGATGCTGAGCTTGATATCCATCAACGGGGAGACCGGATAATCCGAATGGAAGACCACGTTGGCCCCCGCATCAAAGAAAGATTTGATGGGGTACGTATTGTCCGCCAGTTCCTGACCCACCGAGGCGACTTCTATATCATACGCGCCCGGCATCTTCGCCGTCCACAGCGGCGGAACCGCCGGTATGGACCGGGTCGTTCCCATGCGGCGGATATCCTCTTCCGTAACATACTGCAGATGCGCCAGGATATTGCGCTGGTCAAGGTCTCCGGTAATCTTCTCGGCAGCTTCGATGCAGTCCAGCATGAAGTGCGTCGCGCCGTTTCCCACCGAGTGAGCATGAACGGAAAGACCTTCAGCATCGGCCGCAGTGATCAGTTCCACCATCTTGTCTCGGTCGTTGAAGCGTTCTACACCGTGATAGCCGGGCCGATCGGCGTAATCCGCAAGCATCCAGCTCGTATGCGCTTCGGTCACACCGTCTAACAGCACCTTGACGCCGATTATACGGTAATACTCGTCGCTGTACTTTGCACGGTCAGCGGCAACACGGGCAATCTCCGCCTTCGGGTCTTCGGCATTATCGGGAATAATCTCGTTGGCATACGTGCGCAGTTTCAGCTTGCCCTCCCTCTCCAGTTCATGGTAGGCTTCCGCTTCCGGGAAACGCAGATCGTCGCCGGCGAAAGCGGTGGCAGTCAGACCGTTTGAAAAAGCAAACTCCTGCCATGCAAGGATATACTCTTTGGCTTCCTCCACGGTAACCGGAACCTCATGGATAATATTAAACGCAGGAGACTCACAGATATAGCCATCCGGTTCGCCGTTCCCGTCCACATGCACCAAATCATATCCCCACTTCTTCGCGTACTCCGCGTCGATGCCGGCCCATTCCAGCGCCTTTGTATTAAGCAGACAGGAATGTGCGTCGCCGGTGTTCATGATGAGCGGTTTATCCGGGCAGATTTCATCCAGATACGCCTTGGTAACGTATTCCTCATTGGGGATCCACCCTGCGGCCAGGTAGATTTTACGCTTCGGGTTCTTTGCAATGAACTCCTTCATAATCTCGCGGTACTTGGCATAGTCGGCCGACAACCCCACCTGTGCCAGATTCGCCTGCCCGATAGCGCGGTACCCTGCAAAACATCCGTGGACATGGGACTCAATAAAACCCGGATAGATGAAGTTATCACCATAATCCAGCACCTGCGCATCGGCATCGGCCAGCTGTTTTGCCTCTTCCGCTCCGCCAACATAGGCAAATACGCCGTCCTTGACCAGCGCCGCTTTGGCAAAAGGCCTCTTATTATCCATGGTGATGATGTTGCCGAGAATAACCGTTTGTTTCATGGTTTATCTCCTTTTATGATAGTGAGAGAGGGAGGGGCGGGCCCTCTCTGCTGCCCGATTCAGCTCTGTCAGCTTCAAGGGGGACGTAATGAATCTCATCAGTCCAGCCTGAAGAAGCAGGAAGTATTATTGCATGACTTTCTGAGGACAATCATTTTTTGGGGTTGAATGCAGACGGGCAGTCATTTCCGGGGCATGGCCCATGCCCTATGGTCGAACAGCCATTCACATCCCAGCACGCACCGCCCGCCACCTGATGCAGCTCCGCCTGGTCAAGCTCTACATCCGAAAGCTCATCCAGGTATGCCTCGGCCTCTTCTTTGGTAATGTCGTACCCTTCGGATTTTGCATACGCCCTCAGTTCGTCTGCAGTATTGCACTGCATGGCTTTATAAATCTGTTCTTTTGTGACTTCGTTTTCGTTGATTGGCATAATGAAGTCCTCCTTGAATTATTTGTATTTTAAATGCCCCTTATCGTTTTTTGCCCCGAGCAGGCTCAAATATAGTTTATTATAGTTGGACAGTATAGTCAATGAAGGTTCCAGATTGTCACACATACTTTAATTTTATTTGTTTTCATAATTATATTATAATGCAATACGCGAATACAGGAAATGGAATTTTGAAAACGAAAAACACCTGCACCTTTTCAGGTACAGGCGTCTGTTCCGGGGCATTTCTTTTCACTCCTCCATATGCAGTTTTTTCAGTTCTTTTACTGCCGACCTGGTGTGGAATGGCACCCGGGACCGCAGCAGCCAGTTCAAAGCGGCCAGCCGCTGTTTCTGTTCCTGCGGATCGGCAGTGGCAGGCAGGTGGCAAATGCCCGCAGCCAGATTCTCAAAGGCTTCCGCCGCCGCCAGGCAAAGTGTTTCTGCCTTCACTGTCTGCAGGCAATGGCCGTCCCACTGCATCCATTTCCTGAATTTGGGCATATACACCCATTTTTTGCCGAATAATTCATGCAACCGCGCCGCATTGCCCGCATCGGTCAGCGGGTATTCCAACAGTCTGATCATCTGGTTCCGTTTCATTTGCCTTTTCATTCCTCCCTGCGCCTGCCCTTTCCGGCAGACTGCTTATGATTTGTATGCGCCGGAGCCTTTCGCCCCGGCGCAGATTCCCGTTTGCGGGTTTATCCCGCAACGTTGGCGTTACGCCTGTTTCTTTGCCGCGTCGCCGCGCATGGCGGCGATGTTGCAGCTCAGCTCGCCAATCACCTCGGTCAGCCCGGCCAGCTTGTTTTCCATGCGCACCAGTAAAAACCAGCTCAGCACCACGGGAAAACCGAAGTCTTTAATGAAGCTGAATAATTCCGTTGTCTCCATGTCGCGGCCCCCGTTTCATCACGCGGAGATCTTGTCCGTAGTGGTGGTACGCAGGTAACCTTCTACCGCTTCCACCAGATCGCCGCCGGTAGAAGTGAAAACATTGTTTTCCACCACTGCCTGCATGGCGGCGTCGATTTCCGCCTTCGTTACGCCGGCCTTAGGGTTTTCGATTTTCAGAATCACCTTTTTGCCCGCCGCGTTCTTAAAGATCAAATGCAAATCTGTATCCGTGTTCATGCCGTCCTCCTCCTTTTCTCATTGATTACGCCGGGCTTATCCCGCCTCCCACTTCCTCACTGCGCACGCTCAGCAAGCTTCGCGTTGCTCGGTATCGTCAGACTGGGTCCCTTCCGGGATAAGCCCCGGCGCCTTACAACCAATAACAACTCTTAGCGTTCATTAGTCTTCGGACAAAGTTGCCCGTTCCACTACGTTCAGTCCGGTCATCTCATTATCGAACAGACCGCCCAGGGCCTTGCCTACTACCATCAGTTTGTCCGGTTCCACATCCGGTTTCACGTTGGAATAGACATAGCTTTTGCTTACGGGATTGCCATCTGCGTTCTGACCGCGCAGGATGGAAATGGATAAGGTACGTTTGGTTACGTTCATTACTGCTGCCATTGGATTTCACCTCCTTCCTCCGATGATTCGCTGCGGGACTTACCGCTCAGCCGGTCTACCTCTGCAGGCCCTACGATTCTGCCGCATGCCGCCTTGCGCGCCCGTTGTATCTGACGCGGTTCCCGGCGAAAAACCGGAATCCGCAGGTCAAATCACGCTCAGGCCGTTTTATGCTCCTGCCTCATTTCATGCAGATAGAACAGCGCTTTTCCCCGGAGCAGCGCCCCGCCGGGAATTAATTCGCCGCCGTGGATGTAATCCGGCAGAAACCACAGGTCCCACTTGGTATACGGGTCGCCGCTGCCGGGACCGTAGTGATCCTTAAAGGCGATCTCGCAGTGGGTCTGCACGGTGTCCTTGTCCAGCACCAGCCCCAGCTCCTCACAGAGGATGGCTGTCAGCTTTGCCATCACTTCGATCTGAATCTCCGTCGGCGGTTCGTTGCCAAAGCGAATGATGGCATCGTCCGGATCCGCGCAGCCGTCTCCCACATACACAGCGTGGACAGTACGCACGTTTCCGTTTCCCGGCGGCCAGCAATCACCGCCGTAACCGCACAGCAGGCTGATGGCTGCCGCATTGCTGTTGCGCAGCCAGGTGTGGGCCTTTTCCTCACTTAACTTCCTGCAGTTCACATACACCTGCCCGTCCCGGTCCACGCACAGGTGGTAGGCATCTTCGTTGACACCGTAATGGCCCCCGGACCAGTGCAGGAAGATACGCTGTATGCAGCCCCGGGCCGAACGCGCCATCTCCCGCAGTTCCTGTTCTTCAATCACGATTCCCTTTGATTCCGACATTTGTGTTTTCTCCTTTGCGTCACTGAATCATTTTTCTGTTTGGGGTTCCGAATTCCCCTCACACTTATATAACCGAACGAGACGCAAAATATTCAACCGGATTTTTTCAAAAAACTGAAATTTTATCCGGGGAGCCATGATTCACTTTAGCGGTGCGTGCAATTTATTCCAATAAAAAATGTACCCCTGCAGTTCCCATGACGGGACTTACAGGGGTACATGTATGTTACAGCAAATATCCGATTGCCTATTCAAGTGCAATGGCCTGATGCTATTTTTTGTAATTTGCAAGAAAGGGCTTCAGGCGATGATCCGGAATATTATAAAACGCAGCTATTTTACGTATATTCGTAATACTGGGCATCATCTTACCATGTTCCCACCGGATTTCAGTACTTCTTGCCACACCGACTCCTTCAGCTGCTTCCTCTTGCGATAATTGCGCTGTTGTGCGTAATTCAATGAGTAACGCAGCAAACTCTGATAATAAATCCAATCCGTCCACCAGCCTTTCATTAAATATTTACGCGATCACATTGGAACAACGTCTTTGTTTGAAAACGGACCGTACAAAAATGGATTATAGCACAATGATTATTCATTTGCAAACGAAAAATTATGTTTCTCAAGCACGCTACATAGATGCTACGTAAATGCTACGTAAACGCTTCTTGCGCTCATTTTTAATCCTGCTATAATTGACAGTACATGCGCACGATGGTATTTTCTGAACCACATAAAAGTATAAAAGGAGATAAGCAAAAGTGAATCAAAAAGGCAACGATACCGAATCTGAAAACCCTACGCCCTGGAATCGTTGGTTCCGACAGGCAAATGCCGACGATCCGGGTGCGGCGCACTCTATCATTGTGGCAGCGCAACCGCTGATTCAACATCTATGCAACGTACCATTGTTCCGTAACCAGCTGGGAAAAGACGAAATCTACAGTATCGCTTACTATACGCTGGTAAAATTCATAAACAAAAAGAAAAACCTACCGGACGATGCCGAAATCCCATTCCTGTTACTGAGTGTCATCCGTTGCGCACTGTTGGACAGTATCCGCAATATGGATGTACGCCAGCAGTATGAACAGCTTGCCAGGTCGGACAGTCAGGAAGATTACGCAACAGGCAGCGACTGCAATGACAGTTATTACAACAAAGCCGCTGCAGAAGACAATACTACCGAACCGGAAGCACATTACCTGAAAAGTGATCTTCGTCACAAAGTGCGCGAGGCAATCAAGCAGCTTCCTGACAATGAGAAAAACATAATCTGCGCTTTGTATTTTCAGCATAAGACTATGAAAGAAATTGCACAGAGCCTGCACTGTACGTTTCAAAACGCGTATAAAACACGCCAAAAGGCTTACACGCATCTGCACAAAATATTAAAGAAAACCATGTTTTCGTAATTAGGGAGGTACGACTGTGAATACAGAGACATCAGACCAGACTTTGGATTTTAAGACACTGACAGCAATTATAACGGCGAACCCGGACGGTATAGCCATCCTCGGCGCCTGGAACTGCATGAAAACACTGGCCCGGGAAGACCCGGAAGGCTGCGTACGCCTGATGCCCGGCCTGTCCATGGATATGGCAGCCTTGGCAGGCTTTTTGCGCTGCCCGGAAGCCCTTGTGGAAAAAACGGTGTCCGTATTTGCAAAACTGCGCCGGCTCACCGTAAAAGACGGGCTGATCCGCTTACAGGCCCTTGGGGAAAAGCATAACCAGAATGAGAATCAGGAATTATGTGAAAGTAACAAGCCGGTTTTACAGAAAAAAGCAGCGGCAGGCGCAGCGAGAAACGGCAACGGGTCCGGCTCTTCCGTAAGCGAAGAAGCCCTGGCCAGAAAACGGGAGCAGTGGCGGATCCGTCAGGCAAACCGGCGGGCACGGCTGAAACAGGCAGAAGCGTCAGGTTCAGGTAATACTGTCACAAAACGCGACAGGCGTGACCAGCGTGACACTCAGCGTGACAATCAGCGTGACAGGCGTGACAGCCAGCGTAACAGGCGTGACACAGCCCCGCAAATCCGCACGGCCACTGCCGTTACGCCAATGTGCGACCTGCGTGACACCCGGCGTGACAGTCGTGACAACACGGCTATATATAATAGGAATGTAAATTCTTACCATCCTTTACCTGCTTCACAGGCTCATAAGCCGGTAAGCCCGTATGATCAGTTCATTCCCCGGAACGAACTGCCGGAAGAAGACCGGAATGTGATCGATACGTGGAACCGTCTTCCCCTGCCGAAATACAAGGGACTGTTCCCCGACTTGCGGGACAAGCTGCATTACCTGCTGAAACACTACGGAGAAGCCACCCTCTGTAAAACCATCGCCGGCATTGCCGACAACGCCTTCCTCTTAGGCAGAAAATTCGGCAAGACCTGGTCGGTTTCCCTGGGCTGGCTGCTGGAACCGGAGCACTTTGCCAACGTTCTGGCCGGAAAATACCGGGAAGGCAAATACGACAATAGCAACGGCAGCACCTGGCATCCCGGAGAACGCCTTCCCTTCTACCTGCCCGGGGAAGGGGAAACACGCTTTACGCCGGAGGAACAGGAACAGGCGATCCGTGACCTGTATATCCCCACCACCCCGGCCCAGTTGAAAGCAGCCCGTCTGGTAGGACTGCCCGGATTCAGAGAGGAGACCGCATAATGCAGAACTGTTGTGAAATAGACCGCTCCGTGGAGGAAATCATAAAACACGAAAAGCGCCGCCGGGCTCTGGGGCAGGAAAATCTCTGCCACTGGGATTTTGCCCACGACAACGGACAGAGTCCCCTTACCACCGACGTGATGTGGGAGTATGCGAACCACTTTGCGGAATTACTGGAGGACGGCACCGGCCTGTTCATTTTCGGCAGTCCCGGCGCGGGCAAGACCTATGCCGCTGCGGAAATCGTCAATGAACTCACCGACCGGGGCTACGACTGCCTGTTCACCAGCATGAACAACATCATGACGGAACTGAGCACCCTGGGACTGGAAGGACGGCGCAACCTGTTCTGCCAGATATTTGCCAAAGACCTGCTGGTGCTGGACGACCTGGGTTCGGAAGTGGAAACCTATTACACCAACCAGACCTTCATCCAGATCGTGACCACCTGCCTGTCCAAGTCGATTCCCGTCATCATCACCACGCCCTATCCGGAAGACGCGCTGCTCAAAGCAAGCGGCAACGAAAAACGGATCATGGCCCTTACCCGGCTGCTGAACCGGAACATCAACTACACCGTGCCGATGCCCGTGGCGCGCCGCAACCGTAACTTACAGCAGAAACAGAAAGCGGAGGCCCTGGTGAAAGGCGCGGCCAGCCAGCAGCCCCTTCCCGCTTTTGGGTCGCCTGCGGACCGGCCGGAGACCGCCGTGCAGGACGTTCCCTGTCAACCGGTTCCGGCGCCAGCTGGCACGCAACATAAAAAAACCGCCGGAAATTAATCCAGCGGTTTCGTTTTATGGTTTTTATCCGGTGTAACGGATGGCCAGCATGGTGATATCGTCAGACTGTTCGGCTCCCCCTGCATGAGCGGTGATGTCTTTGCGCAGTGCGGCCAGCACATCCGCCACCGGCACATCGTTTCCGGAAGGTATGCCTGTCAGGTCCGCCTGTAACTGTCCTTCCGAATACACTTCACCGGCTTCGTTCATGGCTTCCGTCACGCCGTCCGTATAGCAGAACAGCAGCGAACCGGGAGACATCTGCAGCCTTTCCTGGGTAAAGCGGAGGTCTTCTTCCACGCCCATCATCAGGTTCTTCTTCGCAGGGCGCAGGTAGGTAAACGCCCCGTCCGTACCCTGCCGCAGCAACGGCGGGTTGTGGCCGCAGTTCACATAGGTAAAGTCGCCGGTCCGGATATCCAGAACGCCGAAGAAAACCGTTACGAACAGCATTTCTTCATTGTTTTCGCATAACTGCTGATTGGCGCGTCGGATCACATCCGCAAAGGTTTCCTCTTCCCCGGCAGACAGCGCGGAATTCTTCAGGATGGTCTTGGCAATGACCATGAAGAGCGCGGCGGGAACGCCTTTGCCGGATACGTCGGCAATGGTGATGACCAGCCGGCGGTCGTCCAGCATGTAAAAATCGTAAAAGTCGCCGCCCACTTCTTTCGCCGCGGCCATGGTGGCAAACAGGTCGAAGCCTTTGTTTTTGGCAATCTCCCCGAAATTACGCGGCAGCATTCCTTCCTGGATATCCGTAGCTACGGAAAGCTCGGTAGCGATCCGTTCCTTTTCTGCGGTAACCTTGGAAAGGGTCTCTATATGTTTCTTCAGGTCGCCGGCCATATCGTTGACGCTGTCCGCCAGTAATGCCAGTTCATCCGTCCGGCGGACGTCCACCTTCTCATCCAGATTGCCCTGGGCAATCCGCTTCACGCCATCGACCAGGGTCAGAATGGGGGTCACAAAACGTCTGGCCACTTCAGAACTGACAAAGAACAGGGGCACAAGCATGAGCAAAAAGATCAGAAGCGCCCAACGGAGACTGGAGCGGAAGGAACTGTGCAGCATGTCGGCAAAGCCTTCCATCTGGGACAGAACATTATCCCTGGCATAGGCGGCCGGATACACCACCGCACGTTTGTTATTCAGGATGCCATAGCTCCAGCCGGGCTTGTCCACGGGGGCAAAGGCCAGGTAATAATCCTCGCCGCCTACGGTGACCAGCATTACATCCTTTTGCCCTGCCACCATGGCGGAGGCAGCCCGGGCGATACTTTTTTCCGGACTCTGGCGCAGATCGGAGACGCTTTGGGGAACCGCCAGCGGGCCATCCGTAAAGGTTGAGAAAATAACACTGCCGGTAGCATTGTCCAGCAAAAACCGGGACTGTTCCGCTTTTGTGATGTCCTGGTCCTGATCGAGCTTGTCCACGGTGTCCGCATTGTCTGTCAGGCGGAAGAGGACTTCCGGGTTACAGTCAACCCCGGCTACCCCCGCCAGACCCGCGGCGTCGTAATAGGGAGCCACACAGGTCAGACAGCGGGCGCCGTTGGTATCGGTATAGATACCGGTAAAAGCGGGTTTATTGCCGTCTGCCGCCAGCTTGTACCAACCCATCTTCCGCGGGTCATAGCTTTCCAGAAACGCCGGGCTGAACTGCTTGGCCGACTTGTCCGGCGTCACATCCATGGCGATGAGATAACCGTGAGCCGAGCCTGCAAAGGCAGCGGTATACCATTCCGGCATCAGTTCCAGGTCGTCTGCGATATTGGAAACCAGCGCGATTTCCGACGCATAAGCCCCTGCCCCGTACTGCCGCACCAGTTCCCGGCTGAAATTAACATAGGCCTTACCGGAAGGGATTACGTCAGTATGGGGATCCGGCAGGCGACGCGGGTGATAAAGCTCCGGATGTTTCAGCATCTTGCTCATCAGCTCGGCAATATAGCGGGCGTCGTCCATTGTCGTTTTCATTTCATGCCGGATCAGTTTCGCCGTGGCAGCCGCATCGGCGGACAGCCGTCTCTTAACCTGCATTTCGGCAAAATTTTCCGTAAAGGAAGCCGTGTTATCGGCCAGAAGAGCGCCGGTTTTATCTATATTTTCCCGAATCGCATACATGCCTGCCAGGGACACGGCGCCTGCAATAATAAAGGACGCCAGTCCCACTGCCAGCAGCAGCAGGAATATCCTGTGACGCAGGCTCATGTTTTGCTTTTCTAACTTCAAGGTGAAACTCTCCTGTCAGGATTGCCGGTTCCCGTGTCATTGTAATGGCAACAAAGGTTCACGGAACCGTATTTCTTTTATTCTTTATCCAGCAGCAGGGACAAATGGTTGGCCATCTTCCCGAACAGTTCTTCATATTTGTATTCTACGGATTTAAAGTTCTTTTTTACCAGGAAAATGCCATATCCCCCGGGTTTCCTTTTTTCCAAAGGCAAATCGTCCGGCGGACGGCAATCCTTCTCCAGCGGGTCAAAGGGTTTGCCATGATCGGCAAACTCAATTCGGAAACAGTCGCCCTCCTCCGACGTTTTCAACCAGACATAGCCCGGGTCGTCATAGGCATAGGAAATGATATTCACCAGGACCTCTTCAAAGCCAAGCTCCAGCCGCAGCTGCTGCCGCATGGATACGCCGGCTTCTTCCGCGGCGGCCATAACCTCGTCCCGGATGCGTTCATACCATTTCATTTCGGCGTCAAACCGTTTCCAGCTTCCGTTCTTCGCGTCTGCCATAGAACAGCACCTCCGTCAGGCTAATTCATTCAGGGAAGCATAGATCGTAAATAAAGCGTCCATACCGCTGTCTTCCAGTACTGATTTCACAATGCCGGAAGGCCCGCACAGGGTAAACTCCTTCCCGCTTTTCTTTGCCAGCTTGTTCAGGCGCAGCAGTACCCGGAGACCGGCGCTGGAAAGGTAGTCCATGCCGGACATGTCCAGAACCGTCTTCTCGTTGCGGTTTACGATGTCTTCCCCCGTGGCGTAGGCTTTTTCCGCCGTCACCATATCAATACGCCCGTTCACGCTCCAGACCGTCCAGCCGTTGGCACCTGCGGTTTCTGTCTGTAAAAATTCTTTTTCCATGGTTATTGTTCCTCCTGTAAATAATAATCAAATTTAAAGTAAACTCTTTTATATGAGGCCGGCCTTTTGCCGGCCTGTTTTGTTGTCGCAATGCTTCGCCGCAGCAACTGCCGCCTCACACGGTCAGCGTGACAGTGTTGAACCCGTGGTAGTTGCGGTACAGATACTGACGGACGTGGGTTTTCACCGCATGCAGGACCAGAGCCCTTTCGTCTATGTCTTCCGTCTGTTCCGGCAGGACTTGCAGCGCCTTGTCAGAAAGCTGGAAGGGATTCAGTTCCCTGGCATTGTCCCGGAGATGGAGCTTGAAGGTTCCGTCTTCCTGTGCGATTACGGTAAGCTGGGCCAATACCGGCTCGTCGCCTTTCAGGGAGCCGGCCCGCTCGTTCATCACACCGCAGATTTCCTCCATAGCGAGACGCAGGGAGTTACAGCAGTGGGCATCGGCTCCCCAGGACAGGGCAAACTGTTCCACCGCATCCAGCTGCTCGGCCACATCCTGCACCCGGCCCAAAAAGGATGCGTTATAGACCCGGGCAGGATCGATGACATGCCGTTCTCCCCGTATGCGCTTGTAGAAATAAAGCACCACCAGCGTAACGATCTCTGACAGCGGATACACCAGCCAGAACACATAATAACCATACTCTGCCAGCACAAGGGCAATCGGCAGGCTGGCGCCCAGACGCCGCATGAACACCACCAGAAAAGCCGATCTCTCGTCCTCCTCCGATTGCAGGTAATTCTGCAGCACCAGGGCTACGCCCATAAAGATGGAACCCGCGCAGAAGACCCGGGCCGCATAATAGGCTTGATTTGCGTCCTTTATGTCCTCCAGACCGAAGAGCAGGTCAAGGATCTGGGGCCAGACCATGACCAGCAGCATGGAAAGGGTGCCTACAACCAGCGCATAACCCAGCGCGTACCGGAAAAAACGGTGGAGCTCCTTAAAATTGCATTCGGCAAAAAACATGGAGAAAAACGGCTGGGAAGTCTTGCCGATGAATTCATATAAAAAGATAAAGAGCACCGAAAGGTTTTCAATGATACTGAACACCGCCACGCCGTCCGTACCGGCCATATCCGACAGCAGACGGATCACCACCAGCGAAAAGATGGCGTCAAAAATATATTCGGAGGAGGTGGAGAAACCGAGCCGCAGCCCTTTGAACGCCTCCTTGAAAGAGGCGGCATGTCTTTGCAGCGCCAGCTGGCCCTCGGAACGCGTCGCGAGTAATCCCACGGAGACCAGCACCGCCACCGCGTTGGAAATAAAGAAGCCGAAGCTGCAGCCGGCGATGCCCCAGTTAAAGAACAGCAGCAGGATGGCGCTGATGATCAGGTTACCTACCCCGGTGGCAGTCTGGACCACCGTGGAGAAGGTATCCTCCCCATCATTGCGCAGGTAGGCAGTCAGTACTTCCATCAAAATCTCAAACGGAATACCCAGCAGGATATAAAAGAGATAGCTTTTCGCCATCTGGTACACCGCGCCGTCATCCGGATGGGTGCCCAGAAAAGCCAGCAGCTCATTTTCAAACAGAACGCCTCCTGCCAGGATGCCGAAGCCGATGACCGCGCTGATCCGCATGAAAAAATTGAAGATGCCCAGGGCCTCTTCCTTTTTTCCCTCATGCATCAGATTGCTGTACACAACGGCCCCGCCCATGGAAAGCCCGAACACAAGGAAGGCCGCCAGCAGGAACAGGGGGGAAATGAAGCCGATGGCCGCCAGGCCGTCCATGCCGATGGCATGGCCTACCAGGATCGTGTCGCCGATCTCCGCCAGGGCCAGCCCGATACCTGCCAGGGGAGCCGGCAGGACCGAGTGTATAAACATTTTACGGGTAAAATACGCATAATCGACTGTTTTATCCACGCAGAATCTCCTTTACTATTTCTCCGATCGTTTTGCCCGCTGCCAGACCGTGTATCGCAGCCGCATAATTTTTCAGGAACCGGTCTGTGAACGCTTCGCTGTAAGCTAAGGTATTATACGTCAGGTTCACATAGAAATCATCGCTGCGGCGATGCAGGAAGAAATCAAACACCTCGTCTTCATAATCTTCGATTTCTTCGTAGCGGGACGGGCCGCCGCAGAAGGTAAACTCGTCTTCAATATCTTCGCCCTGATACGAGAACGCTGCGATAAGAGGCACACAGTCCCCTTCATAAAGCGCGTGGCGGCGGCACAGGAGAATATTCTCCTGGGTCTCCTTCACAAACCGGGACGCCGTCATATCCGCCTGCCAGCGGGTGCAGAGCGGGTAATGCCGGTAAATCGCACCCATGGTCCGTTCATAGCGGATATCGTCCCGGCCGTTGTATATGGTCAGTACGGCGGAAGCCTGCTCCCCGTTGGCCAGGCTCTGCAAAAGGCCGAAGGCGGCCGCCAGGATGGATCCGTCCGTAACGCCGTTGGCCCTGGTAAAGGCATCCACCTTCGCCAGATCCACAAGCAGCGGCACCATCATATCTTTTGTGACGTTTTCCTCACCGGGATCCAGATCCCCTGTAAGTTCTCCGGCCCGTGCCGTAAAGGACCGTACAAAATCAGCATTCCACTGTTGTTCCTTTTGGTACGCCGGCGTTTCCAGGGTATCCTCGATCCGGTCATAATAATCAAAGATGCTGTATTCTTCCGTCACCGGCTCCTCACCCCCATAGGCGGCATCCACGTCTTCCAGGAAGATGTTGATGGAGTCGCCGTCGATGATGGGATGGAGGAAATCAAAATAAAATTCTTTCGCCACAGTTCCGTCCGCTTCGGTAATGGCAAAGAGACGCATGACGAACATGCGGGTCTCGGGACGGTTCATGGACTGACGCAGGTGCGGTTTTAATTCTTCGTATTCCTGCCGGGTGATCGTCTCGACGGCCGGTTTCAGATTTTGCAGGTCGCCGGGCCGCCAGCGAAGGGTTCCGTCGGCAGTGGCAGTCAACCGGGCATCCACGGCGGGATGTGCCAGCAGCGTCGTTTCGATGGCAAGCGCCAGGCGTTCCATATCCGTTTCTGGCGCCAGATATACATGGGCGTCGCAGTGCAGGCCGTAGCCTTCTTCCAGATCGTTGCCCCACTCATAGTGCAGCTCCTGCAGAGGGCCGAAGAAATGGGTATCCCTGTGGATTACGCGGCTCTGCTCCTGCGCTTCCCGCTGTGCCAGCAGGTTGGCAATACCTATAGGCGTCTTGCCTTCATAGACCAGATGATAGTTCAGTTTCAGATCCCGGCATTCGGCTAACAGCCGTACCAGACTAAGGCTGTCGCCCCCGGCCGCGAAGAAATCTTCTTCCGCGCTGGCTTTTTCGATACCTAAGGCCACGGCAAAGCCTCTGGCCAGTGCTGCTTCTGTTTCGTTACGGGGCGCTACATACGGCGTTTCGGTCACGTAGACTTCCGGTTTGGGCAGAGCCCGCCGGTCCAGTTTGCCGTTCTGGTTCCGGGGAATGGCATCCAACTGTATAATCGCCGCCGGTACCATGTAGGGCGGTTTCCGTTCCCGGATAAAGGCCGCCAGGGCTTGCCGGTCGATGGGTTCATCTGCCACTACATAGGCCGCGATGAATTTCCCTCCTGCCGGATTGTCGCAGGCCACTACCGCCGCATTTTTCACGGCGGGGAAATCGTGTACGACACCTTCCACTTCTGCCAGTTCCACCCGGAAGCCGCGAATTTTCACCAGGCCGTCCCGTCGGCCAATAAACTCTATGTTACCGTCCAGACGGTAACGGGCCATGTCTCCTGTGCGATAGACCGTTTCATACTCGCGTTCCCGCGAAAACGGATTGGGCACAAACGCTTCTTTTGTCTTTTCCGGTCGGTTCAGATACCCGCCTGCCACCTGGATTCCTGCTACCCAAAGTTCTCCCAGGGCGCCGGGAGGCACACGCCGCCCGCAATTGTCCACCATATAAACAGCCGTATTATCCATGGGCGTGCCGATGGGAATATCCGGCTCGTATTTCGTCATATTGTAACAGGTAATGGAAACCGTAGCTTCCGTGGGTCCGTATTCATTGGCCATAATATACGGATGCACCGGCTTAAAGGGTACCAGCGTTTCCCCGCCTACTACAATGTATTTCAGTTCCGGACAGTCCATGGTCAGGGCAAACTGGCGCCCTACCTGGGCCGGCAGGTCCGCCACCACAACATGATGCTTATTTATAATTTCCGCCAGAGCCGGCAGGTCCAGCTTTTTCTCTTCGGGAATGACGACGATGCCGGCGCCTACCGTAAGGGCCGGATACATATCCGCCAGGGATCCGTCAAAGCCATAGCTGTTGTAACAGGTTACGCGATATTTCTCCGTAGGCGCAAAATAACGCCGGTACCAGGCTGTATAGGCCATGATATTTTTCTGTAACAGGCGAACCCCTTTGGGCACGCCGGTAGTACCGGAAGTGTAGATCAGCATAAACAGATCGTCCGGCTTCGGCGCTTGTATCTCTGCCATCGCAGCGGCATCCGGCAGCGGCAGGGAGGAAATCTCCGACACCCGCAGGACCGTTCCGTTAAATTCCGTAAAATTCTGCAGCCGCGGCAGCAGTTCATCCGCAACAATAATAAGCCGGACCCCGGCGTCTTTCACCATAAAGGACAGGCGTTCATCCGGATAGTTCGGATCTAAGGGTTCATAGGCGCATCCCGCCCGCATGACGCCCAGGGACGCGATCACCATATATTCGGAACGGGGGATGAATACCGCCACCACATCCCCGCGGCCCAATCCCTGCCGGGACACATAGCCCGCCAGCCGGAATGCCAGATCCTGCACCCGGGCATAGGTGTAAGCCTTCTCTTCGTAAGTCACCGCCATGTTGTCCGGATATTCCGCAGCCCTGGCACAGAACTGCTCAATGATGGTAGCTGTTTTATCATAGGCATGGACCGTCTCATTAAAACGGTCCAGAACTCCCCTGGTTTCTTCAGCCGTAATACAAACGTCGGCCAGCGTTCCGGCGGTGGAAAAACTCACGATGATTTCCCGCCAGGAAAGAGCCATCACCCGGATAAAGGGCTCTGTATACAGCGAATTGTCGTAGGAAATGACAAGCCCCTGAGGCGCAAGGCAAAACGCCAGTGCCAGCCCTTCACACTGTGCCGGGGGAACCTCCCCGGTCAGGGAAACGGCCACACGCCGTCCTGCTTCCACTCCCAGGACTTCGGTTGCTTCGCCTTCATCCCAGGAAAAGGCTCCGCCTTCCTGCAGCCGGTTCTTGACCTGTTCCATCAGCCGGCCGGGCGTCATATCCGGCTTCCATTCCTGCCGCAGCGGCTGACAGCCGTCCCCGTTCCACACCAGAAGACCGGCTTCGTTCAGTCCGCCGTATACGCCCAGCAGGTATAACACCGTTGCAGCCAGTTCGGCCGCTTCCGGACGTGTATCCACGGGAAGCGAAAACCGGCTCCAGGTTCCGCCCTCTGTTTCCCGCAACTCGGGAAGAGGCAGACAATCCGGCAGCTCCGAGCTGAAGTGTGTAGTACACCATTCCTGCTTATCCATATATTATAAACCCTTTCTTATCTCATTACCCATGCCGGAAAGCCTGCTTATTTCAGCAGTTCCGTTACCACACAGCCCCCATCCTGCAGGGCGACGACCATCTCTTTCATAATCGTTGCAAACCGCTGTATGGCTGCCTTGCTGTACCGGTTGTTGTCATAATCCAGCACCAGGGAGAATGTACCGTCATCATGTGCGTTTACTTCAATGTCCAGCGTATTTTCCGCCGCCGAAATCTCATTGGCAGGCATATCCACCATAACGCCTTCCGTGCCGCCTATTTTTACGATGCCCTTGCGCCCCATCATTCCTTTTTGCAGAATAAAGGTTGCGCACTCATCTTCCATCCCGTTCAGGTAAACCTTGTCCAGGCTTTTGCGGTACTGCATGCTTTCGTTTACCCTGGCTTCCAGCCCCCGAAGGAACGCGTCTGCCGTAATATCTTCGTTAAAATCCCAACGGATGGGGAACTGATCCAGCATCAGGCCCATGAGGCGCTTTTCCGCCATCGTCACCCGGCCGGTATGTACCCAGCTCATAATGGCTTCCCGGCTTCCCGCAGATTTGGCCAGGGCCAGCAGTGACGCCCCCATGAAAAATGTATTCTCAGTAAACTCCCGGCCTTTAAAAAGGTCCTTTTCGATCACAGGGAACGGAATCTCTACTTCGTGATCCGGCGTATCGCTTGCCCCGTCTATATCCGCAGGAGGCAGATGCCGGTCCTCGTCAAAACCCGCCAGCATTTGGGTCCAGTAGTCATGTCCCGCCTGCAGTTCCGCCTGGGGAATATTCGCATCCTCCCGGATATATTCGGCATAACTGGCAGACTGACGCCCGGCCTTGCCGCCCCGCTCGGGATGCACGTACCGTTTATCCACTTCCCGGTAGAACAGCAGGGCAATCGAAGTACCGTCCATAATGGCGTGATAAAAATCCGCATAGATATACTTTTCCGTAGCAGTGACCATCAGGTAGATCCGGTACAGCGGGTGGTCGATCAGGTCATAGGGCAGCTTGATTTCCTTCTTCCGCTGTGCAAAAGCCTCGTCCGAGAGGGTCTCCACCACAACCTTGGTAATATCGCCGTCAAAACGCTGGCAGATATCCCCCGTTTCCGGGTGGATCATCAGACGGCAGCGGAAAATATCATACGACGCAAGCACATCATTTAAAGCCGCCGCCAGTCTCTCCATATCAACAGCTGGATCCAGCCGGACCAGGGCGCCTGTATTCATCATGGTGGACTTTGCTTTCATAAAATGGGTGTCCACCAGCCAACGCTGGATGGGACGGAGGGGATACAACCGGGAAAAGTTATCTTCCGCCTCCCGCCAGACGATTTTTATCAGGTTGTCAAACCGGGTAGCCTGCAACACCTCCGCCACTTCCTCGGAGGGATACAGCAGCTTCATTTCGCCGCCCTGCCGGACCATATTTTTATTCGCCCGGAACAGGGCGCGCAAGCCTGCCGACGCAATGTATTCCACATTGGAAAAATCCAGCAGCGCCTGTTTCATCCCCTGCGTCTTTTCGGTAAACGCAGCGTCAAACTCAGGCGTTTCCAGCGCGCTGAACCTGCCGACAATCGTGAGTGTAACAGTAGTTCCTTCCGTAACGGAAGTTATTGTCAATGCCATTTAAATTCATCCCCTCATTTTTAGTCGCCCGGTCTGACCGGGTGTTGCATACATATCTCTTTTATAAAGCCTATCATAATATTTTAGCATATTTTTCAAACACTTGCATCCGGATTCATTGTTTTTCCTGTCCCTTGTATAAAAGTCCCAGCATGGTCACGTCGTCAGACTGTTCCGCTTCTCCCGCATGGTCTTTCACCGCCTGGGAAACCAGGGCCAGGATGTCTCTTGTCTCCATCTCCCCGGGGACCGTCCCCAGCAGGTCTTTCAGTTTTCCCTCTGTAAACAGGTTGCCCCCCGGATCCATGGCTTCCGTCACGCCGTCGGTATATAAGAACAGGCAGTCACCCGGGTTCAGCTGCAGCTTCCGGACCGGGAACTCCAGGCCTTCCATTATGCCTATCATACAGGTGTCCGCCTTGGGCAGCCAGGCAAATCCGTCTGTGCCGCAACGCAGCAGCGGACGGTTATGTCCCGCATTCACATAGCAGAACTCACCGCTCCGGATATTCAGCAACCCCATGAACACGGTTACAAACATATCTTCTTCGTTATCCCGGCAGAGCCGGTCGTTGGCCCGGGCCATCACTTCGCCCAGCGCCTCCGCTTTTTTCAAAAGAAGCATGTTGTTTTGCAGCACGGTCTTGGCAACGACCATGAACAGCGCAGCAGGCACCCCTTTGCCGGACACATCCCCGATGGTCACGGCCAGATGGTCTTCATCCACCAGATAGAAATCGTAAAAGTCCCCGCCTACTTCTTTCGCCGCATGCATGGAGGCGTAAATATCAAATTCCTTTATATCCGGAAAAGCGGGAAATGTCTTTGGCAGCATCCCCTCCTGGATATTCCGGGCCACTGACAGCTCGGTGGCGATGCGTTCGTTTTCCGCTGTGACTTTGGAAAGATCCGCAATATAGGTTTTTAACTCCGCGGCCATGTTGTTCACGCTGTCCGCAAGGTGCTCTATCTCATCACCGGTCTCAATGGACAGTTTTTTATCCAGATTCCCCCGGGCGATCTGCTTCACCCCGTCCTCCAGTTCCAGAATCGGCTTTACAAACCGTTTGGCCGACCGTGTGCCGAAACCGATTAAACCGATCAGCAGCAACGCCATAGCGGCAGCCAGCATCACCCCATACCCGGTTATCTGACCACGCATCGTGCGTCTGAAATCACTCATCCAGTCACGTACTTCATTTTTTGCATCCATGGCAGGTGACAGCGTTTCATCTTTCGCAATTAAGGTACCAAAGCTCCAGCCCAATGACTTGATGGGGGCGTAGGCCAGATAATACTCTTTCCCGTCAATCGTAACCGACTTCATATCCGTTTTCCCCGCCACCATGTTTGCAGCTTCACGGGCAATACTGCTCTCTGCCGATTTTCGCAGGTCCTTTGAGTCAAGAGAAACGGACAGAAGCCCTTTCTCTTTGGAAGAAATAATAATTTCCCCTTTGTTCCCCAGTACAAAAGACCGCTCCGTACTGCTGATCGCAGTCTCCATGATCTGTTCATAAAGGTCCTGGACGCTGCAGTCAATACCGGCTACTCCGGCAAATCCTTCTGTATCATAATAGGGAACGACACAGGAAACACAGGGTTCTCCTGTCACCGGGTTAATATACGGATCCGTAAACACAGGCTTGGAAGCATCTTTCCCCAGTTTATACCAGTCCCGTTTCCTGGGGTCGTAGGTGTGACGGATCGGTTCCTTACACAAAGCAGAGAGCGTTTCCTTCTCCTCCCTCTGCTGCACCATGATCGTATATCCGCTTTTTGACCCCAGATACACGGCCTGATAAAAGTCACTGCAAGCGCTCATACCCAGCAGGGAACCAATGAAGCCCGAAGTCAGCCTGATCTCACGCTGTAAAGCCGGCGAAACGCCCTGCCTGGCAAGATCCGGACTGTAATGAATAAAAGGCCGGCCGGCAGGAACGTCGGCATATAAGGCATTGGGAACAGGATGGCCGGCGGATTGAACGTCGCCCTTCAGAAGGGCATTCATGACATCCGCTATATATTTTACGTCTGCAGCGGTCGACGTCAACCCGCCATCCACATACTGCGCCCGAAGCCGGGTAATTTCCCCCATGCGTTTTTTTATCTGCGCTTCTACCAGCTGTTCCGTATATTCAGCCGTCTCCTCGCCCAGTTCTTCATTTTTCGTCTCCACCGTTTCCCTGATACGGTATAAGCCGAAATACAGAAAAACATTGATCAGCAAAAAGGTCAGCAGACTGCCGGAAAGCACCAGTAACAAAACTTTCCGTCTGATATCCAGTTTCAAGTTACACCTCCGCCCTGAACGGGTCCTGTGTTGTCATCAATTAGCTTCATTATTATAGCATAGATTTTCCGTTTCGCACATTCTTTTTTGCCTGTTTATCTCCGGCAGCCCAGGCGCCTGCGTCAGACTGAAACCGGCTGCCGCAGCTCCGGCTGTTGCAGTCTGTGATTACAGTTTTTCACATAAAGTTTACCGTATTGCCGGACGTCGCGCCTTTTCAAAACGGGGTTTTTAATATATAATATAATATGCAACATAATCAGTACTTATTATCAATTGATATATGTTGAAAACCATTACGTGTTTTTTAAAAAAGGAGGTCTTTATCATGTCAAGATTTACGTTACCCCGCGACCTGTACCATGGGAAGGGCGCGCTGGAAACACTGAAAACGCTGAAAGGCAAACGGGCCATCGTCTGTGTAGGCGGCGGCAGCATGAAACGCGGCGGCTTTCTGGACCGGGCGCTGGCTTATCTGAAGGAAGCCGGCATGGAAACCAAAGTAATCGAAGGGATTGAAAGCGATCCGTCCGTGGAAACCGTTATGAACGGCGCGGCCGTCATGCAGGAATTCCAGCCTGACTGGATCGTAGCCATGGGCGGCGGCAGCCCCATCGACGCAGCCAAGGCCATGTGGATCAAATACGAATATCCCGAAACCACTTTCGCCGATATGTGCAAGGTGTTCGGCCTGCCCAAACTGCGTACGAAAGCGCACTTCTGTGCCATCTCTTCCACCAGCGGCACCGCCACGGAAGTTACGGCGTTCTCCATCATCACCGATTACCAGAAGGGTATCAAATACCCCATCGCCGATTTTGAAATTACGCCGGACATCGCCATCGTAGATCCGGACCTGGTGCACACCATGCCCCAGAAGCTGACGGCCCATACCGGTATGGACGCCATGACCCACGCCATCGAAGCCTATGTTTCCACGGCCCACAGCGCCTATGCGGACGCGCTGGCCATCCACGCCATCGAACTGATCCAGGCGAACCTGGTGAAATCCTACAACGGCGATATGGAAGCCCGGGACATCATGCACGACGCCCAGTGCCTGGCCGGCATGGCTTTCTCCAACGCGCTGCTGGGTATCGTTCACTCCATGGCCCACAAGACCGGCGCGGCCTTTGCGGACTACGGCGCCCACATCATCCACGGCGCGGCCAACGCCATGTATCTGCCGAAAGTAATCAAATTTAACTCCAAAGACCCGGCCGCCCTGAAACGGTACGGCGTCATTGCGGACTACATGCACCTGGGCGGAAAGAGCGACGAAGAAAAAGTCGATCTGCTGATCGCCTACCTGCGGAAGATGAACGACGACCTGAACATCCCCCACAGCATCAATCATTACGGACCGAAGGGCCTGCCGGAAGACAAAGGCTTTGTGCCGGAAGAAGTGTTCCTGGAAAGAGTGGAACGCATCGCCGCCGATGCCATCCTGGACGCCTGCACCGGTTCCAATCCGCGCCAGCCCGGCCAGGAAGAAATGGTGAAGCTGCTGAAGTGCTGCTACTACGATACGGAAGTTGATTTCTAAAACGTCCGTCATATCTATTCGTATCACCCTTTCGTTGTAAAAAAAAAGAAGCGGGGTTGCAGACTGTTTGTTATCAGTCTGTAACCCCGTTGTTTTTTGTTTAGCTACACAGTCATGAACTGTGTCACAGCGATTTTACCGTAACTCTTACTCCTTCTGCAGATAGGCTTCAAAATCCGCCTGTGGCAGCGGACGGGAATAATAAAAGCCCTGAATATAGTCGCAGCCCATATCCCGCAGCCGTTCTACCTGTTCCGCGGTTTCCACTCCTTCCGCCACCAGTTTCAGGTTCAGCATCTTGCCCATCATCACCGCAAACTTCAGCGCGCTGTTTTCAACCTTCGGGTCGTCCTTACGCACCAGGCTCATGTCCAGTTTCAGCACATCCAGCGTCAGTTCATTCAGCGTCGCGATGGAGGAATAGCCGCTTCCAAAGTCGTCCAGTTCTATCACAAAACCGGCTTCATGAAGTTCCCGCACGATACTTGCCAGCCTGGCCGGGTCTCCGGAAATCGTGGACTCGGTTACCTCGATGTGCAGCAGGTCGTGTTCCAGTCCGTATGTATCCACCAATGACACAAGCTTCGCCACAACGTCCGGCACGTCAAAATCTTTCCGGGACATGTTCACGGAAAGAGGAACCACCGGCCAGTCCCTGTCTTTCCACTTCCGTAAGGCTTTGCAGGCTTCCTCCCAGATATAAAAGTCCATGCGGGCTATAAAGCCGTTTTCTTCAAACAGCGGGATGAATTCGCCCGGATTCATAAAGCCCTGCTGGGGATGGATCCACCGCACCAGTACCTCCGCGCCTCCCGTCCGGTCCGTGTGGAGCGAATGCTTAGGCTGGAAATACGGTTTAAACTGGTGCCCGGTCAGCGCCGCTTCCATGTTCTCCAGAATAAAATGCTGTTTGCGGGCCTGCTCTATCACGGTCTCATCATAATGTACCAGGTTGGAACCGTACAGGTTTTTGATGCTTTCCACTGACATCATGATCCGGTCGCAGGTGGTGGACATGGAAAGATCCCTGGCAATTTCGTCATATACGCCGTACTTTACGCTGACCGGATACCAGAAATCCTGCTCGACAGCCTCCTGCATCCGGTTCAGCCAGCCGTCGTCCGGCTGCTTTTTAATCAGAAACGCAAAAGTGTCCTCTGACAGACGGCCGTGCACGATGCACTCGGGAATATACTTGTGCAGCAGGTCCACCAGTTCCTGCAGCATGGTATTACATTTCTGGACACCGTACCGCTCGTTCATCACCTTAAGATGCTCCACATAGATACAAAGCACCGAATAGGGACTGTTATCCTTTTCTTTCAGCACATTGTCCGCATGCTCAAAAAAGTAATCCCTCTTGTACAGTCCGCAGACAGTATCCCATTCCCGAAAGTCCTTACGACTTCCGATCACGTAGATAATATGCATCAGCTGCCGCAAAAACATAATCGCGATGACAACGAAACAGGCGTATATACCGTATTCCAGTTTTTCGATACGGCTGGCCAGCCGTTGCGAATACTCCTCCGCCAGTGCCACGGTCTTATCCGCTGTCACGAAGTGGTCTTCGCTTAAAAAGAGCAGTTCTTCCCTGTTATCCATGCGGTCGATACGGAAATCGGCAATTTTATCACGGATGGCATTCCAGATGGTAATCGTGTCGTTAAGGTGTTTCTGGTATTCTTCGTCGTCCAGCTGGATAAGGTTCAGCTCTTTGCTGCCGTCCCGTAACCCCAGCACGATTTTGTTGATCCGTTCCTCCAGCACCTGGTTCGTGAATCCGGTCATCTCCAGCTTTACAAACCGTTGGGTTCCGCCCCGCATAATCCCGGCATAATTGACCACCCGGGCCGTTCCCTGCAGGCGGCGGATATCGAACATCATCAGCGCCACCAGACCGATCAGAATCACCAGAACTGCCACAAGAACATACCGTTCCGCTTTTTTCATACTGTCCTGCTGCTCCGCATTTTTCAGCAGCGACAGAAGCTCGTTCATAATTAAAGGCCCCCTCAATGTATCCTATGGATACTATACCGCATTCATCCTACGTTTTCAATCCATATTTTAAACTATATTTTCCCCATCAATAGGTCTTGACAAAAAAACAGCAGCGGGAAAGCGCTGCTGATTTTTGTCAATAAGTATTCTTCACACCAGTGGTACCGGTCGAATCCGTCCCAGATTGTCGCCTTGCTGTTCTGCATCGTCATGTTCCCTGATAATAAACCGTTCAAATTCTTCCGGCGGCACCGGACGGGAGAAGTAATACCCCTGCACCACATCGCAGCCCGCGTTCTTCAGCATCAGCATCTGGTTTTCCGTTTCCACTCCTTCTGCGATGACAGTCAGTTTCAGGTTCCGGGCAATGTCCAGAATCAGCTGCACCAGGCGGAAGTCCTGGGGATTATGCTCAATGTTCAGGATGAAGCCCCTGTCCATCTTCAGAATATCCACCGGCATGGAGGACAGCATGTTCAGGGACGAATAGCCGGAACCGAAGTCATCCATTTCAATTTCAAAGCCTTTGCTCCGGAGCCGTTCCATTACCTTCAGCAGTTCTTCCGCGTTTTCCGTATATGCGGATTCCGTCACTTCCAACTTCAGTGCATCGTAGGTCAGCCCGTTATCCCGGATCAGGCCCTCAAAAATCTCACCCAGATTGGGGTCGAACACATCAACGCGGGACAGGTTGACGGAAACCGGCAGGATGATCCCGTATTTTTTCTTCCAGATTGCAATCTGTCGGGCCGCTTCTTCCCATACGTATTTATCCACCACGCTGATCTGCCCGTTCCCTTCAAACAGGGGAATAAAATCGCAGGGCGGAACCAGTCCCAGCTCCGGGTGCTGCCAGCGAATCAGGGCCTCCGCGCTGGCCAGCCGGGGCGGATCGCACTGGATGTTGTATTTAGGCTGGTAAAAGACTTTGAATTCCCGATTTTCCACAGCCTGGCGCAGGTCGTTCAGCAGACGCTGGTTATAGGTTTCCCGGGCGCGGATCTCTTCGTTATATACCATAAGGTGCCTGTTACAGCCCCGCACCATGTTGCAGGCCGACCAGGCCCGGTCAAAGGCCTGTCCCGCTTCCAGCCCCTCCTGCCAGGGCATAACGCCCATACGCAGACGGATGCTGGTATGACTCGATACTTCGTTCACTTTTTCCTGAAACCGGTCCAGCAGGGCCTGATAGTCTTCCAGATGCCTGCAGTAAATGTCAAACCGGTCCGCTTCCACCCGGCTGGCGATGCCCCCGTTTTCTTTCAGGAAACCCTGAATCGTTTCACCCAGGCAATGCAGCACGTTGTTGCCAAAGGCCCGGCCGTTCAGCTCATTCACAATGTGGAACTGCTCAATATTCAACACAATGGCGTCCATATTCCAGGTGGGGTAATCTTTCCGGAACCGTCTGGCATATTCATAGAAGAAGCCCCGGTTGAACAGGCCGGACACTTTATCATTCTCAGCCGCGGAAATGAGCTTCTGTCTCTCGGATGCTTTTTTCTGTTCTTTGGTGCCAAACAGCAACAAACCAAGGAGTATCGCCGCAAAGGATGCGATGAATGCGATCACGACGGCCAGGTTATCTCCCACATAATCCTTAAAGCTGACCTTTTTTTCCTCTTGGGAATGGGACGCCAGGGCCGAATAAACAGACACGTCCGGCACAAGATTTCTGACTTTGTTCAGTATGGAGTACAACTGATGGTTATCCCGATGCACGGCGAAGGACAGGGTCATATCCACCCCGGTAGCTATCGGCGTCAGCTTGTATTTACTGAACTCTTCGGCTAAACTGTTAAGTCGGTAGGAAGAAACCAGAAAACAGTCCGCGTCCCCGGAATTCACTTTCTGGTACCTCTCCCCCGGATGACTAATATGCACAACTCTCCATCTGGGAAAGTGTTTTTTCAGAAAGCTCTCATGATAGTGAAAACCCTTCATATAGGCGACGCTTTCAATCTCCTTCAGCGAGTAGTTCTTCCTGTGCTTTTTTCGCATCACCGCATACATTTCCGCATGCATGGGCGGATCCGTTACCAAAACCCCCGTTTTTTCTGCGTCGTACTCCGGAAAACTGACTGGAAAAACACAGTCGACATCTCCATTTTTCAGCGCCTCTAACGCAGAATCTACATCGGAAAACGGCACCGGTTCAAAAAACAGCTTCGCGTTTTTCACACTGGAGGAAGCCATATCCAGATAATCCTGCAAAGCCCCGGTCAGTTTTCCCGTTTCCGGGTTCTTGCCACAATAGGGCAGAAAGTCAGCCCGATAGCCTACCCGGATGATTCCATGGCTTGAAAGCCAGTCGTTTTCGGACGGAGTAAGGTACGCGCCGAAATCACTGTTGTAGAAATATTTCTTGTACATCTGCTGGTTATAGTACCGGTTTTCGTCCTGGATGCGGTTCATAGCGGCATCCAGCTCTTTCAGCAAGTCGGGACGATTCTGGTTCACCGCAAAGTAAAACGGGGTAGATCCTATCTTGCAAATCGGTACGGCCCTGCCTGCGTCGCTTCCCTTTTTGATAATCGTACCTACATACAGATCGATATTGCCACGGCTTAGCTTTTGCAGGGAATCTCGTAACCCGCCTGTCAATTCTACAAGTTCTGTTTTGATGCCGTATTTTCCTGCCCAGGTAAGATACAGATCCTTCTGTACGCTGTTTTTGTTTACGCCTGCCCGTTTTCCATCGAAGGTAGCATAGTTGTCGAGACTGACAGACCGGTTGTGGTTGGAAACAAAGATATAATACTCCTCTTCCCCCATGGGCAAGGCAGAATACAGCATGTGCTTCGCCCGTTCTTCCGTATGGGAGACATCGCTGAGCAGGTCGATTTCACCCTGCTGCAGCATCTCCAGCAGTTTCGGCCAGCTTGTCTTAACGTATTCATACTCCCAGCCCGTATAGGCGGCGATCTTCTGCTGGTATTCATAGGCATAACCGGACCGTCCGCCATAGGAATCCGTTATGTTGAAGGGCGATTCGTACCAGCCCACCCGCACGGTCTTTTTCCCCTGTTCCGCCGCAAAAACAGACACGGGAACAAGAACTGCCAGCAGCAGGCTGAGGCAGAGCCAGAAAGACAGTATGCTTTTTTTGCTTACTACGGGAGACGCGTTCGTCATGATCAGTTACCTGTTGCAGTGCGTGAGCTGCTCATAAATACGTATCTGTAAAAATACTTTTATCCATTGTAATCTTATCATAACACTTTTCTTTTTGCAACTTATTATCAATAATTACTCATTTTTGTATACAAAAAAACAGCAGCGGGAAAGGCTGCTGATTTTATTATAATAAATGTCAAATATTACAATTTTTCTTCCTGATACGTTACTGCCACATAACCGGGACAGATGATCTGCCGGGCCGTGTACCGGTACCGCTTGCCGTCCGGTGCACCGGTAAGGATCCCCTCAGCCTTCTCATCGTTCCAGGCGGCGCGTTTTACATTCGCAAACCACTCCTCCCCCACATAGGGATAAAGTTCCCGTACGCTGCCGCCAAACACTTCGCCGGAGGACGCCCCGCCTACTTCTTCAAATTTATGATTTACATAACAGATGATGGCATCGTCAGCCTCATCCGTTCTGTCACGGGATACATGGTATACGCAGTAGGAAAACGGCAGACTGTCAAACAGGCTGAAGATTTCCGAAGCATGGGCCAGACTGCTTTGTGCGGAAATCGTGTGGTCATGATCCGCATGGAGACGCAGTTCGCAGCGTTTAGTCTGTTCCTTCAGATTATGGCTTTCTGAAAAGAGCGCACAGCCCACAGAAAGATACAGCGTCACCGGTACGCCGTCCACCTGACGGACCGAATCGCCGATTGCCTTAACTTTTTCGCAAATCTCATGTGCTTCTTTCTCGCTTTTGACCTGATGCAGTATCACGAACTCGAGCCCTGCGTGGCGGCCCACCGCGCAGGTGTGGCCAAACCCTTCTTTCAGCGCATTGCCGAGAGCGTTCAGGATTTTGTCCCCGAAATCGAAGCCAAACTGTTCATTGTAGGCATTAAAGTCGTTGATCATAATATGCACACGGACAAAATCTGCGCCCCGCATGAAATATTCATCACGGAACACGACCGCTTCCTCACTCAGGCCGCGGGTATTGAGCAGTCCCGTAAGCAGGTCCCGGCGGGGGATCTCCGTACCCCGCCTGTCGTTGACGGTCAGCAGCTCCCTGTCAATAAAAAAGCCAAGCAGCCCACGAATCTCTCCATTGGCATCATACAGCGGAGTTTTACTGGCCAGGATTTCCTTGTTCTCCCCTTCGTTCATGCAAAGACCGGGCATAAAATGAATGGTTTCGCCCTCGTTGATGACCTGAAACTCGTCGTTCATATAAGCTTCCGGATGGACATGCCACCCTACTTCCTCATCGTTCTTGCCCAGGATTTCCTCAATGGAAGTAAATCCGTAGTAATCCAGAAAGGCCTGGCTCGCCCCGACAAACCGGCGGTCGCGGTCTTTCCAGAACAGCCGCAACAGATTGGACCGGAGCAGATTGTTCCAAAGGTGGGAAGGCGTAAAATATCCGTCCCCATCCACTTTCACCTTGTTTTTTCTGAGGAAACCGGTCACGCTTTCGTGCAAGTTCCGCATCAGCAGGAAATAGTTGTCCCGGTCGATTTTGAGCAGCGTATATTCCATCCAGGCATATTGCCCGTGGCCCACGCTGGTCCGTAACAATTTCGAGAAACTCACGCATCCGTTCACGGCAAAACGGTCTAAAGCCGTTTGCGGGTTGAACTGGCGAAGGAATTCCGCCCTGTCATCGGGATAGATATACTTTTCCGCATACTCCCTCACCCGTTCCCGGATCCCGTATCTGCCGGAAAGCAGATCCTCCCGTACAGCGGTATTCAGGGGCCGGATGAGGTTGTCCCGGACATTCATGAGAGTAATCCGGTCGAAAATATCATTGATCCGGCGGACGAACTCGTCCAGGTAGGCGGTGTTCTCCGACTGGGTATCCCTGGTAAGATTGGTAAGCTGGATCAGCACACAGTATTTTTCCCGGGATTTCGTCATGCAGCGTGCTTTCACTTCAAAGTATTCTTCATTGGAAGTGAACAGCATCCTTCCGTCGCCGCCTGTTTTGACGGAATCAATGAGATTGATCAGCTTGTCGGACAGCAGGTAATAGGGCTGGGGCTGAGACAGCATCTCCTGATCTAGCGCGATAGAGAACAATTCCGTGCCGGACGCCGTCTCTTCAAAGGCGCTGTTATAAAACAGAACGCTGAAGGAATCCGACGCAAATTCCGCCAGCGCCAGCGGAATACTGTTCAGCTGCCTGGCGGTGGTAATCGTGTCATGCTCCTCCCGGGTCATAAAAGGCACCGCGCTGAGAAAGTCGATTCGCCCGATCTCATCGTAGTAGCGCCGTTCGTGGGGCGCTTCCGTCCCGATTCCCTTTTCCTGCAGCCGGGCCAGCGCTTCTTCATAGGGCGCAGGTTTGCCGAAGTAATAGCCCTGCACTTTTTCGCAGCCTACATTCCGGAGATAACGGAACTGTTCCTCTGTTTCCACGCCTTCCACCAGCGTGTGGATATCGATGCTCTTGGCCATCTCCACCACCGCGGTGGCGATCCGTTTCGCCCGGAGGTTAAAGGGATGGAGGAAACGCATGTCCAGTTTGATCTCGTCAAAGGAAAATTCCTTGAGGGCATTCAGGGAGGAATAGGCGCTGCCGAAGTCGTCCATCCAGATCTGAAAGCCGGCAGAACGGAACCGGTCCACAATGCCCTTCAGCATTTCCTGCTCTTCGGCCATTACGCTCTCGGTAATTTCAAAGTAGATAAAGTCATGGGGAATCTGGTAGTCGCTGACGACCTGGTCCGCAACGGCGAAGATGTCGCAAAGAGTAAAGTCCAGCCGGGACAGATTCACCGAAATGGGAATAGGCGTCTCGCCTTTTGTGATACAGCTCCGGATCCGCGCGCAGGCCTGCCGGAGGATCGCGGCGTCCAGCCGGTGGATCGCCCGTTCCTTTTCCAGTACAGGGATAAATTCATCAGGATAGATCATACCCAGTTTCGGGTCGATCCAGCGGGCCAATGCCTCAAAGCTGCACAGCTTACGGGAAGACGTACGGATGACCGGCTGATAATACGCCTGGATTTCGTGACGCTCTATTGCCTTTTTATAATTTTTCTTAATGAAATCTTCCAGATTTCTGGCCATCGCTTTCCTCCATACGTTACCGGGATACTTACGGAAACACTGATTCATTCGTCTGCACGCTGACCGGCGCTTTTTGTAACTGACTACGTCAATGTTCCGGAATTTATCGAACCGTAATCTTTATTGAGAATTCATATTATTATATCACGTTTTCAGCATCACTTCAAGATACATCTGTCGTCGGCCGCTATAACAGAAACCGTACTTGGCGACAGTTGCTATATTTATAAAGTATAGCAAAACCCGACAGCGCTGACTCGGTTTGACAATAACGTGTATATTTACTATAATTAAAGTAGAAAATTGTCGGTATTTAGTATTGTTAAGGATTATTTTATGAAACATTTCAATCATAACCGGCTCTTCCGGAGAAAGGGGGCGACTGCATGAAAAAGCACCAGGCTGGCAGGATACCTGCAAACAGCATAGAAAGCTTCTCCGATTCCTCTGCCCTTTACCGGTATGACCGTCTCACGGGACTGCCCAGTATGAGCTATTTCTTTGAACTGGCAAGAGCCGCAAAGCTGCGCTTGCTGGAGCAGGGAAAGGACCCTGTTCTTCTGTTCCTGAACCTGAACGGCATGAAGTATTATAACAGCCAGTTCGGATTTACCGAAGGAGATAAGCTCCTCACCGGTTTTGCTAACATTCTGGTAAACTATTTTGGCAGCGAACAGTGCAGCCGATTTGCCCAGGATCATTTCGCTGCCTTCACCGACGAGGAAAATCTGGAAGAACGGTTGCAGAAGCTGATTGCCGAATGCGGGGAACTGAACAACCGGAACAGCCTGCCCGTGCGGATAGGCATCTACCTGCACCGGATGGAACCGGTGGAGCCGTCTTCGGCCTGCGACCGGGCAAAATATGCCTGCGACCAGAACCGGGACCAGTACGCTTCCGGATACTATTACTTTGATAAAACCATGCTGGAGCAGGCCAATACCCGCCAGTATATCACCAGCAACCTGGACCGGGCCCTGAAGGAGAAATGGATCAAAGTATACTATCAGCCCATCATCCGGGCTGCCAACGGAAGGGTCTGCGACGAAGAAGCCCTGGCCCGCTGGGTCGATCCGGTGAAAGGGCTCCTTTCTCCGGCAGATTTTATCCCCATTCTGGAAAGTACCAAGCTGATCACCAGGCTGGATCTGTATGTGCTGGACCAGGTCCTGGAAAAGATGAAAACCATGCAGCGGGCAAACCTGTATCTCGTGCCTCATTCCCTGAACCTGTCCCGGGCGGATTTTGATTCCTGCGATATCGTGGAAGAGATCCGGCAGCGAGTAGACGCAGCCGGTATTCCCAGGGAAAAGCTTACCATCGAGATCACCGAAAGCATTATCGGCGCCAATTTTGATTTTATGAAAGAACAGATCGCCCGTTTCCGGGACCTGGGATTCAAGGTCTGGATGGACGATTTCGGCAGCGGCTACTCTTCCCTTGACGTTTTACAGAGCCTGCGTTTTGATCTGATCAAGCTGGATATGCGCTTCCTTCAGAATTTCGACAAAGGCGACGCAAGTAAGATCATTCTCACAGAACTGATCCGAATGGCGATCGGACTGGGCATCGATACCATTACCGAAGGAGTGGAGACCAAAGAGCAGGCTGAATTTTTGAAAGAAGTGGGCTGTACCAAGCTGCAGGGGTTCTATTACTGCAGGCCCATTTCTGCGGAAGAGGTTCTGGAACGCTATGAAAAGGGTACCCAGATCGGCTTTGAAAACCCGGATGAAGACGAATACTACGCTACCATCGGCAGGGTCAACCTGTACGACCAGGCGGTGATCGCCCGGGAGGCAAGCAGTGATGGCATCCGCCATTATTTTGATACACTGCCTATGGCCATTATTGAATTTGATGGAGAATATTCCCGGGCTATCCGTTGCAACCGGTCTTTCCGGGATTTCATCGACCGCTATTACGGATCCGCACCGGTGGGGGCCAAAGTTCCTTTTGCTTCCCTGCCGGACAACTCCCCCTACAAAAACGCGGTGCTTCAGTGCAGGGAAAAAGGAAAACGCGTTTTCTTTAATCAGGAAGTCGCAAAAGATCTGACCGCCTATTCCTTCGCCCGGCACATTGCCACGAACCCTGTCACCGGGATCAGCGCCTGTGTCAGCGTAATTCTTGGCATCACGGACAATTCGGACCGGGGCGTCACTTACACCCATGTGGCCCAGGCTCTTTCCGCCGACTACATCAATCTGTACTACGTGGACCTGGATACGGAGCAATTTACCGAATACACTTCCGAACACCGGGAGGATCTTCTGGATGAAGAACGGCGGGGGGAAAACTTCTTTGCCGCCAGCCGCCGGGATGCGCTGGATTATATTTATAAAGAAGACCGGGACTATTTTATCAACACCTTTACCAGGGAAAATGTAGTCCGGGCCATTGATGAGCTGGGCGCCTTTACCCTGAGCTACCGCCTCCTGATCAAAGGGGAACCCACCTATGTAAGCATGAAGGCTGTGCGCATGGGCCCCGGCGACAACCATATCATCATCGGCGTCAACAACGTGGACGCCCAGATGAGGCAGAAAGAAGCGCTGGAGCGAATGCAGGCGGAACAGGTCATCTACTCACGTATTTCTGCTCTGGCGGGCGATTTCCTCAGCATCTATACAGTGGATCCCGAAACAGATCATTATGTGGAATACAGCAGTTCCCGGCATTATGATACCCTTGGCCTGGCCAAAGAAGGCGACGATTTCTTCGGAACCGCCCGCAGGTTAGGGGAAAAGTTCGTATATACAGACGACCTGCCCATGTACCGGGATTTCTTTACCAAAGAAAATATAATGAAGGAAATCCGGAAGAACGGCCTGTTTGTAATGCAATACCGTCTGATCGTCGACGGCAGGCCCGTATACATCAACGCCAGGGCAGCGTTAGTGGAAGAAAAAGAAGGACCTAAGCTGATCATCGGCCTGAACAACGTAGACACCCAGGTCAAAATCGGAAAGAAACGGAAAGCACAAAACAGAGTAAAATAAAAGTAGCATCGAAAACAGCACGCAAAAACGTGAGCGTTTGCTATTTCATGGACTCATTCGCCTGTGGCTTCGAAACTCGGGGCTTCGCCCCTCAATGGCTCGTGCGCAACGCATTACGCAACGCCTGCGGCTTGCGCTCTGCGGCGCACTGCAAGTAGATAAAAGTTTCCAATCAGCTTCACCCTTCGGGTTTGCTTCTTGGACTTTTATCGTAACAGTCTTGCCACTACGGCGAATTTCATCTCACGAAACAAAGAACCGCGGAATGATCCGCGGTTCTTTACGCAAACGCTCACTATGTTTTGCTTTGCAGTTTCCGATGCTGCTTTTTATTTTTACTGTGTTACCGGTACCGGACGCACCGGCTTGTGGTTTTCTTCATGACTTCCCGTATCCCGGACAATGAACACTTCAAACTCTTCCGGCGGCAGCGGACGGGAGAAGCAATACCCCTGCACAAAGTCGCAGCCCGCGTTTTTCAGCAGCGTCAGCTGACTTTCCGTTTCCACCCCTTCCGCGATGACCGGCATCCGCAGGTTCCGGGCGATGTCCAGAATCAGTTCCACCAGCCGCAGATCCTTCTCATCGTTGTCGATATTCATGACAAACGAACGGTCCATCTTTAACACATCCACCGGCATGGAGGACAGGGCGCCCAGGGACGAATAGCCGGATCCGAAGTCGTCCATTTCGATCTCATAGCCCTTGTTGCGGAGACGGGCCATTACCGCCAGCAGTTCTTCCGTGTTTTCCGTATACGCGGATTCCGTCACTTCCAGCTTCAGGGAATGACAGCTCAGTCCGTTATCCTTCACCAGTCCGTCAAGGATCTCTTCCAGTTTCGGGTCGAACATATCCACCCGGGACAGGTTGACGGAAACCGGCACGGTAATACCGTATTTCTCTTTCCAGACGGCAATCTGCCGGGCCGCTTCCGCCCACACATACTTGTCAATAATTTCAATCTGGCCGTTCCGTTCAAACAAGGGAATAAAATCACCGGGAGGAATCAGGCCCAGTTCCGGATGCTGCCAGCGTACCAGCGCTTCCGCGCTGTCCAGCCGGGGCGGGTCGCACTGGATATTGAATTTAGGCTGGTAATATACCTTGAATTCCCGCCGCTCCACGGCCTTACGCAAATCGTTCAGCAGGCGCTGGGAATAGGTTTCCCGGGAGCGCATTTCATCGTTATATACCATCAGGTGCCGGTTAGTGCCCCGCACCATGTTGCAGGCCACCCAGGCCCGGTTAAAGCCCATGGCCGTATCCAGACCTTTCTGCCAGGGCATGACACCCATACGCAGGCGGATATTGGCTTTCTGGGACAGCTCGTTCATCTTACCCTGGAACCGGTCCAGCAAGACCTGGTAGTCTTCCCGCTGCTCGCAGAAAATTTCAAAACGGTCCCCTTCCACACGGCAGGCGATTCCCCGGGTCCCGTCCAGAGCCTCGCGGATCTCCCCGCCCAGGGTCCGCAGCACGTTGTCTGCGAATTCGCGGCCGTTCAGCTCATTTACGGAAAGGAACTGCTCAATATCCAGGACCACAAAATCCATTTTCTGCCCCGGATGACGACGCAGGCGCCGGCTCACATATTCGTGGAAAAAGGTTTTGCTGTACAGCCCGGTCAGTTCGTCTCGTTCCGCCATGGAAATCAGCTGTTGCCTCTCCATGGCTTTTTTCTCTGCCCTCGCTTTACTCAGCAGCAGGGCAAGGAAGATAACGCCGGCCACAGAAATAACCGCGATTACCGCAACCAGATTGTCTTTGACAAATTCCTCTACGGTAACCTTCTTATCTTCGTGGGAATAGGCTGCAAGGGCCGAGTAGATAGTTTCCGGAGAAACCAGGCCCACGGTCTTGTTCAGGATGGAGTACAGCTGCAGTTCGTCCCGCCGCAGGGCAAAGGACAGATTCATCTCTTCCCCGGTAGACTGGGATGTGAGCTTCAGTTTCTCGCACTGGTCGGCGATCCGGTTGAACCGGTACATGCTGATCAGGTAACAGTCTGCCCTGCCTTCGGCAACGGCCTGCAGGCACTCGTCAGCAGTATTAAAGTATGTTTTTTTCCATTTGGGGAAATGTTGACTCAGAAAGTTTTCGTGATAGTGATTCCCTCTGGCTACGGCCACATTTACAACGCCCCGCAGGGAAAACTTCTTCTGGTCAGCCTCCCGCACGATCGCCAGCATAACCGAATGCATAGGCGGATCCGTCAGGATCACGTTGATGCGTTCTCCTTCAAAGTCGGTCATGTTGACCGGAAATACGCAGTCCACTTCTTCTTTCCGCAAGGCGGTAAGGGCGTCGTTAATAGTAGGAAAGGCCACCGGTTCAAAATAGACTCTCGCGTTTTTTATGCTGCCGGTTGCTGCGTCCAGATATTCCTGTAAGGCGCCGGTCAGTTTCTTCTTCCCTTTATCCTCTGCGCAATAGGGGTTGTAATCCGCCCGGTAGCCTACCCGGATCATCCCGTTCCGCCGCAGCCACTTTCGTTCCCCGAAGGTCAGGAACGAACTGGTACGGCCTCGTTTTACGTATTTTTCAAACAGCAGCTCGTTATAATACCGGTTTACATCCTGAATCCGGTTCATGGCGGCGTCCAGTTCCTTTTTCAGATCGGGGCGGTTTTTATTGACGGCAAAATAAATGGGAGAAGAACCGATTTTACAGATAGACGTGATATTATCGTCGGTTTTTACCACATTTGCGGAAATAAAAACATCAATTTCGCCGTAAATCAGCTTTTGCACCGTATCCTGCTGCACACTGGTCAGTTCCACAACATCCGCTTCGATGCCGTATTGCTTTGCCCACTCGGCAAATTTCTGCGCCTGCACGCTGCCTTTATCCACACCAATCTTTTTCCCGTTGAAAGACGTATAGTCGTCCATGCTGATGGAGTGGTTGCGGGAATTTACATAGGCATAAAACTCCTCCTCACCCATAGGCAGGGAAGAATAGAGCATAGACTGCGTCCGCTCCTGTGTATAGGACACGTCGCTTAACATGTCGATCTCGCCCTGTTTCAGCATCTCCAGCAGCTGGGGCCAGCTGGCGGTCACGTACTGGTACTCCCACCCTGTATAGGCGGCAATCTTCTGCTGATACTCATAGGCATAACCGGACCGTCTGCCGTTCTGGTCTGTCATATTAAACGTAGACTCGAACCAGCCCACCCGGACGACCTTTTTCCCGGACGCAGCGGCAAAGGCCGACACCGGCAGCAGCACTGTCAGCAGCAACGTAAGACAGAGCCACAAGGAAAGTATTCGATTTTTATTGTAAGCAGAAGGCATTTGTTTCATGATATGTCTCCTGATATTTTTACATATTCTATCTCAGAATAATAGTAACATATTACAACCCGTTTGGCAATTACCTGCCAATTATATACATAAACGTTTTCTTTATGTGTACCTGCGTTTTACTATGAAAAGGCAAAGTCAATTACTCTTTGGAATGTCCAAACGCCCATACCCTGTTCTTGGGTATGGGCGTTTGCCAGTCTTATTTCTTCTTATTTAATTATTTGCATTGTACAGCCGCTCCCCATTGGGAAATTACATCAACTGGCCGCTGGATGCATTGTGCTGCCGAATGTCTTCGTCTACCGTATCCATGCCAAAGAGTACTTTCTCCTTCAGGACCTCGCCGGGTTTCGTGTACCATGTACGGTCAAAGGTGTACTGGCCGTGCTCGTTGGTCAGGCGTTCGCGCATCATGTCCACCACGCTGAGGTTATCGCCGTAGAGCTTGCCGTAATACCTGCCGGCGTCAATCAGGACGGCCCGGTGCGTCCGGACTTTCCCGTTCGCATAAAGCGTAAAGGACCGCGTCTTGCTGTTTGCCATTTCCAGGTTGTTCCAGTAGTAAAGCTGTTCCCCGTCCCGGGTCGGCGTGCGTCCGAAGATGGCCAGATCCGTCAGTTTGTTTTCCAGATGGATCTTATCCACCGCCAGCACATCGTCAATGGCCAGGTCTCCTTCGTCTACATGGATATTGCCGCGGTTGGCCCAAAGCGTCGGCATATGCGTATTAGTCCTGGAGCGAAGGCTTCCGACGGAAATTTCACCGCTGATGAGCTTCTGGTTGTTCGCGCCCATAGCCGTAACTTCAAATACCGCGTTGCCATTCTTGGCCGCTAACGTCCCAATCGGGATGTAGTTGCCCGTCAGTTCCACATCGGGGCCGGCGCCGCCGCTTGCGTCTGCCAGCACTGTCCCGACTTTGGATGCTTTCGTGTTGTCTTCCATACGCAGCACCACGGCCTTGCCTTCCGCCAGGTTCAGGAAGAGATCGCCCTTAGTCAGCGATACATGGGTCGTACCACCGGACACGATGTTATGTCCAAATACAGAACCCTTGCCATTGATAGTAACGGTCGTATTGCCAATTACGTTGACATCTCGATCTAACGAAATATCGCCCTCATCAAGAACTGTAGCATTCAGGTTCCGCACAGCCTTCACCGCATCTGTCACATGCAGATCGCCGTTGCGGCCCGTCAGCCGCGCATCCCGTCCGGAGTCTAACTCGCCGTTCTGGGCAATGATAATATTCTGGCCGCCCGGCACATATTCGCTTTCCGCAGCGGACATAGAGATATCGCCCTTCTTCGTGGAAGTCTTGCCGTTAATTTCAATCCGTCCCAGATCCACAGCAACATCAATATTTTTATAGGCAGTTACCGTTTCCACGCCCGGCCCATTGTCGCCGATCGCTACGCCGCCGGTCCCTACCTGGATGTCAATGCTGCCTTCCTGAGCCTTTACGGATTTTACAATCCCGACGATGCCTTCGCCCGTCTGGATGGACACATTACCTGTCTTAGACAGCACGTTGCCAGCTCTTCCCGTATCCGTGTCGCCTACAATGACATTCCCTGCATTAGTGGAAATCGTAACGTTCTTCACGCCTGTGACATCCTCACCTATCAGGATGCTGCCGGTTCCGGTCTGCAGATTAACATTTCCTTCTGTGGAGGTAACGGTCTTCCCTATGGCGATGTTACCGTCTTCCGTGGTAATATTCACATCATCCTTAACGTTCACCTCTCTGTCAAAGTAGACATTTCCCTTTTCGGTGATGTTGGTCGTAATGCCTTTCTTTGCTTCAATGTCATCCGTAATATGGATATCGCCGTTACGGCCTTTGAGGTTAACGGCTCCGCCGGAGTTCACTTTGCCGTCGTCCTTGATGATGAAGTTGCCATTCTGAACCAAGTCTTCACCGCTTCCTTCATCGGCCTGATAGCTGTCCTTTCCAGCTTTCATTGTGATATCGCCGGTTTCCGTGGAAGTCATACCCAGAACATAGATTGTGCCAAGATCCGTTTCCACGTTGACATTTTCTTTCGCCGTGACCGTCTTATCATCCTTCACATTAGCGGAACCGATGTTGATATTCCCCTCTTTCGTCTTCACGGACACGCTGCCTTTTTGGGAATCTACGGATTTGGTAATGCCCACATTGCCCTTGCCGGAAATATCTATAGTAACATCTCCGTTTTTAGCAACTACATTGCCTTTACCACTGCTGCTCGCATCATCCCCCGTTACATTGACGCCCACGGTTACGTCGCCGTTGTTGACATTCATTGTCACATCGTTACCTGCGGTTACATCGGCGCCTATGCTAATATCGCCGTCGCCGGCCTGCAGTTTTACCGTTCCCGTTTCCGCGTTAACGTTGTTCCCCACTTCAATGTCGCCTTTTTCCGTTGCAATATTCACGTCATTCGTGACGCTTACATTTGTGTCAAAATAAACGTTCCCCTGCTCGGTAATGCTGGCTGTAAGACCTTTTTTGGCTTTGATGTCATCCGTAATATGGATATCGCCGTTGCGGCCTTTAAGGGTAACGCCTCCGCCGGAGATCACTTGGCCGTCGTCGCGGATGACGAAGTTGCCATTACCCGTTCCTCCTTCATATTTGTCCTTTCCGGCTTTCATGGTGATGTCGCCGTTTACCGTGGAAGTCTCGCCCTGAATGTAGATTGTTCCGAGGTCAGTACCTACGCTGACATCCTTTTTCGCCGTTATGGTTTTTCCGTCAACCACATTGTCACGGCCTACGGTAATGTCGCCCTTGCCCGTCTGCACCGACACGCTTTCTTCCGTGGACTGGATGCCCTTGGCAACCTTGATGTTACCCTCCTCTGTTTTAAGAGTAACATCCTTCTGCGCCATTATCGTTGTTTCGGCTACTCCTTCTTCATTACCAACAGTGATGTCGCCTTTGCCGGCAACAGTTGCGGAGACCTTCCCGGCTTCAGCTATTACATCTCCTTCCAGATCAATGTCGCCATTTCCGTTGACGTTGAAATTGGCGTTGTTTCCCGCCCAAAGCTTAGTAGGAGCTTCTTCCACCGACGCCGTGCCGTTCATCACATCCATCAAATTAATGTTGTCCGGCAATGCGCCAATGTAAATACCAGCATCCTTAGAAGCAGGGTTAGTCGCCTCAAAAATGATGTCATGACGTGCAGAAAGGGCTTTACCCGTTCCGCCTATATAATAAACAGAATCTGCTACTGATACGTTGACGTCGTTTTCGGCTGTAATGCTTCTGCCAATGCCGTAGAACGATCCGTTCGTACTCTTAACCACAACATCATGCGCTGCGTATGCGTCGCCAAGCAACCCCACATCCTGGCTGGCCTTGAGAACAAGATTGCCATCGGCGCCATTGCCTCCCAAAATGCTAATATTCCTGTTTTTGTCGTCAGGATGCCATACCAGAATTCCCAAGCCGCCGTTCGGATTGAGATTAGAAAATTCCGCATCACCGAGAACACTTGCACCCAAGCCTATCGTCACGACACTGTCATCTTCGCCCTTATAGTAGTTGGTAGCAACTTTGACGCTGCCGTCAATCTCCTTGCTGTTGTCAACGCCATCGGCCAGGAAAATGCCGAACGTATTCTTTGCGCTCTCCAAAGAAACGCCTTTTCCGCTATAAGTTTCTACTACCGGCGTATCAATCTTCACGCCGTCCGTTTCCTGGATAGCGCCGCCCGCATGAATGGTAAGAGAATTATATATTCCTTTTAATTCGGGTATTCCATCCTTGTCAGAGTCTACCAATTCGGGCGATGTCGTCCCTGTGGTAACGTCGCCGCCAACGGTTACATTCCCGGCGGTGGAAGTGAGGTTCACATTCCCGGCGGGGTTATCGCTGTTCGCATTCTGCTTTGCCGTAAGCTTGCCAGTCGTCTGCATGTTTCCATTAGATTGCAGCTTGATGTCGCCAGTAGTTGTGGTAACATCGCCGCCAATCGTCATTGCGCCGTTGGTCGAGGTGGCGGTTACGTTATTGACTGCCGTAAGCTTACCGGTCGTCTGCATCGTTTCTTTGGAGGTCAGCGTAATATTGTTGGATGCAGAAACATCGCCGCCGATAGTCATTGCGCCGTTGGTCGAGGTGGCGATTACGTTATTGGCTGCCGTAAGCTTGCGCTCTGTCACTATATTGCCCTTGGATTGTAGCGTGATATCGCCTTTGGCATCTGCTCCATTTCCATTCGCATGAAGTTCCGAGGTGACATGGATTGCGCCAGCGCTTTCCCGGTTTTCTACCTTAATGTTTCCATTAACAACAGGAAGAATGGAAAGTTCCATATTATCCGCGCAATCAAATATCGAAACGCTGCCCTGAATGGGAGCATTCGCGACAGAGCTTTGCACTGTAATAGCATCGAAATAGTTGTTCACTCCCCACAAATCCACACTATTCTTACTTACGACGGTAACCTTTTTCGCTTGGATTCCTGCCGATTCTTCCTCAGTCGCTTGTTGGGTTATTCCCCCGTTCACCGAAGTCAGCTGTACCTCTTTTTCCCTGTTATTTGCTGCAAGAATCCCTTTCAGCCCTTGTGTCAGATCTTTCTCTGCTTTCAAGACAATATTGCCGTTACCGCTGATGATACTATTATTATTAGCCAGGGTGCCGTTTTCTGAAGTTACCTTTATATCTTTATCTGCCCTTAGTTTCGCACCTTGTGTCAAATCGCCCTTCGCAGTCAGCGTAATACCGCCATCAAGACTGACGATTTTCCCATCGTTGACAAGAGCGCCGTTTTGCGCAGTCTGCGTTACATTCTGGCCTGCCTTAATCTCTGTATTCGCCGCCTGTGTCAGATTGCCATTTGTAGATGTCATCTCTACATTCATTCTTGCATCAAGAGTGGAACCAGCCGCCTGTGTCAAATCGCCCTTTGCTTTCAAAATAATATTTTCTTGTGCTTTGATATTCCCGTTGGCTGTAAGGGCGCCGTTTGTCGAAGTCAGATTCACATCTTTGCCTGCATCAAGAGTGGAATCAGCCGCTTGCGTCAGATCTCCTTCCGATTTCAGCTCAATATTTTCTTGTGCTTTGATATTCCCGTTGGCAGCAAGGGCGCCGTTTGTCGAAGTCAGATTCACATCTTTGCCTGCATCAAGAGTTGTACCCGCTGCCTGTGTCAAATCGCCCTTTGCTTCCAGTTCAATATTGCCTGTAGCGGTGAGATTTCCGCTATTGGTCAGAGCGCCGAGATTTTCAACAGAGATATCCCCTGTCACATCCCGTTTGACAGCCACAGTCAGCGCATCGGAATTATCCTTAATGCGCACATTCCCGGCAATAGCCTTGCCGGGCTCGGTCTCGATGCCGTCCACGATGATGCTATTGAATTGATTATTTGCTTTTTCCAGCAGCAACGATTTGCCGTTGAAGGTGTTAACCGCATCGGCAGTAATTGCTCCCTTGGCCGTCTGAGTGATGTCTCCATTGACAGCTTTCAGGGTCAGCGTCCTCGGATTCGCCGCATCCCCACTTGTCTGATTACCCGCCTTCACTGTACCATCCAGCGTCAAGCTGTCTGCAGCAGCAAGCGTTACATTACCGCCGGAGTTAATTTTGCCTTCCACTGCCGGTTTCACAACATTTCCAGCGCTGTCTATTTCTTCTTCCTGCCCCACAACAGCCAGTGACCCATCACTTGTAGCGGTGAATTCTCCACTGGTATTGATGGTTCCAAGAACCAAAGTTCCGTTTTGGACACCATAGGCAAGACTGCCCACGCCCCGGATATGTGCATCCGTTGCTGTGATATCTACCGGAGCCCGGTCATTCAGAATGCGAATAGAATAATCCTTACCGTCAATGATATCACCTACGATGCTACCGCCATTGATGTTGGTGTTCGTTACAAATTCCAGTTTTTTACCGGCGTTGATATAGGACTGGGCAATGTTCTTATCAGGGTTGTACGCATCACGCATCAAGAAACCCTTATCGCTATTCAGAGAAATAGTGTTTCCTGCGTACATGGCTCCCAGTCTGAGAACATCATTCTGCTTCATGTTCTTGATGTACACATTTTCGGAAGCTCTGGCCTCTGTCAGATCCCCGGTCAGGGAAACGGTCAAAGGCTTGTCAGAAGTTCCAATGCTTGCCCTTTCGTCGCCGTCAGCACTTACTTTTTCTTCACCGCCGACGAGAAGCAGGTTCCTGCCCGTGATATTGGTCTGATTGTCATCATCAGTCTTCAGGTCATTGTAGATTCCCTTTGCAGAATACAGGCGCACGTCACCGTTATTTGTGGCGTTAATGTTCCCCACATTGATGGCAGAGTGCTCCCCGGCCTTATCGGTACGGCCTGCTACGGAGACATCTCCGCCCGCCTGCACGTCGAGAGTGCCACTCGCCTTGACGCCCAAGGGCAGATTGCGTTTAATCGTGAAGGACTCTAAAGTTTTGTCTTTATCGTCTCCGCTCCATTTGATTTCCACGTCAGACGCATCCACATTCATGAGCGCTTTCATTTTTGTAATGTCTTTTTGTAATTCCTCCGCGGTAATCGTTGTAGCAGTACCTTCAACGGTGCCCACAGCGCCCTGTGTCGATGTCAGCGTGACATTTTTGCCCAGCACATTGGCGGCCCGCTTCGTCTGCGTGGTTTCGCCGCTGGCTTTATTCACCAGCGCTTCGCTGACGGCATAGAGCATCATGTTCTTCGTCCATTCAAACTTGGGATTTTCCGCCTTAGTCTTCAATTCCTTATATGTTTCGTCCTTGTCGAGATAAGCACCTGCATTCTCATACTTGGAGAACTGGGTATACTTGTAAGTAGCGGAATCCTGCATATATGCCTCCGCACTGCCATACTTCGCATAAGTAACATAGGCCTGATGTCCGTCGGCGGCGAGTTTCGCCGCCTTTTGCGCGTCGGTCATGCCTGCGTAGGCGCCAGTTCCGGCAACATACGCCTTGTAATCCGCCGAAGCGTAAACTGCCTCCGTCGCCGCTTTTTGCGTATTGTACTGCGCCTCCCAATCCATATTGTTCGCTGCCAGATACTCTGCCGCAGTTGCGTACTTCTTATAGTCGGCATACTTCAGATGTTCGTCCGCTACGAGCTTCGCCAAAATCTCCTCGTCGGTCTTATCAGCGTAATCTCCCGTCTTGTTAAGATAGTTCTGGTAATCCGCCGAAGCGTAGACATTCTTAACCTCATTGGCCGTTGCCACATTCGCCTTGTAGTTTTCATACGCCGCTTCCACGTTCGCCTTGTAGTCGTCGCGGGCCTTCTCTAAACCTTCTATATACGCGCCTTTATAGGTATAGTTTCCGCTCCCGTCCTTTTCTCCGTCAATCAGACCGGCATCGATCCAGCGATGTACCATTTCGTCCACGCTGTCCGTGGAACCGGATTTGTCATCGGCCGGAAGTCCGTCGATAAAACCGCCGTTCACGACGGTCAGATTCACATCCCCTTCTCTGGACTCGATTTTGCCCACGCGCATATCGCCGCCGGCCGTCGCCTCTGTCAGGTAGATGCTATCCTTAGCGCTGGCGTTCACCTGTGCGCCGTAGCGGTCCGTGGAATAAACCAAATCCGATCCTGCGATTTCGATGGCCTGACCATCCGTGCCGATTCCGCCGTTCTTGCTTGTCAGAGTGATTCCCCGGCCTTCAACGGTGGCCCCACTGCCCGACTGGATGATATTTCCATTTGCGTTCAGCGTCACGTCCCCAAGCTCCGCATTCTTGATATCGTCGCTGCCGCCCTTGCTCTTGAGAGCCTTGATTGTCACATTCCCCGGCAAAGATCCTCCCAGCTCGCCGCCAACGACTGTAATGTCGATATCCCCTTTGCCGGTGGAAACGGCATCGAGCTGGACATTGTCCGTAATCTTGCCGCCAGCGTCCTTCGCGCCAATGGAAGTGATATGGATATTCTTGATATCGTCCTTTGCCGAGAGGTTCACGATCTCGCTCTTCAGGGTGGTGTTATCAAACTGCGTGATACCGCCCGCTAGCGAGCTCACCGTCAGGGGAGCCTCGTTGTGAGAATTGGCTACATTGCCCGTCAGGTTAATACTGCCGCCTTTAACGTTGGTGCTTTCAATATTGATACTGCCCTTTTCCGATCCAATAAGCCCGATAGTGATGGGTTGGGAGGCGTCCAATGTATAGTTGTAGAGCTGGATGGTTTTAGTACCGACCTTCCAACGATCCCTGGTATGTTTGAACCAGCCAAGGAAGCCGCTGCTCCATTGATCGTGCGTTCTATCTGTAATCTTTTTATCCAAGACGCGTGTACTCCCATCCACGTGCAGTTTATCACCAGCAGGGATATTGTCGCTATTTTGGCTAATAACAGCGCCCTCGGGCAGTCCGTATTTCTTTTGATCGTCTGTGCTAACGGGCTTCGAATCTTTTGCCCATTCTTTCAGTTGAGTTTCATTCGCCGTCTGAACCAAGCCCCAAAAACCTCTGCGCTCATAATGTTCATAGGTCTCGGTTGTGTTAATAGTACTACCATTGACCCAACTATAGGTCTGCTTGTCTTTAACTGTATAGCTCAAAGGCGTTGTAGTAGGAGTGTCAGTAGTTGTCGGAACGATGCTCGCATAGGGATCACCGTCTTCTCGGTGCGCCTTCATATAGTCAGCATAGCCGTTGATGGTGCGTGTCTGCCACTTCCTGGTCTCGGTCCCATTAGTCGTATCTGCGATGATAACACTCCTGTACTCGGTCCAGGTGTTCTTGGCTGTATCAGCGATGGTGATGATGCCTTGCCGCTGGTTGTTTAGAACATTACCCATGTTCATATCCAATGCGGTATTGTTGATAACAGATATTTCTGCCGCACCGTCCGCTGCCAGAATTCTGCCGGGGACGGGCTTGTTGTCGCTAGACGTGCCAGTACCGGTGCTGGCAATCATACCTGTCAGATAAACCTTGCCGCCTGCAGTATCGATATCCTCCACCACCAGTTTGTCCGTGGAGGGATCCCAATAGACCTGCGGCACATAGTCAAAGATTTTTTCTGTGTTGTTCCATTTCGCGCCGCCTTCGTTGACCTTATACATGGTGCGGTTCTGGACAACAGCCGCGTTTGCGGCAGGCCGTGTCTTCGCCGTCGTAAGTTGCTCGTCGGTCACTGTAGCGGCATATGTCTTATAGCCGCTCTGAATCAGACCGTTCACATTGATATTGGCGGCGGACACATAAACATCCCGTCCTGCAATATAGCCGGTAGCTGTTTGGGAGAAAGAACGCTGTGGTTCTACATAGTCTTTCGAACCTGAAGCCGAAGATGTTTCGCTCAGGCCAAGCTGCTTTTTCAATTCATTTGCCTGGCCTTCAAAATACCTTTCCGGCTCACCATCAATGTTGACGATGCCCTCTTTGTAATCCTGGGCGATGGTGCCGCTGGATGCAATAAGGCTTACCGTTTTTCCCTCCACTCCTGTTGGACGGGCCGTAGTGCCGCCGCTAATGCGGATATCCCCGCTTACATTGTTGATAGTCACATTGCCGTAGAAATTGCTGATCTTTCCGTTTACCTCCACATCGGTAATGGCGGTATATTTTACCTGCCCTTTACTTATGGCTTGTTTGTATTCTTCTTTTTCCGCAGCCGTCAACTCGGTGTCAGAATCAATCTTTTCCGTAATCTTATCTGTCAACTCTATGGTACTCGTTTTGCCATTGACTCCGCTGAAAGTTCTTGTGTTTAGCACCTCCAGTCCGGCTGCCTCTGTATCATCGGTTCTGCCACCAATCTCGCTGAAATTTGCCCCAAATTTATTGACATTGATTTCGTTAATCTCTGCATTCCCCGTCGCCGCAGGGGGATGAATGACATGATCCTGATTATAGATAATCTGGCCACCCTTTTCTCCCATAATGATGTTATTTAGCTTCAGATAGGCATCGGATGCGTTTGTAATCTTGACGGAGGGAGCAGAGTTTGCATGAATTTTTCCCGTGCCGGTGAATTCATTAGTTGTTACATTGATATTACCACCACTGGTAGCGATGTCAGGAATCTCCACAAAATAGATAGGAAGGCTGGAGTTATAAGCCGTGATATTACCGTCATCATCCGTCTCCAACAGTTTCAAATCTTTCATCTTTTTCTTGATTCTGTCGCGCTCAGCGATATAGGCCGCCATTTTTGTTGCGTCGCCTTCATAGGAGGAAATCAACTCGTTCAGTTCCTTATACCGTGCGCCCAGGGTGTTGGCATAGTTAAAAGTTCCCTCTGTTATGCCGTTCTTCACTCGCAGGTTTGCCTGATTGTTGTCCGCCTCGATGGTCAGGCCAGTTGCTACGGTGCCTCCGATGGTCACATTAATGGGGGCAGCTGTGCCTGCAATGAGGGAGCCGGTCACGTTGACAGTGCTCGTTTTCGGCAAGGCCTCTTCCGCCACAACCGCATTAGAGGACAGAAACGACTTGTTGATAGTTTTTCCGCCAGTGACCCAGGCCCACTTGCTCTCGTCTTTGATAACCTCTTCCTTGCCGCCGCTGGCGATGGCATTAATATCCCGGGTGGAGCGGACGGTACCGCTTACATCCACCGCTCCCCTGTCGGCGGTGATGTTGTAATTCACCGTGGGGGAAGAAACGGGAATAGCTGTATAGTTATAAACGCCCGCCTTGAGGTCGACGTTCAGATTAGAGAGAACGCCGTCTTCATTGGCTCCGGCATACAGACCCACATTGCTGCCGCTCTCGATGGTACCCGCCACGTTCACATTGCTCTTGCGATTCATGGTGGTCTCGTTCTTGGAAACGAGGACGCCTGCGACACCCCCTACTGTGGCATCGGCATGGGAATTTAGTTTATGTTCGTCATAGGCGGCAAGGATGATGTCCTCGGTGGATGCCTCTTTTTCATTGCTGAGAACCGCACCGCTCTTTACATCTACCGTATTGTTGATGGTAAGCTTATTCTCGGTAACCGTGTCCGTGACAGCCACGGCGCCGCCACCCTTGGCCGATGCATGGTTCGTCATGTCATTTTGGGAGGTAGCAACATACTCCTGCAGCTTGTTCGTGGTAATCTTCGTATTTTCGCCAATGGTAACCGTGCCGTTTTCCGTAATATCCAACAGACTGCGCAGACGATTGCCGGAAATGGCGCCGCCGAAATGGTCCTGCAGTGTGTAGGTCTGCGCATCCGTATTTCCATTTCCATCCTTATCGTCATAGGCCCCGGTGGTGAGGGAGTTTGCTGTACCCACATGAACCCGATCAGCGGTGATTTTCGTGTCATTCGCTATTGTGGCGTTCGTGGTGGTATTGATAGTGTTATCCACACTGGTGCCGCCTACGCCGATGACGCCGCCATGGCCTTCCTTGGCAGTGAGGCGGGTTTCATCCTTCTGGGCAGCAACAAGATATACTTCCCCTTGGACATCCCACTTGCCGCTGAGAGTGCTGGTAACGTTATTCGTAGATTTATTATCCACATGGGCGCCCACATAGCCCACCAGACCGCCGCCACCTGCGTCGGCCAAGGCCTTGCCCGTGTTCTCGCCATAAGCCACGACTTGCAGATTGGCCAGCTTGTTCGTGGTATTGGTTTTCCCCGTGAGGGCAGTTTTCAGCGTCTCATTGCCGACGATGTCCGCGCTGGTATTGCCCACAGCTACGGCTCCGGCAGTGACGTCATAGATATACGCTTTGCGATCCACAAGGGACGTGTTGCTCAGGATAAGGTTGGTATTTTCGCCAAAGGTGCTGTTCGCCACATTGACCTTGCCCGTGGCGTCGGTGTTCAGGATGACTGCGTCCGGAGCGACAGCTACAGCGGAGATGTTATGTCCTTTCACGTTGCCTTCCAGTGTACGTCTCTCTCTATCGGCATTACCAAGCAGGGAGACGAACTCCACCGTTTTCGCGTTGAATGTTCCGCCTGCCACGTTGACATCCGCGCCCATGGCCATGACACCTTTACCCCGCATCCGGCTTACGCCCAGAACCGAAACAGCGACATTGCCTGCGCTGAGCTTCGCCGTAGTGTCGTTGGTCGCGCCCAGATGGAACTTCTCGGCACTGGAGTTTTCATCCTTTCCTAAGATATTGGTCGTCCCGGTGATTTTGGCCGTGACGTTCCCCGTGCCTCTATCTCCGTCTTTTCCACCGTCCTCGATGGTTGCATGGTTCACCGCCACATTGACGCCACCGACGCCTACTCCCTGGGTATGTGCCTCCAGCGCATTTGCTTTTTTTGCGTCAATAGTGATGTTGCCTGTGGCGGACGTTTTGTCGTCAGCAGCCTTGGTAGCAGATATGTTGTTCGTTCCGCCCAGCGTTACACCCACATTGCTGTAATTTTCCACGCTGGCAAAAGTGGTAGTGACGTTCAGCGCCGCCACACCCACACTGAGGATCTGGGACTGGTGCTTGCTTTCGTCCGTCGCATTTATTGTGACATTCTCTACAGTGACATTCTCGGTGCTCTTGATATTGCTGTCCGTGATATTAACATCCGTCGCGCCCCTGTTGACGATGCCGGCATAGCCGACGCCCACGCTGGCAAGTGCGCCTACAGTAACCGCTGTTACCCTGACGTCGGAACCTTGCTTTCCGTCCTTCGGTGCTGCCTGGGTCTGCAAAGCGTTGATGGTAACATTCTTGCCCGCGATAGTGGCCTGGTCCAAGGTCACATCCGTGTCGTAGTTCGTATGGATAATGGCGTCCGTAACGTTAATAGAAGCGGCGCCGGCCGCAGTGACACCTATATTTTTTGCGAAAATGTCGCTGGTATCCTTCGCAGTTACATTGACATCGTTGCTGGCCTCCAGTTTCGCACCGCCACCAACAGAAGTATGGACGCCCATCTTCTTGGTATCGGGCGTAGAAAGATCTACGCTCATGTCTCTGGCCGCTTTGAGGTCGCTCTTATCCTTCAGCCCGAAGATTCCGGTGAACTTGTCATCAGTGGTGCCAAGTGCGCCCTTCGCGGCGTTCACGCTATCCAGATGCTTTTTGATCTGATTTTGAGTGTCCGCATTGACTCCCGTGGGGTTGTTGTTTTCATCTTTGGCGTTCGAAAGCTGGGCATTCGTGATGCCTTTGTTGATGGAAGTGACGGCTACGTTCACGCCTACGCCGATACCGCCGGCGGCAGCCCCTGTCACCTGGCTGTCAAAGCTGCGCTCTTCTTCCGCTTTTACGTTGATATCATGCGCCGCCGTGACAGTGCCGCCAGTCACATGGGAGCTGACGCTGCTGTTAATATTGTTCAAAGTAACGGCTACCCCTACGCCGCCTACGCCGCCGCCGCCTACACCGCCGGTGCCATGCGCCGTCATCTTGTCCGTGGCGTTTACATTGACATCGTAGGCCGCCAAATCGCTATTGGTCACCAGCGCAGCAGTCTCGCCGGTGGTGTTGTAGATTCCCACATTGGCTGCTATCCCCGCGCCGATACCAGCGCCTAAGCTGGCGGTAACAAGAAGGTTTTTCCAGTTATTCTCATTATTCGCCAGGACAGAAATATTCTTGCCGTCCGTGCTCTCCTTCGCTTTCAGCTCGCTATTCGCCACTTCCGCCGTTACCTTGGATGTATCGTCCATGACGGACACACCTGCGCCTACCGCCACTGCAACCATACCGGCGGCTAAGCTTGCCGCAACATTCTCCGTGTGACTGTTGCCAAGATGGTCTGCCTTGATCTCCGCCGTACCGTTAAAGACAGCATTCACCTTGTCCAGTTTTGCGCTGACTGTACTCGTATTCTTATGGCGCATGATGTTGTCGCCGGAGGCAACGCCAATTTTAGCGCCCGCAGCCGCCGCCGCAAAGGACAGACCGGATGAGCCATGCTTGGCTATGGCATCCACGGTCAGATTGTTGGCGTACACGTTCTTTTTTTCATCAGCGGATGTGGAAGAAATCTCCGCTTCAGTCGTCCTTCCATAGGTTTCCCAGTTAGCGGACACGCCAAGAGATACGCCTGCTGCCGCCCCGACTCCCACGGCGGGCGTACCGGTAACGGAGCCGAAATTCGTATAGTCCACGGCGTTCACATTTATATCGGAAGCATTTTCGGCAGAATTGAGATTTACATCCTGAATTTTGGCCGTAGTATTCCCTTCAATGGTATTGATATTCACCGTACCCGCGAGGCTAACCCCCACGCTGGAGGAAGCTGCCACGCCGCCGGAAGAAAGCTGGGAAATGAGAGTATGGGTAGCAGAGCTGTCCACTACGATGCCGGTCTTGTTTTCGTCATTTCCACTGCGGCTACTGATAAGATCGTCTCTGGTTGTGGAAACATTCAGTTTTGCCGCACTGAAAATCTTGTCGTCCTTGGGCCTGGAAACCTTGATGGAACCAGTGTCTGTAGCTACAATGGAACCACCCTGCACCAATGCGTTAGTATTGCCGGTGATTTTGTTGGTGGAGGCAGCCGTTCCCAGCGCCGCCCTGGTGTTGGCGCCAATGTTAAAGCCACCGGCGAAGTTATAGAGGCGGTCGTCGCTCTGGGCCACCACGCCCACGCTGCCGTTCGCTGTGAGATTCTGGTTTTTGATGATAGCATTCACATCATTGCCGATGTAGTTGTGGCTTCCGGATCCTGCGGCGGCCACAAACTCGCCTACGGATATAGTAGCCCCTACCCCTACGGAATGGATATCCCCGTCGCCGGTGGCCCGAACCTGGGTAAAGCCCGCATTGACCTCGGTTGTCTTCCCGTCATCCGTCGACATTTCCGCTTTGGTATCCTGATCCATACGGTTGATGGCGATGCCGACAGTCCCCGTCACCTTGCCGGTGATGGAGATGTTGCCTACGGCGCCCACGGTATTGATCTTGCTTTTGGTATCCGCCGTAACGCTGATGCTGGGATGCTTGCCTGTATAGCCGTCTGTGGCGTTGATGTTCGTATTGTCCAGGACAGCCAGACTGTCCTTGTAGATATCAGAGACAGCGGCCGCACCCTGGAGGTTGAAGAAATTACTGCCCCATTCCACGCCGAGGCCAGCGCCCACGGTAATGATGCGCGACTTTTCTGTCTCCGTCTTGCTGTCCGTCGTGGAGACTTCAATCGTGCCGTTTTCAGTCGTCGTGATGTCGGCATGGTTTATCTCCGCCAGCAGTCGCTCTTTATTTTTGGATGAACCGACAGCCGTATAGGCGACAGAGCCGCCGAGTCCAACCTTCTTGCCGCCGACGGAAACGCCGCCCGCCACAGTGGTCTTTTTAGTCAGCTCTTGCGCCGAAACGGTGAGCTTTTTCAGACCATCCAGCGTGGTATTTGTGCCGTCCGTCTTGCCGTCAATGACGCTCTCCGCGTTGCTGACGCCCCGGTTGATGGCCACGTTTCCGACGGCACCTGCAAAGGATTCGCTGATATTCACGTTCGCGGCACCCGCTACGGCCAGTGCCTTGCCCGTGTTTGATGTCTTCAGCGTAACAGAATTATTATCCCCCGTCACTTCTCCAACCAGGTCGATGTCATTGCCTTTCAGATAGGTGCCGGTGGTGTTGTTCAGGGAGTTATAGGCGAGGGTCATTCCCATCGCCATGCCCTTTCCGCCCGCGACTTCGCCCGCGATATTGAAGATGGAGGCGGAGCTTTGCGCCTGCTCGCTGATGTTTATCGCCGTGATTTTGTTGTTTTCAAAGTTGACCTTGATATCGTTTTTCAGGTCGTTCCAGCTGCCGGAACCGGCGCCGTTGAACGCCTTACCGCCGATAGCTACGCCCGCGCCCACGGAAACGATCAGGGAGTCGCTGGCCGCCTCACCTTTCAAGTCGCCCGCCGTAATGGTCGAGTTCTTGACTTCCGCCGCGATGTCGTTTTTCACATAGTTGTAGGCAATGCCCGCACCCACTCCCACGTTGCTGTTCAATCCTCCGCCCATGGCAGCAGTGATGGTGCGACTGTAGTTCCCGCCGAACATCGCTTTGAGCTCGTCCTCGTCTTGCGCCGCATCGTTTGCAGCCTGCCCCTCGTCAGTACTCTTTTGATCGTCGTCGAGGGAAGAGCCTGCACTTCCGGTTGTGTCTAGATAGTCTCTCCCCGTGGGGTCTATGCCAATGCCAATCAGGGTATCCTTGTTCGTTTGGGTTTGCGTGTTCTCGTTGGAGTCCTTTTGTGCATCCTCGTTTAAGGCGTTCGTCCGTTTTCCTTTCTTCTGCTCGTCCGTGATTTTGTTGTTGATGATGTTCAGCTTTTGCTGTTTTTCCTTTGCAAGCTCATCCGCCGTCTTGATGACAGGGCCTTCACCCGCTGTGACGTTCACTTCCGCCGACGCGACGTTGCCTGTTACACCAGAGATATAAGCATGGGTGGTGTTTTTCACGCTGCCGTAGGCAAAAGCGCCATTAAAGCCGTAGCCGCTTTTTTCTCCGGCCACCGCGCCGTCAATCTGTGTGGTGGACTTCTGGGCCTCAACGTCCAGCGACAGCAGGGAACCCGTGACTGTGCCGCCGCTGATGCCGCTGACCAGATTATTTTCCAGATTGCTGATTGCGACAGCGCCGCCCACGCTCACATTGACGCCTTCGCCGCTGCCGGAATTGGCTGCCAGACCGCCCGCGATTTGGAAATCCGTGCTGGATGCTTCATTGGAAATAAGCCCGAAATCTGACGATATGGTATTGTTGATCATCAAGGCGTGGACGTCCTGCTTCGCCCGGTTGTAGTACACCACGCCCGCGCCGGAGACCTTCGAGCCGGTGCTGAGGCCCATGCCCGCCGCTACTTCAATGCCGGTCTTGGAAGCCTCGTTGGAAATGTATCCCGCCTGTTGAAGGTTGGATTTGCGCAACAAAGAATCCACGTCCCGGTTGGAACTGTTCATAGCGAAGGTGCCGCCAATGCCCACCGTAGTTGCAGCGCCATTTTTCAGGGTGTTCTTGACTTTCGTGCCGCCCAGGGTGATGGCGCCGAGGGAATCCGACGCGGAAACGGTAATGGAATCCACGTCGGCAGCGGTCACCGTTTCGTTTTCCTTCGTCTCATTTTTCACAGTCACATTGTCCAGCACAGCGTCCGTCCGGCCTCCCAGGAAAGTCAGTGCTACACTACCCTCGATGCCGATAGAAGCCCCTGCGCTTCCCTCCGATCCTGCAGCGGGAGCCGCATTGTCAGCAGGAGCTGTGGGCGTTTCATCCGGATTTGCCGCCTGACCGGCTTCTCTGGCCGCGCCCGAGGCGGAGGGAGCCGCGCTCTCATTCTGAGAAGTCACATTGTCCTGCTCTAAATCACGAGTATTCTTCGTGGCTTCGTCCGCGCCCGAATTGCCCTGCTTGGACCAATTCGTCCACTTTTCGGAGTTATCATCACCGCTTGTCGAATCCTTGGAGGCGGCGTTTGCCTTGGCGTCGTTCTTGAGCATACCCGAAGCTTCCGCCGAAACAGACAGGTCGCCCGTGGTGATGGTGCCCTTCCCGTCGCCAGACTTCGTCCCCAGTTTCCCAGCAAGGGTATCTCCGGCTACGCTTCGTGCCAGCGTCACGTCCTCATAGATTTTCTTGGCGGCTTTCTCCACATCCGTGGAACTGGCTGAGGACACAGGAAGTCCGCTGCCATTGTCACTGACCATGGCAACGCTGTTCACGTCATAATTGATAATGCCCACGCCGAGGCCGAAGGCCTTGGAGCCCGCCGTGCTTTCCGCGTTGCTGCGGGCGGAGTTGTCCACGTTCGTGGAATTCTCGGATTTGACGGAAACCTCGGGCGCGTTGATGACGGCCTCGTCGTCTATGGAAACGATGCTGTTACTGTCCCCGTAGGAGAGGGCAACCATGCCGGAGATGCCGACGGAATCCCCTTTGCCAGCATTCTTGACACTGTTTTTCAGGTCCGTGGAATTGTTTGCCGAGGCTTCCAGGGATGCCGTTCCATTAATCTCCGTGCCTTTCCCTGCCATAACCAGGCTGTTGCCACGAATGTTCTGGATGCCCACCGTGGCGCCAATGCCTACTTTGCTGTTCTCGTCCGTTGTACCGTAGGTTCCCGATGCGTTGGTAGTTGCATCTGAAGCCAGCTTCACAGCGGAGCCTTTCACCTTGCTTTTCTGTCCCAAAAGGACAATAGCACTGTTCTTCAGCGTGTTGACACCCACGGAGCCGGACAGCGCAAATGTAGAGGGCTTTTCTTCCTCCGATGTTCCCTCGGCGCTTACCGTGTAAGCCAGAGTACTGTCTTTCTCATCGTCACCGTCCTTGTATTTTCCCATACCCGCTTCAGCATCAAGCGATACAGCGCCGCCTGTGATTTGAGCAGCGTTTGTCCCATCGGTATCCAACAGCAACGTAGCGTTGTTCTTCACATCGCTGACCAAAACGGCAGCACCGATCTCTACATTGGCGTTGGCTAAAGCGTTTTTCACCGAAAGCTGGAGGCTTTTCGGGTCATCCTTGGAAGCCGTCATCAGCGTATTGGCAGCTACCTTGACGGAACCGTCTGCTGCTGCCACATTATCAACCTTTGAAGCCGAAATGACAACATTCGACCCGATGGTAACATTGGCGTCGTTTTTGTTGGAAAAGACGCCTACGCTGGTTCCGAGGCCAAAGGCGGATGTTTTCTGTGCGTTGTCTCCCCCTGCATTGGTACCTTTCACCTTGTCCATGACATCCTGGATGCCGCCTTTGCCGTCAGTGCCAGTGGCATCTTTTGTCTTCTCATCATTGGTAGTGTTTACAGAGGCAGCATTGATTACCTTTGTAGGATCGATAGATTTATGTTCGCTCTGAATCTCGTCCTGGGATTTCCCAGAATCGCCTTTGTTTTTCTCCGCGTTGACAGCCGCGTTGTCCGTGGCGTCGTCCCGCTCTTCGGTTTCCTTGCCCGTCGGGGACTCATCATTCAAAGTGTTGTCCACCTTCATTTTCAGTTTGGAGATTGCGTTTTCCGCTTTAACGTCTACGGCGCCCGCCGTGATGAAACGATCGATAATTACATCGGCGCTGGTGTCATAGTTGGTCACGCCCACGTTGGAGACGACATAGCTCGTCTTCCCCACGGCATTCACATTGACGTCAATGTCGCTCTTCGTGGTCGCGTCGATGGACACCTTGCCCTTGTCTGCTTTCAGCTCTTGTGCGCCCGTCGGTGCATTCACAATCACTTTTGCTTTTGTGTCACCGGACAGGACCGCCACGCCCACAGCGGCGGAGGTATTCGTCCCACCGGCAGCAGTGGCAGAAAGCTCCACTTTCGTGTCCGCGTTGGCAGCGATTTTGATGCCATCCGCCCCCTCAGCCAACAGGTTCAGATTGCCGTCAATGACGACGTCCGCATTGTTGTAGACGCGGGAAATAGCCACGGCTGCCACCGGCGCCTTGGAAGTGTTCTCCACCGTCTTGTTCTCGCTGTCCTTGCCCGACGCAGAAACGGCTACAGACTGTTTGATATCCACCGTGGATTTCGCTTCAATATCGATGCTCTTGCCCGTAATGGAGCTGCTTGCCCCGACATTGACAGAGGACTTGTTCTTCTTGCTGGAATAGTTGACAAAGAGATACTTGTTCGCTAAAGCTTCTGCTCCCGCCAGTTTGTTGACAAGCCCGTCAAGAACGGTCTCATCGTCCCCTAGGATAAGGTCCTTCATCACGGTATTCGTCAGGGTCATGGGGGTGCTGTCTTTGTAGGTACTGGTGCTTTCCGCCGTGAGCTTCACCGCCCCACTACTGGTAATTTCGACGTTCTTGCCGATATTAACAGCAGCAGAAAGATCCGTAGAGCGCTCGCTCCAGCGGATGGGTTTAATCTTGTTTTGGCCGTCTTGATCTTTTACAATCGTGGTATCATCGACAACAGACGACTGCTTTGCTGCCAGGACAATGTCGCCACCTTTGCCAGTGGTAGTGGCAAAATATAATCCATTTTCCGAACCCGTATTAACAACTTTAGTAAAATCAACTTCCTTTGTGCTCTCAATCTTAGCGCCGTCATTGATGTTGATGATGCCCGCCCCCAGCATGATACCGTTGCGGGTGCTGATAGTACCACCGACATTGATGGTGCCAGCATTCAGCTTGACATCACCAGGGGTGTTGATCTTCCCGCTGATGTCGATGGTTCCCTTATTGTCATAGGCTAGCGCTTGCAGTGCCGTCAATGTAATTGCATCGGCATTAGCATTAATATCTGCATCATACAGTGTTTTAAAATCCGCTTCTCTCGGCACGATACCCGTGAACGACCCCGCGTTGATGATGCCTTTCGCTCCTACGGCGATACCGTTGGGGCTTAAAAAGATGAGATGTCCGTCAATGGCTCCGCCCTTCACGGCATTAACAATACCGTTGATGGTGACTTTACTGCTCACCAGATTGGCAAGGGTCGCTGCATTACCGAATTTGAGGTTGGCGATCTCGCTCTGCCCCAGATTGAAATCCTTGAACCGGTTGTAGGCAAAATTGCCATTGCTCCCTTCCGGATCGATGTTGTAGACATTCCCCTTATGTTCTATCGCCGGTGCGGATACTCCGTCTTTCCTGACAATGGCTGCCTCGCCCACGCTGAACGGACTGGCAAGAATCCCTGCCGCCATGGTCAGGGACGCGAGAATCCTGCGCAGCTCCAGCTGTTTGGTTTGGGAACGCGATTGTTTGCGGCCCCTCTTATTGCTGTAATATCCGTATGTCATATGCAGATACCTCTTTCTGTATTACCCTTTTCTATCTCTTCATCCTTTTAGCTTACTGAGAAAATTCTTCTGTTATCCTGGGAAGTTTCCCCTGCAGGAAAGGTCTCCTGCGGGAAGTACATGTTTGTATGGCGTATTTATCTTAAAAGGCAGCCGACAGGGAGAAGTCCACCCTGGCACTGTCTATCTTTTCATCGTAAAAGTCCTTCTTGAAGGGGAACCCTACGGTCAGCGTGCTGTACAGGTGCTTGTATCTTGCTTCAATGCCGATGCCCGCGCTCATCAGCTTATTATGCTCCGGCGCGGCATATCCGCTCACCATGCCCCAGTCAAAGAAGGGGTAAACGAAGATGCGTTTCGCCTTATCCACGGGAATATGGTACTCAAGGCCCGCCGAAATGCCCCGGCTGCCGCCGATGAAGCCTTCTTCGTAGCCCCGGACGCTGTTGACCCCGCCAACGAAGAACCGGTCCGAAGCGGCCAGGGGATCGCTCGACCCCAACTGCCCGTCCAGCCGGGCCTGCCAGAACTGCCCGTTCGTATTGCGCTTCTGCCAGAAGGAAGAGATCCGGTAGAGCTTGGCCGTATCCTTGGCTGTATCAGAATCCGTACCAAGATAACTTCGCCGCGCCACCACAAAGGAGTGTTTGTGATAGAACACGCTGTCTTTCCCGTAATGGGTGAAGGAAACATAGGGTATCACCCGATTGATCTTGTCATCCACTAATTTCGAAATTAGATTCGTTCCATGACCAAACTCCGTTTCTGACTTCTGATGGACATACTGGAGGCCCGCTTCGTGGCGGGATTTCTCCGTCACATGGAAAGGCGCCCGAAAGGTCAGGGAATACGAGTTTGACTCGCCTTCCACGCCCAGGGGTTCCAGTTCCCCTTTTACCACTTTCGTCCTGTTACCCGAATAGTCCAGGTCCAGCCGCATCCCCTTCCGGGAGATGGGAACGCTGTAGCCCAGACCCCAGGACTTGGTGCCCCGGCTGCCGATAAAGTGAGCCCGGAGAGAATCCCGGATTCCGCTCACGCTCTTCATGTTGTAGAAAATGCCGGCCCGCCAGCGGCCGCTGGATTCGTAGCCGTCATTGTCCGTATAGAGGGTCACGGACTGATTTTGGGGCTCAAAAGCCATGATGTCATAGTCTGTGGTGCCTTCCTCTGCTCCGGGCTTCATCACTACACGGAGCTGGACGTCATTGGTCCCCTGGAACCAGCGCAGGTCCTGGTTCAGTTTCTCCGTATTGGCGATTTCTCCCGGTTTTAAGCCGATGCGGTTCATAATATATTCGTCTTTGGTGTAGCGGTTTCCCGTAAGGTTTACGTTTCCTGTCTTACCCTCGATCAGCCGGATCTCCACCACGCCGTCATGAATCCGCTGCGGCGGCAGAACTGCCCCGCAGGTCATGTAGCCTTTGTCCCGATATATGTTCGTGATTTTGTCTGCTAGTTCACGCAAGTCCTTCAGGGTGACCAGCTTTCCGATATAGGATGCCGTAACAGCCTGAATCTGCTCCTTAGTCAGGATCTCCGAGGGGTTCCAGATCACCTGCTGCAACGCAAAACTGAGTTCCGCTCCAGCTTCTTCTGCAGCAGGCTTCCCTCCCTGCTCCACCTTGTTCTTTTTTGCGGCCTCATCCTCCGCAATCTGTTCCATGACCCGTTCACGCTCTATGGCCCGGCGGTCCCGTTCCATCTGCGCACCGGCATCCAGACTCCCCGCTGATATTACGGCAGCCGCCGCATGACCTTCCGCAAGCAGCCCCAGGACAATGGCCACATAAACAAGATTGGATTTTCTCATAATGATTCACCCGTGCTTTCACATTTATATCTTTCACTTTTATTTATTAATCTGTTGTCAAATTTTCTTGTTCCTTATATATATACACACTAATCCACTTTTATTTTACAATAGAATTTTTCCGTCAGTCAAGGGGGGTTCCAGAATGTCACACCCTGTATTGAAGCTGCTTTCCAACCAAACAAAAACCCGGTACGTCGTCTCCGTACCGGGTTAATTTTTATGAACATTTTGTGATTATTTTCAGTATTTTACAGCGAAAAGACAGGCTCCTTTATTTCAGTTTTCCGAAATAGTTGTTCTTCAGCTGATGGAAAGAAGCTTGCGCCTGATACTTCTTCAGACCTTCGTTCAGCTGGGCCAGCAGTTTCGTATTGCCTTTGGCAACGGCTATGGCAATCCCGTTATCCGATTCGTCAGGTAGGGTCGCCACGATCTGCAGCTTGCCGTTATAAAAATTGGTGATGAAAAAGCGAGCCGTGTAATGATCCATGACTGCATAGTCCGCCTTTTTATCCATGACCAGCTTCAGGGCTTCGTCGGCGCCGCCGGTTTCAATGACAGCATCGGAATACTTTTTAACCTGCTTCTCGTGGATACTGCCGATTTCTGCCGCAATGCGTTTTCCCTTCATGACGTCTGCGCTGCCAAACTTCGCATCCTCAGCTCCAACCACCACGTTGGAGCTGGCCAGATAGGGTTCCGTAAAATCTGCTGCCTTTTTCCGCTCCTCCGTCATGTTCATGCAGGAGATCACCGCGTCCACCTGTCCGTCCTTCAGGGACGGCAGCAGATTGTTGAACTCCAGGTCCACGAACTCCACCTTGCTGTAACCGGCTTCCCTGGCCACGCCCTGTATCAGCTCCACATCAAAGCCGATAAAAGCCTTGGTGGATTCCTGATAATATTCAAAAGGCGGATAATCCGCGTCGGTTCCCACGCGCAGTACCTTTTCCGTATGGGATTCTTTATGGACCGGCGCTCCCGCTTGTTGCGGCGCGTGTCCGCCGCAGCCCGCAACGGCAAGCAGGCAAACGATTGCTAACACAAAGCATAGAATTTTTTTCATGCTTTACCTCCTTCTGTCTGCCGGATACAGCAGACGCCGCTGATGTTGGGAAACGTGAGAGCGTTTAATGTTTCCGTTAAAGGGTACCGGTTGCAGGCATATCTGTTACCGCCTGCAACCGCCATTTCCGTTACTGCGTAATCAGAACTTTTTATACAGCACGCGGCAGGCGTTCAGCACGCACAGCACGGATACGCCGGTATCCGCAAATACCGCGGCCCACATGGATGCGTAGCCGAAGAGGCCGGCCACCATGATGATGACTTTGACAACCAGGGCGAACACCACGTTCTGCCAGGCTACATTGTTGACCGCCTTGGCAATGGCAATGGCTTTGGGGATCGCGCTCATTTCGGAGTTCATGAACACCACGTCCGCCGCTTCGATGGCTGCGTCCGCTCCGCTGCCCATGGCCGCGCCTACGTCTGCGCCGGCCAGTACGGGCGCGTCGTTGATGCCGTCGCCTACGAACATGACGCCGCCGTATTTGTTGCGCAGGTCGTTCATTTCTTTCAGCTTATCCTGCGGCAGCAGTTCTGCCCGGACTTCCTGAATGCCTGCTTCCGCAGCAACCGCTTCCGCTTCTCTCCGGGC